>WYBA01000398.1 GCA_011526095.1 Myxococcales bacterium | reverse complement strand
GGCGGGCGCCGCGGGCGCGGTCGCCGCCGCGGTCGCCCCGGGCCCGGGCGCCTGGGCGAGCCGCGCGCACAGCCCGCGCACCCGCTCGGCGAGCGACGCGGCGGCGTGCGGATCGGCGGCGTCGACGTGGGCGCGCATCCCGTCGGCGATCTCGACGACGAGGTCGGCGACCGCCGGCGTCCACGCCGCGGCGCCGGTGCGCAGCCCCGACAGCGCGGTCTCGAACCGGTGCGCGAGGTCGACGACCGACGGCAGCCCGACCGTGCCCGCGGAGCCCTTGAGCGTGTGGGTCACCCGCATCATCTCGGTGACCGCCTCGGTCGCGATCGGGCCGGCCGCCGCGGCGAGCGCGCGCGTCGTCACCGCCTCGAGCGCCTCGGCCGCCTCGTCGCGGAAGAACTGGCGCAGCATCACCAGCTCGTCGGCGCCGAAGTCGGCCGCCGGCTCGTGCTCGCCGGTGCCGGGCGTCTCGTCGTCGCCGCGCTCAGTCAAGCGGCGCTCCGGGCGCGGCGCGGTCCCACGCCATCGCCTCGTCGTCGGGCTGCGGGATGCCGCGGACCGCCCACGCCGCGGCCGCGGCGCGGCGCAGCAGCGCCGGCGGATCGACGAGCACGACCATCCGCCCGCGGGCGTCGATGATCGTCCCCGGCGAGGTGCCCGCGGGCAGCGTGCCGACCTCGTCGATCGTGTCGACGCGCAGCGCCGCCAGCGCCTGGTCGGCCTCGAGCAGCAGCGCGCCGTCACCCTGGCGCGGCGTCGCCGGCGCGCCGATGCCGAGCAGCGCCGGCAGATCGAGCACCGGGACGATCGTCCCGCGCAGGTTGAACGCGCCGGTCAGCCCGGCCGGTGCCGTCGGCACCTCGGTGACGAAGCCCAGCGTGATCACCTCGCGGACCCACCGCAGCTCGGCGGCGTAGCGCGCCCCGCCGAGGGCGAACACGATGACGTTGCGCAGCTCGGGCACGGTCTTCCCCTCGATCAGAATAGCCCCAGACGGTGCGGCCCCGCGGGCCCCGCGCACCCGAACCCCGCGTGGCGCCGGCCACATTCCGCCCCTGGAATCCGGCCGGGTGGGCCATTTGCCCACATTCACAGGTGCGATGCCGATTCGTATGCTGCGCGCCTCACCTGTTCCCCGGAGGGACCCCGATGCGAATGGTGCGCCTTGCCTCGATTGCGATCTCTGGCCTGACCAGCCTCTCCCTCGTCGCCTGCGGCGGTGGCGGCAGCGGCGATGACGACGGCGACGACGACACCGCTCCCGACGCCGACGTGACGGTGCCGCCGGACGCGGACAACTCGGACTTCACGACACTGATCTCGCGCGAGTGGACGATCCCGCCGGGGGAGACCTACAAGTGCATCGGCGTCCAGGCCGACCAGGACTACTACATCAACGCGTTCCGGCCGCTGGGGCCGAACGGGACGCACCACACGGTGCTGTCGATCAGCGACAGCCTGGGCGGCTTCGGCGGGCTGCAGTCCGGGGAGTACGACTGCGACGCCGGCTCCCTGGCGCTGGAGATGCTGTTCGCCTCGGGCGTCGGCACCGATGATCTCGAGATGCCGGGTGGCGTCGCGCTGAAGATCGAGCAGGGGCAGTGGATCCACCTGAACCTCCACCTCTACAACACCAACCCGTCGGAGGACCTGACGGGGACGTCGGGCATCCTGGTCAAGACGCTCGCGCCGGGCGACGTCGTCCACGAGGCCGAGATGGTGTTCGCCGGCGACGGTTCGCTGAACATCCCGGCGAACATGACGCCGGGCACGACGCACTGGGAGTCGGGCGGCTGCACGTTCGACGAGCCGGCGACGCTGTTCGCCTACTGGCCGCACATGCACCAGTACGCGACGCACCAGAAGGTCACGCTGACCGTCGGTGGCAACGAGATGGTGCTCCACGACGAGCCGTTCACGTTCACGGACCAGTACAACTTCCCGCTCGGCACCCCGATCGAGGTCGCCGACGGCGACTCCGTGTTCGTCGAGTGCGGCTACTACAACGACACGAACCAGGCCGTGACGTTCGGCGATAGCTCGACCAAGGAGATGTGCTTCACGGGCCTGTACCGGTACCCGAAGCAGGCCCTCCACCTGTTCGAGTGCACCTCGAGCTTCGGCGGGCTGTGAGCTGACCGCGCGCGCGCGGGGCCCTACCGCCCCGCGCGCAGCCGCGCGGACAGCTCGTCGGGCAGGCCGGCGGCGGCGATCGCGGCGCAGGTGCGCTCGACGTCGTACGGGACGCGGTGGATCTCGGCGCGGCGGGCGGCGGGATCGACGAGGGCGTAGCTGGCGCGGACGTCGCCGTCGCGCGGCTGGCCGACCGAGCCGGGGTTGACCAGGGCGACGTGGGCGGCGGCCGGCCACGCGCGCGCCCAGCTCGCCTCGCCGTCGCCGAGGTGCTCGTCGACGCCGCCGTGGCTCCACCACGCGACCATCGGGACGTGGGTGTGGCCGCACAGCGCCAGCGGCGGCCAGCCGGGGCGCGCGGCGATCGCGCGCAGGTTGTGCTCGAGCATCGTGCTGGTGACGTAGCCGGACACGAACACGTCCGACAGGTACGCGCCGTGCGCGGCGACCATCGTCGGCCCGACGTGGTGGGACGGCAGCGCGGCGAGCCACGCCAGCTCGTCGGCGGTGAGCTGGGCGTGGGTCCACGCCTGGACGTGGCGGGCGGCGGCGTGGGTGCCCGGGCCGGGCGGGCGCCCGAGGTCGCGGTCGTGGTTGCCGGCGACGACGAGCCGGCAGCGCGCGCGGACGAGCGCGACGCACGCCGCGGGCTCGGCGTGGTAGCCGACGACGTCGCCCAGGCACACGACGTCGTCGACGCCGCGGCGATCGAGGTCCTCGAGCACGGCCTCGAGCGCGGCGAGGTTGGCGTGGACGTCGGCGATGACGGCGACGGCGGTCATCCACGGCTCATCGCGGGCGCGCCGCGAGGTCGGGCTCGCGCGGGAACGAGACGTGGAAGGTCGTGCCCGGGCCGGCGTCGATCTGGACGCGGCCGCCGAGCTGGGAGGTGAGCGCGTGGACGAGCTGGAGCCCGAGCGAGTCGGTGCGCGGCGTGGGCGTCGCCGGCATCCCGACGCCGTCGTCGCCGACGACCAGCTCGACGCTGCGCGCGCAGTCGGCGCGGAGCGCGACGCGCAGCGTGCCCGGGCGGCCGTCGGGGAACCCGTGCTTGAGCGCGTTGGTCAGCAGCTCGGTGACGATCAGCCCGCACGGGATCGCCTGATCGACCGGCACCTGGACGTCGTCGAGCTCGAGCGCCAGCGCGATCCGCCCGGCCGAGGCCTCGGCGGCGCGGACGACGTTGCGCGCGAGCTGGCCGACGTACGGCGCGAGCCGGACGCGCGCGTAGTCGGACGACTCGTAGAGCTGCTCGTGGATGAGAGACATCGCGTGGACGCGTGACCGGCAGTCGACGAGCGCGGTGCGGCTGTGCGCGTCGTCGATCCGATCGAGCTGCAGGTTGATGACGCTGGTGATGATCTGCAGGTTGTTCTTCACCCGGTGGTGGATCTCCTGGAGCATCAGCTCGCGCTCGCGCAGCGCGCCGCGCAGCTCGTCGAGCAGGCGTTCGCGGTCGGCCTCGGCGCGCTTGCGCTCGGAGATGTCGACCACCGAGCTGAGCACGAACGAGCCGGCGGAGGTGGTGAGCGGGTTGAGGCCGATCTCGATCGGGACCTCGGTGCCGTCGCGGCGCAGCCCGTGGAGATCGCGGCCGACGCCCATCGGGCGCGTCGTCGGCGCGCTCGCGAACGCCGCGCGGAACGCCGGGTGCCCGGCGCGGAACCGCGCCGGCACGAGCTGCTCGACGGGCGCGCCGACGAGCTCTCCCTTGCCGTAGCCGAACAGCAGCTCGAGCTGGGTGTTGACGATCGCGATGCGGCCGTCGGCGCCGACGAGCATCATCCCGATCGGGGCCGCCTCGAGCGCGACGTGGAACAGCTCCGCCCCCACCGGGCTGGTGACGATGGTCGGCTTCACCCCTCCGCGAGGGTATCACCCGGCGGGCGCACCGCGCGGGCGGCGTCTACCGGCGGTCCGGATGGCGCCTCCGGGTTCTCCCGTACCCGCGCCGGCGATTCCCGACTTTGCCAGGCAACCGCGCCCGCGCGGTCGCGATAGCCCGCGCCGTGAAGACAACCAGCGGCGCCACGGGCGCCCGAGGAGCACGGTGATGAAGATCTGGAAGCATGCGGTGCTGGCGGTCGCGACCGCCGCGATGGCGACGACGGCGTGTCGGGCGGGCCTGGGCGGCCTGGTGAAGCTGCCGGGGAGCAGCGGGGGTGGCGGCGGCTCGCCCGCGGCGCCGGGCGGCGCGTCGTCGTCGAGCGGCGGCGCGTCGTCGTCGAGCGGTGACGCGGCCCCGGCGGAGGACTACAGCCGCGAGGCGCAGGCGGCCAAGCGCGAGCGCGAGGACGCGGCGCGCGAGCAGCAGCGCGCGGCCGAGGGGCGCCAGCAGGTGCTCGCGTGGATCGCCGAGAACATGTACGTGGTCGCGCCCGCGCCGGGCGCCCCGAAGATCGGCCCGACGCGGCCCTCGTGGTGCGACGCCGTCCCGGCGGACAAGCTGGCCAACGATCCGGACCTGGCCTCGGTGACCTCGATGACCCGGCACGCGGCGGAGGGCTACTGGTGGTCAGGGGCCGCGCGGCCCGCGCAGCTGGCGTGCGCCGCGCCCGACGAGCCCGAGATCCAGGCGCAGATCGGGCACTACCTGCAGAAGTGGGCGAACCTCACCGGCCTCGACGCCGCCGGCCTGACGCCGTTCATGAAGTACTTCGTCGTCGCCGAGGCGGATGAAGCCGCGCGGGTCGAGACCTGCGCGACCGTGACGCTCGACGACGAGGCGAGCGCGCGCGACCGCGCGCTGTTCAAGCTGCGCCAGCGGATGTTCGGGTGCGTGCCGAACCAGCCGCACCCGACCTGGTTCGGTGGCTCCTACGACTTCGACATGGCGGTGTCGTGGCACTACGACGCCGACGAGGCCCCGCCGTCGGAGATCGCGCGCACCCAGCTGGTGCTGGAGTGCCTCAAGATCGGTGACGGCGAGGTCGGCGAGGACCAGATGGTGTCCTACGCGGTGTGCGGCGCCGACGCGCGCGCGCTCGACGCCAAGCGGCTCGAGCGCGAGCTCGAAGGCATGTCGGACTGGGCGAAGGTGCGGGCGCGCGTCGCCCACGCGGCCGCGCGGTACCGCGCGGCGCGCTACGCGGCCGCCGCCAAGGCGCTCGCGAAGCAGGACGAGGCGTGGCAGACGCTGGCGTTCGACGTGCCGGCGAAGGCGACGAAGGCGTGGAAGGCGATGCGCGACGCGAACGCCGCCGCGATCGACGCGGCGCGCGCCTACGAGGCGAAGTACGACGGGCCGAGCAAGAAGGCGGCGCAGGGCTGCTGGAAGGCGGCGTGGGGGCACGTGGTCCGGCACGTCCAGGCCGCCAAGCCGCGGACCGTCGAGGCCGCGCAGGCGGCGCTGATGGACCCGGTGGGCACGATCCTCGTCGGCCACGCCGCCGCGTGCGCCGAGCGCGAGGGCGACGCCCTCGGCCACGCGACGCTGATGCGGTTCTACGGCGCGGCGCGGCCGTCGCGCGGCCCGCGCGCGGCCGTCGCGTTCGCGCTGGCCGACGCCGCCGCGGAGATCGCGGCGGACCGGACCCGGTTCGGCGTGAAGCCCGAGAGCTTCAAGGGCCTGTTCACCGGCTCAGACCCGGTGGTCAAGGGCGGCGGCGGCGGTCTGTACCGGATCGCGGACGCCAGCCAGGGCGTGATCGCCTCGATCGAGGACGCCGGCGACAACGTCCGGGTCACGTTCAAGGCGATCATGATCGAGGTCAACGACTACGACTGCGTCGACACCAACAAGCTCCAGAGCATCGACGAGCACGGCAACCTCCACTACGAGCAGAAGTGCCGCAAGACCGGCTCCCACAAGGAGAACACCGCCAACGCCCCGGTGACCGTGCCGGCGAAGTGGGCGGCGACGCTGGCCAAGGGACGCTACGCCCGGTTCGGCGGCGGCGGGCTGCCCGTCGAGGTGTGGAAGGACGAGGGCCAGAAGACCCTGGTCGCGTACATGGGCATCGAGCTGTAGGATGGCGACGTCGATGAGCCGCGCGCCGCACCACCGCTTCGAGCTCGAGGACTACCTGTTCCTCGAGCACGGCAGCGACGTGCGCCACGAGTTCCAGGAGGGGGCCGTGTACGCGATGGCGGGCGGCTCGGCGCGCCACGCCGAGCTCGCGGCGCGCGCGATGGCCACGCTGATCACGCAGCTCGGCGGGCGCGGCTGCCGCGTGTTCAGCTCGGATCTCCGCGTGCGATGCGAGGCGACCGGGCTGGTGACGTACCCGGACCTGTCGGTCGTGTGCGGCGAGCTCGCGCTCGAGCCGCGCGATCGATGGGGAGAGACGCTGCTCAACCCCGTGCTCGTGGTCGAGGTGCTGAGCCCGTCGACGGAGGCGTACGACCGCGGCGACAAGCTGGCGAGCTACCAGCAGATCTCCTCGCTGCGCGAGGTGGTCCTCGTCGCCCAGGATGGGCCCCGCGTCGACGTATGGCGGCGCGGGGGCGAGGGCGGGTGGGACGTGGAGACGGCCGTGGACGGCACGATCGAGCTGCGGTCGATCGGCTGCGCGCTCGCGCTGCCGTCGCTGTACGCGTAGGCTCGCGCGCGCGGCCGACGGCCTCGCGCCGCCTCGACCGGCCTCACCCCTCCATGCGCTCGCGGATCGCCGCGCCCATCGCCGCGGTCGACATCCGGCCGCCGAGGTCGGCGGTGCGGCAGCCGTCGGCGAGGGCGCGGGCGACCGCGTCCTCGATCCGGCGCGCGACGGCGTCGGCGTCGAGCGAGTGGCGGGCGAGCATCGCGGCGCTGAGGATCGTGCCGATCGGGTTGGCGATGCCCTGGCCGGCGATGTCCGGCGCCGAGCCGTGGATCGGCTCGTACAGCCCGCGCGGGCCGTCGCCCAGCGAGGCCGAGGGCAGCAGGCCGAGCGAGCCGGCGAGCACCGCGGCCTCGTCGGTGAGGATGTCGCCGAACATGTTCTCGGTGACGATCACGTCGAAGCTCGACGGGTGGGTGATCAGCCGCATCGCCGCCGAGTCGACGAGCTGGTGCTCGAGCGCGACGTCGGGGAAGCCGCGGCCGATCTCGGTCGCGAGCTGCCGCCACAGCCGCGACGACTCGAGCACGTTGGCCTTGTCGATCGACGTGACCTTGCCGCGGCGCTGCGCCGCGAGCCGGAACGCCAGCGTGACGACGCGGCGGATCTCGACGTCGGTGTAGACGAGGGTGTCGACCGCGCGGACGCCGCCGCCGTCGAGCGGCGTGCGCCCCTTGGGCTCGCCGAAGTAGAGCCCGCCGGTCAGCTCGCGGATGCACAGCAGGTCGACGCCGGCGAGCCGCTCGGGCTTGAGCGGCGTCGCGTCGGCGAGCTCGGGGAACGGCTTGACCGGGCGCAGGTTGGCCCACACGCCGAGGTGGCGGCGCAGCGCCAGCAGGCCCTGCTCGGGGCGCACCTTGGCGTCGGGCGCGTCCCACTTCGGCCCGCCGACCGCGCCGAGCAGCACGGCGTCGGCGCCGTCGACCGCCTCGAGCGTCGCCGGCGGCAGCGCCGAGCCCGTGAGGTCGATCGCGCGGCCGCCGACCAGCGCCTCGGGGAACCGCGCCGTGCGGCCGGCGCGGGCGAGGCCGACCTCGAGGCACTTGCGCGCCTCGTCGACGATCTCGGGGCCGATGCCGTCGCCAGGGAGCAGGGCGATCGTCGCGGCGGTCATCGGGAGACTCCTTCGTACGCGGTGATCCGGTCGTCGAGCTTGAGCAGGTAGCCGAGCTCGTCGACGCCCTCGAGCAGCTGGCGCCGCGCGAACGGGTCGACCGCGAACGCCGCGCGGCACACCGCGTCGGCCTCGGGGCCGCACATCCAGCGCACCTCGAGGCGCTCGAGGTCGACGGTGACGCGGGTGTCGGGCGCGTCCCGCACGACCGTCATCAGCTTGGCGTGCGCGGCCGGCTCGATCGCCGCGGGCACGAGCCCCTGGCCGAGCGCGTTGCCGCGGAAGATGTCGGCGAAGCTCGGCGCGATCACCGCGCGGAACCCCCACGCGGCCAGCGCCCACGCCGCGTGCTCGCGCGAGCTGCCGCAGCCGAAGTTGACGCCGGCGATCAGGATCTGGGCGCCCGCCGCCGATGGCTCGTCGAGCGGGAAGCCGGGGCGGCCGCGCCAGTCGGCGAACAGCCCGGCGGCGAGGCCGTCCTTGGTCGTGGTCTTGAGGAACCGCGCGGGGATGATCTGGTCGGTGTCGACGTCGGCGGCGTCGAGGACGACGGCGCGCGCGGTCACGGACGTGAACTGCGGTGCGGGCATCAGCGGGCCTCCAGGTAGGGGCGGGGGTCGGCGATCGCGCCGGCGATCGCCGAGGCGGCGGCGGTCAGCGGGCTGGCCAGCACGGTGCGGCCGCCCTGGCCCTGCCGGCCCTCGAAGTTGCGGTTCGACGTCGAGACCGCGAGCTGGCCCGGCGTCAGCGCGTCGCCGTTCATCGCGATGCACATCGAGCAGCCTGGCTCGCGCCACTCCGCGCCGGCCGCGGTGAACACGCGGTCGAGGCCGGCGGCCTCGGCGGCGCGCTTGATCTCCTGCGAGCCCGGCACGACCAGCGCGCGGACGCCCGCGGCGACCTTGCGCCCGGCGAAGATCTTCGCCGCGGCCTCGAGGTCGGACAGCCGCGAGTTGGTGCACGAGCCGATGAACACGACGTCGACCGGCTTGCCGGCGAGCGGCTTGCCCGCCTCGACCTTCATGTAGTCGAGCGCGCGCGTCGCGGCGGCGCGCTCGTCGGCGCCGCCGGCGGTCGCGGGATCGGGCACCGGGCCGTCGACCGCGCACGCCTGGGCCGGCGTCGTGCCCCACGTGACCATCGGCGCGAGCGCCGAGGCGTCGATCCGCACCGCATGCTCGAACCGCGCGCCGTCGTCGGTCGCCAGGCCGCGCCAGCGGTCGACCGCGGCGTCCCACGCGGCGCCGGCGGGCGCGTGCGGCTTGCCGGCGAGGTAGCCGAAGGTGACGTCGTCGGGCGCGATCAGCCCGGCGCGCGCCCCCGCCTCGATCGACATGTTGCACAGGGTCATCCGCGCCTCCATGCCGAGCGCGCGGATCGCGGCGCCGCGGTACTCGAGCACGTAGCCGGTGCCGCCGCCGGCGCCAAGCGCGGCGATGATCGCCAGGATCAGGTCCTTGGCGGTCACGCCCGGGCCGAGCGCGCCGTCGACCTCGACCGCGAGCGTCCGCGGCCGGCGCGCCACCAGGCACTGGGTCGCGAGCACGTGGCCGACCTGGCTGGTGCCGATCCCGAAGGCGAGGGCGCCGAACGCGCCGTGGGTGCTGGTGTGCGAGTCGCCGCACACGATCGTCATGCCCGGGTGGGTGAGCCCCTGCTCGGGCCCGACGACGTGGACGATGCCCTGGCGCGGATCCCCGGCGCCCCACAGCGGCACGCCGAACTCCTCGCAGTTGACGACGAGCTGGCGGAGCTGCGCCGCGGCGGAGGCGTCGGCGACCGCGAGCGGGTTCTTCACCGTCGGGATCGAGTGATCCATCGTCGCGAACGTGCGGTCCGGCCGCCGGACGCGCAGCCCGCGCGCGCGCAGCTCGGCGAACGCCTGCGGCGAGGTCACCTCGTGGACGAGGTGGAGATCGACGTAGAGCACCGCCGGGCCGGCCGGCTCCTGGGCGACGACGTGCGCGTCCCAGACCTTGCCGAACAGCGTCCGCGCGGTCATGACACCGCCCCGACGCCGGGCGCGGGCGCTGTCACCGCGACCGGCGGCGTCACCGCCGGCGCGGTCGCCGCCGTCGTCGCCGTCGTCGTCGCGGCGCGCGTCGAGAGCGCGCGGTTGAGCGCCTCGAGGTAGGCCTTGACCGCGGCGACGACGATGTCGCCGTCGGCGGCGTGGCCGTGGAACACCCGGGCGCGGCCGCCGCCGTGCGGATCGTGCGGGTCGTACGCCGGGTCCGGCGCCTCGGTCCCGGGCAGCGCGTCGGCCGCGCCGGCCGCGGGCTCGCTCGCCCACCGCACGCGCACGCCGACCTCGCCGAGCGCGTCGGTGCCCTCGGTCACCGCCGACACCAGCAGCTCCTCGAGGAACACGTCCGCGCCGACCAGCTCGTCGACCGCCTTGAACGCCGCGTCGATCGGCCCGGCGCCGATCGCGGCGCGCACCGCGATCGCGCCGTCGGGGCCCTGCAGCTTGACCGTCGCGGTCGGCATCCCGACCGTGCCGCAGCCGACCTGGAGCGCGACCAGCTCCCACAGCGACGGCGCGCGCGCGACCTCGTCGGCGGCGAGCGCGACCAGATCCGGATCGCGGATCTCCTTCTTGCGCTCGGCCAGCGTCTTGAACCGGCCGAACGCGCGATCGAGCGCCTCGCCGTCGAGCGGCGTGCCGAGCTCGGCCAGCCGCGCGGCGAACGCGTGCCGGCCCGAGTGCTTGCCGAGCACGAGCTGGCTGGCGCGCGCGCCGACATCCTCGGGCCGCATGATCTCGTAGGTCTCGCGGTGGGCGAGGACGCCGTGCTGGTGGATCCCCGACTCGTGGGCGAACGCGTTCTCGCCGACGACCGCCTTGTTGGGCGGCACCGGGAACCCGGTGGCGCGCGACACCACGCGCGACAGCCGGCACAGCTGGGTCGTGTCGATCTTCGACGCGCAGCGGAACGCGTCGCGGCGCGTTCGCAGCGCCATCACCAGCTCCTCGAGCGAGCAGTTGCCGGCGCGCTCGCCGAGGCCGTTGATCGTCACCTCCGCCTGGCGCGCCCCGGCGGCGATCCCGGCGAGGCTGTTGGCGCACGCCAGGCCGAGGTCGTCGTGACAGTGGACGCTGATGATCACCGGCCCCGTCACCGCGGCGCGGATCGACGCGATCAGCTGCGCGTACTCGTGCGGCACGGCGTAGCCGACGGTGTCGGGGATGTTGAGGATCGAGGCGCCGGCGCGCACGACCGCGCGCAGCACCTGATGGAGGAACGTCGGATCCGAGCGCGAGCCGTCCTCGGGCGAGAACTGGACCTCGGCGCCCAGGCCGCGCGCGTACGCGACCATCTCCTCGGCGCGGGCCAGCACCTCGTCGCGCGTCATCTTGAGCTTGTGACGCATGTGGAGGTCGCTGGTGGCGAGGAACACGTGGATGCGCGGGCGCTGCGCCTCGCGCACCGCGCTCCACGCGGCGTCGATGTCGGGCTTCGCCGCGCGGGCGAGGCCGACGATCGCCGGCGGCTCGGCCTGCGGCCGGCCCGGCGTCACCGCACCCCCGACCTCCCGCGCGATCCGCCGGACGGCCTCGTGGTCGTCCGGCGAGGCGATCGGGAACCCGGCCTCGATCCCGTCGACGCCCAGGCGCGCCAGCGCGTGCGCGATCTCGAGCTTCTGCTCCGAGGTCAGGGTCGCGCCCGGCGCCTGCTCGCCGTCGCGCAGCGTGGTGTCCAGGATGAAGACGCGGTCGGGATCGGGGGTGCTCTGGCTCACGGCTGGCTCCCGTCGGGATCGACCTCGATCGGGTCGAGGAAGGGCATCATCTTGCGGAGCTTGGCGCCGACCGCCTCGATCGGCGCGTTCGCGCCGGCCCGGCGCGCGGCGAGGAACTTGGCGCGGCCGGTCTCGTTCTCGGCGATCCACTCGCGCGCGAACGCGCCCGACTGGATGTCGGCGAGCAGCTGCTTCATCGCCGCCTTGCTCTCGGCGCCGATCACCTTGTCGCCGGCGACGTAGTCGCCCCACTCGGCGGTGTCGCTGACCGAGAACCGCATGTACTTGAGGCCGCCGCGGTACATCAGGTCGACGATCAGCTTGAGCTCGTGCAGGCACTCGAAGTACGCGACCTCCGGCTGGTAGCCGGCGTCGACGAGCGTCTGGAACCCGGCCTGGATCAGCGCCGAGGCGCCGCCGCACAGCACGGCCTGCTCGCCGAACAGATCGGTCTCCGTCTCCTCGGAGAACGTCGTCTCGATCACGCCGGCGCGGGTGTTGCCCATCGCCGCGGCGTAGGACAAGACGAGCGCCTTGACCTCGGGGCGCGAGCCCTCGCGCACGGCGATCAGCCCCGGGACGCCGCCGCCCTCGGCGTAGGTCTCGCGGACGCGGTGGCCGGGCGCCTTGGGCGCGATCAGGCCGACGTCGACCGACGCGGGCGGCTCGATCGTCTTGTAGTGGATGTTGAAGCCGTGCGCGAACAGCAGGGTCTTGGCGCCCGGCGCCTTGCCCTCGAAGTGCGGGGCGATCCAGTCGCGGTAGATCTTGGCCTGCGCGGTGTCGGGCGCGAGGACCATCAGGACGTCGCACCACGCGGCGATCTCCTCGACGGAGCCGACGGGGAGCCCGGCGGCGCGGGCGGCGCCGGCGCGGCGCGAGCCCGGGTGCACGCCGACGCGGACCTCGACGCCGGAGTCGCGCAGGTTGAGGGCGTGGGCGTGGCCCTGCGAGCCATAGCCGACGATGCCGACCTTCTTGGCGCGGATCAGCGAGAGGTCGGCGTCGCGGTCGTAATAGATGGTGGCCATGTCTGAGCGTCTCCTTCAGTCGTCGAGGTCGGGGTCGAGGTCGGGTTCTTCGAGGGTGTAGGCGTCGGCCTTGGGGACCGGCGCGACGTCGCCGCGCGGCATCGCGACGGCGCCGGTGCGGACGAGATCGACGATGCCGTGGGGCCCGAGCGCGGCGATCAGCCGGTCGACGGCGTCGCGCGGGGCGGTGATCTGGACGGTGAGGGTGGTCGGGCCGACGTCGACGACGCGGGCGCCGAACACCTTGCCGAGCTCGATCACGTCGGTGCGCTCGCGCGGCGCGGCGTTGACCTTGACCATCGCCAGCTCGTGGATCACGGCGGGCGCGGCGGTCAGGTCGTCGACCGAGATCACGTCGATCAGCTTGTAGAGGTTCGCCTCGAGCCGGCGCGCGGTGTCGTCGTCGGCGTCGACCACCGCGGTCAGCCGCGACACCCCGGGCTCGTGGGTGCGCGCGACGGTGAGCGAGACGATGTTGTAGCCGCGGCGGCGGAACAGCGTGACGACGCGCGCGAGCACGCCGGGGCGGTCCTCGACGTGGGCGACGATCGTCCGCGGCGTGCGCGGGCCGGTGGCGAGGTTCAGCAGGGGCGACACTAGAAGTCCTCCGGCTTCTCGACGATCGCGCTCGCCGGGGCGGGGCGGCGGATCATGTCGTGCAGGTCGGCGCCCGACGGCACCATCGGGTAGACCGCGTCCTCCTGCTCGACGCGGAAGTCGATCACGACCGTGCCGGGCGTCGCCTTGGCGGTGGCGTAGGCGGCCTCGATCTCGCTGCGCTTGGTCACGCGCAGGCCGGTGAGCCCGTGCGCCTCGGCGAGCTTGACGAAGTCGGGGCTGCGCATCGGCGTCGCGACGTAGCGGCCCTGGTAGAAGAACTGCTGCCACTGGCGGACCATGCCGAGGAAGCCGTTGTTGATGATCGCGACGTTGACCTTCGCGTCCTCCTGCGCCAGCGTCGACAGCTCGCACGCGGTCATCTGGAACCCGCCGTCGCCGGCGACGACCCAGACCTCGTCGTCGGGACACGCCATCCGCGCGCCGATCGCCGCGGGCAGGGCGAAGCCCATCGTGCCGAGCCCGCCGGAGGTGATCAGCTTCCGCGGGTGGTCGTGCTTGTAGTACTGCGCCTCCCACATCTGGTGCTGGCCGACGTCGGTGACGACGATCGCCTTGCCCTCGGTGAGCCGCCACAGATCGAGGATCACGTGGGCGGCGTAGAGGTGGCCGTCGTCGGGCAGGTTGCGGATGTCGCGCACCGCGCTGTCGCCGCGCAGCGCGTCGATCCGCTGCATCCACGCCTTGCGATCGCGGCGCTTGACCCGCGGCTCGAGCGCGGTCAGCACGCGCGCGACGTCGTCGAGGATCGGCAGGTCGACGCGGACGTTCTTGTGGATCTCCGACGGGTCGATGTCGACGTGGATCTTGCGCGCGTGCGGCGCGTAGGTCGCGAGGCGGCCGGTGACGCGGTCGTCGAACCGCATGCCGAGCGCGATCAGCAGGTCGGCCTCCTGGATCGACGTGTTGACCCAGGCCTCGCCGTGCATCCCCATCATCCCCAGGGACAACGGGTGCGTCGCCGGGAACCCGCCGAGCCCGAGCAGCGTCGACGCCACCGGGATCCCGGTCCTCGCGACGAAGTCCTGGAGCAGCCGCGACGCCCCGGCGCGGACGACGCCGTGGCCGCAGAAGATCACCGGGCGGTCCGCGGCGTCGATCATCGCCGCGGCGCGCTCGAGATCGGCCTCGCGCGCGCGCAGGTCCGGACGGTAGCCGCGGCGCCGCGGCTCGCCCTTGGGCGGGTGCCAGATCGCCTTCTGCTGGAGCGCGTCCTTGGTGATGTCGACCAGCACCGGGCCGGGCCGGCCGGTGCGCGCGACGAAGAACGCCTCGTGCACGGTCGGGCCGATGTCCTCGGCGCGCGTCACCAGGTAGTTGTGCTTGGTGATCGGCAGCGTGATGCCGGTGACGTCGGTCTCCTGGAACGCGTCGGTGCCGAGCAGCGCCGACGACACCTGGCCGGTGATGAACACCGTCGGGACCGAGTCGAGCTGGGCGTTGGCGATCCCGGTGACGAGGTTGGTCGCGCCCGGGCCCGACGTCGCGATCGCGACGCCGACCTTGCCCGAGGCGCGGGCGTAGCCCTCGGCCATGTGCGCCGCGCCCTGCTCGTGGCGGACGAGCACGTGGCGGATCGGGTACGCCGGCATCGCGTCGTACGCCGGCATGATCGCGCCGCCGGGGTAGCCGAAGACGCAGTCGACGCCGGCGGCGACGAGCGCCTCCCACATGATCTGGGAGCCGGTGAGCTCGGCGCCGTCGGGCGCCGGGGTGAACGGGGCCGGGGTGTTCGCCGGCGACGCGCCGGCCGCGGCCGGGGCAGGGGGGGCGATCGGCATCGCGGTCATTTCGATTTCGGCTCCAGCGGGATGGTGACGGCGCCCTCGGAGGCGCTGGCGACGGTGCGGGCGTAGCGCTCGAGCACGCGCACGACGGGGCGGACGACCGGCCGGAACGTCGACGGCTGGCCCGACGGGGTGACGTCGATCGATCGGGTCTCGACGTCGATCGTGACGAGATCGCCGTCGGCGAGCGCCGCGATCGGGCCGCCGTCGACCGCCTCCGGCACGACGTGGCCGACCATGAAGCCGTGGGTCGCGCCGCTGAACCGCCCGTCGGTGACGAGCGCGACGTCGTCGCCGAGGCCGCGGCCGACGAGCGCCGCGGTGACGCCGAGCATCTCGCGCATCCCGGGGCCGCCGCGCGGCCCCTCGCCGCGGATCACGACGACGTCGCCGGGCTGGATCGCGCCGGCCTGGACCGCGGCGAACGCGGCCTCCTCGCCGTCGAACACGCGCGCGGGCCCCTGGTGGCGCAGCTTGCCGTGGCCCGCGAGCTTGACGACGCAGCCGCCCGGCGCGAGCGAGCCGCGCAGGATCGCGAACCCGCCGCGCGGCTTGACCGCGCGGGCCACCGGCACGACGACCTGCTGGCCCGGCGCCTCGGCGGCGCGCGCGGCCTCCTCGGCCAGCGACTTGCCCGACACCGTCGGCGCGTCCTGCATCAGGCCCGCCGCGAGCAGCTCGCGGATCACCAGCGCGACGCCGCCCGCCCGGTACATGTCGAGCGCGGCGAACCGGCCGCCGGGCAGCAGGTCCGCGACGACCGGCGTGCGCGCCGACACCGCGTCGATGTCCTCGAGCGTGTACGGCACGCCGGCCTCGCGCGCGATCGCCAGCAGGTGGAGCACGCCGTTGGTCGAGCCGGCGGTGCCGGCGACCGCGGCGGCCGCGTTGTCGATCGCGGCGCGCGTCAGGTAGCGGCGCGCGGTGTGCCCGGCGCGCAGCTGCTGCATGACCATCTCGCCGGCGGCGCGCGCGGCGGCGGCCTTCTCCGGCGCGGTCGCCGGGACGTCGCCGACGGAGATCGGGCCGAGCCCGAGCGCGGCCATCGCCAGGGCCATCGTGTTGGCGGTGAACTGGCCGCCGCACGCGCCGGCGCCGGGGCACGCCGCGTCCTCGACGACGCGCAGCTCCTTGGCGGTGATCTTGCCGGCGGCGTGGCTGCCGACGGCCTCGAACACGCTCTGGATCGTGAGGTCCTTGCCGAGCGCGTGGCCGGGTGCGATCGGCCCGCCGTAGACGATCACGGTCGGCAGGTCGAGGCGCGCCGCGGCCATCGCGGCCGCGGGGATCGTCTTGTCGCAGCCGACGAGCACGACCAGCGCGTCGACCGAGTGGCCGACGCAGACGAGCTCGATCGAGTCGGCGATCACCTCGCGCGACACCAGCGAGGCGCGCATGCCGTCGGTGCCCATCGAGATCCCGTCGGACACCGCGATCGTGTTCCACTCGATCGGCGTGCCGCCGGCGGCGCGGACGCCGTCCTTGACGTGGGCGGCGAGGTCACGCAGGTGGAGGTTGCACGGGCCGCCCTCGGTCCACGTGTTCGCGATCGCGACGATCGGCTTGACGAGATCGTCGTCGGTGAGGCCGGTCGCCTTGAGCATCGCGCGGGCAGGGGCGCGATCCGGTCCGTCGAGCATCCGTGAGCTGCGCTTCGTCATGTGAGTCCTCGTCGCGTCATCGCGTCCTGAAACGTCGAGGCCCCCGTCACCTGCTTCGGTGCGGGGGCCTCCGGGGTGGGGTCGTCGCCGACCTATCCCGGGGGCCCTTGCCCAATGAGCAGCAGGCCACCCAGCAGCAGGCCGGGGACACCCACGCCGAAAACGACGACGGCGCCCGCGGCGCCGTCCTCCGAATCCCGTCCGTGGCACGCGATCGCCGCGCCGCCGGCGTCCCCCTCGGGACCCTGCTGGTGCGCCGCGTCGAACGAACGCTGCATTGCGTCAGAGGCTAAGGGCAGTGCCCCGACGCGGTCAAGTCCAAAGTCGGTTCATGTCCGGAACGCGGACAGCCGGCGCCGACCGCCGCGAGATCGCAGGCGGTGATCCCCTCGCGGCCCAGCCCCGGCCCTGGTCGCGCCGGGCGTGAACCGGATGCTCCCGTACCAACGAGAACCGGAGCGTCTCCGCGAATTGGTCGGACCTGGAAGATCTCGTGACTTCAATTGATTCGGTCTAGACTGACGTGTCAGTCCATGCCTAGACTGACACGTCATTCCAGTGGGGCACCCATGAGCCACGGCTGCAAGATCGTCATCGGCATCGACGTCGGATCCACCACCGTCAAGATGACGGTCGTCGACCCGGACTCTCTCGAGATCAAGTGGTGCAAGTACCTGCGCCACGAGACGCGTCAGCCCGAGATGACGAAGGACATGCTCGGCGAGATCCTCGCCGCGTTCCCCGACATCGAGGCGAAGGACATCCGGTGCTTCATCACCGGGTCCGGTGGCGGCCCGATCGCCGCGCACCTCGGCGCGAAGTTCGTCCAGGAGGTGAACGCCGTGACGATGTCGGTGGAGAAGCTCCACCCCGACGTCGGCTCGGTGATCGAGCTCGGCGGCCAGGACGCCAAGATCATCATCTTCAAGGAGAACGAGGAGACCGGCGACAAGCAGTCGCAGACCTCGATGAACGACAAGTGCGCGTCCGGCACGGGCGCCACGATCGACAAGTGCATGATCAAGGTCGGGATGCCGCGCGAGCTCATCCCGGCGCTGCAGTTCGACGAGTCGAAGCTGCACCACGTCGCCGCCAAGTGCGGCGTGTTCGCCGAGACCGACATCGTCAACCTCGTCAAGAGCGGCATCCCGCGCGACGAGATCCTCAACTCGCTGGCCGACGCGATCGTCAGCCAGAACCTCGCCGTGCTGACCCGCGGCAACACGCTGCGCGCCAAGGTGCTGCTGCTCGGCGGCCCGAACAGCTACCTGCCGTTCCTGGTCCAGTGCTGGCGCCTGCGCATCCCGCAGACGTGGGACGAGCGCGGCTACGACTACCCCAAGGACGTGCCGATCGACGAGCTGGTGTTCGTGCCGAAGAACGCCGAGTACTACGCCGCCTACGGCGCGGTGCTGTTCGGCCTGCACGAGCCGGCCAACGTCGGCCGGTTCCGCGGCCTCGACCCGCTCGACGAGTTCATCAAGAACGGCCGCAAGTCCAAGCTCGGCGAGTCGGCCGGCCCCGGCCTGGTCGACGTCGAGGACGAGATGGTGGCGTTCTGCGAGAAGTACAAGACGCCGCACTACGAGGACGCGGTGCTGTCGCCGGGCCAGGTGGTCAAGGGCTTCATCGGCCTCGACGGCGGCTCGACCTCGAGCAAGTGCGTGCTCATCGACGAGGACCAGAAGATCCTGAAGAAGGTCTACATCCTGTCGAAGGGCAACCCGATCGCCGACATGAAGGAGATGTTCATCGAGATGCGCGACTGGGCGACCGCCCAGGGCGCGACGCTCGACGTCCAGGGCTTCGGCGTCACCGGCTACGCCGGCGACGTGATGGAGAAGTCGCTCGCCGCCGACGCGAACATCGTCGAGACCGTCGCGCACATGATGAGCGCCAAGCGGTGGTTCCCCGACGTCGACGTGATCTGCGACATCGGCGGCCAGGACATCAAGGTGCTGTTCATGCAGCACGGCGACGTCAAGAACTTCCGCCTGTCGAACTCGTGCTCCGCCGGCAACGGCATGCTGCTGCAGGCGATGGCCGACCAGTTCGGCCTGCCGGTCAAGCAGTACGCCGAGGTCGCGTTCCAGGCGCGCCTGGCGCCGAAGTTCAGCTACGGCTGCGCCGTGTTCCTCGACTCCGACCGCGTCAACTTCCAGAAGGAGGGCTACTCGCGCGAGGAGCTGCTCGCCGGCCTGGCGCTGGTGCTGCCGAAGAACGTCTGGCAGTACGTCGTCCAGATCCCGCGGATGAGCGAGCTGGGCCGCGTGTTCGTCCTGCAGGGCGGTACGCAGAAGAACATGGCCGCGCTCAAGGCGCAGGTCGACTACATCGAGAAGCGCGTGCCGGGCGCCGAGGTCTACCTCCACCCGCACTGCGGCGAGGCCGGCGCGATCGGCGCCGCGTTCGAGGCGCTGCGCGTGGTCAAGCGCCGCGGCTACTCGACGTTCGTCGGGTTCGACGCGGCGATCGACCTGCACTACACCTCGACCAACGACGAGACGACGCGCTGCAACTTCTGCCCGAACAACTGCAGCCGCACGTTCATCGACACCGCGACGACCGACGGCAAGTCCGCCCGCTACATCTCCGGCTTCTCGTGCGAGAAGGGCACGGTCGAGAACCTCGACGCGCTCAAGAAGCTCAACAAGGAGCGCCAGGGCCGGATGAAGCGGTACCCGAACCTGGTCGACTACGAGGCCAAGCTGGCGTTCAAGGCGAGCTACGAGCCGGCGCCGCTGCCGGCCCACGGCACGCCGGTCCAGGACGTCGTCGTCAAGCGCACGCTGCTCGGCGCGGTCCGCCACAAGCCGATCGAGCGGCCGTTCCAGCGGTCGAGCGCGGCCGCGGCCGACAAGCGCCGCGACGTGCGGATCGGCATCCCGCGCGTGCTCAACCTGTGGTCGACGGGCCCGTTCTGGCGCGCCTACCTCGAGACGATCGGCATCCAGTCGCGCAACGTCGTGTTCAGCGACGAGACCAGCGAGGAGCTGTGGCAGGCCGGCTGCAAGTACGGCTCGGTCGACCCCTGCTACCCGTCCAAGGTGTGCCAGGCGCACATCCACAACCTCTTGTTCAAGCACCACGAGAAGAAGCCGCTCGACTACATCTTCTTCCCGGCGCTGACCCACGTCCCCAGCGGCATCGTCAACACGATGGACAACGCGTCGTGCCCGGTCGTCTCGGGCACGCCCAAGGTCGTCCGCGCCGCGTTCACCAAGGAGACGGACTTCTTCGCCGAGCGCGGGATCACGTACCTCGACACCGCGATCACGATGACCGAGAAGCTGATGTGCAAGCAGCAGCTGTTCGACGAGTTCGGGCCGCTGCTCGGCCTGACCAAGGACGAGAGCGACTTCGCCGTCGACCAGGCGTACCGCGCGCTCGCCGAGTTCGACGCCGAGATGGAGCGCAAGGGCCGCGAGATGCTCGACGAGGTGACGCGCGACAACCGCGTCGCGCTGCTGATGATCGGCCGCCCGTACCACAACGATCCGGGCCTCAATCACTCGGTGCTCGAGGAGTTCCAGGCGCTCGGCTACCCGATCCTGTCGATGCGATCGATCCCCAAGGATCGCGAGTACCTCGATCCGCTGTTCGCCGAGGATCTGCGCAAGGGCCTCGTCCCGCACCCGCTCGACATCTCGGACGTGTGGCCGGAGAACTACTCCGTCAACTCGGTGCAGAAGGTGTGGGCGGCGAAGTTCGCGTCGCGCCACCCCAACGTCGCGGTGCTCGACCTGTCGAGCTTCAAGTGCGGCCACGACGCGCCGACCTACGGCCTGATCGACAGCGTGATCGCCTCCGCCGGCAAGGCGTACTCGGCGCTCCACGACATCGACGCCAACAAGCCGTCGGGGTCGATCAAGATCCGCGTCAAGACCTACGCCCACACCCTGATGCTCCTCAAGGAGAAGCTCGAGGACCAGGCGGTCAAGCACAAGCACCTCGAGCTGTCGGTCACGAAGAAGAAGCTCGAGCTGATGGCGGCGCTCAAGGACCGGCTGACCTCGGTCGGCCGCGTCGACGCCGACCTCGATCGCCAGATCGTCACGCTGTCCGAGCGCGCCGCCGCGCTCGAGGCGGAGCTGACGCCGCCGGCGGCCGCCCACGACCACGATCACGACAAGAAGCCGGCCAAGCCGGTCAAGCGCAGCGCGGCCCTCTCGGTCGTCCGCAGCTGAACCCCTCGTCGAACCCCGAACGCTCAAGACAACGCGGAGACACCAGATGAACTCGACCAACGGAAACGGCAACGGCGTCGGCACCCTCGACGAGCTCTCGATCGAGGCGATCGAGGCGCAGCTCGAGGCGTTCGAGAAGCAGGAGCGCGAGCGGCTCGGCCTGCCCACCGAGGCGGCCAAGCAGTGGTTCGACGCGGTGCCGCGGGAGTTCACCGCGTCGCAGCGCGCCCACACGACGATCCTGGTGTGCGGCCTGACGATGGCGCACGACCTGTTCATCCAGAGCGCGCTGCGCGGCATCGGCTACAAGGTGCTGGCGATGGACGTGCCGGACAACGACGCGCTCCAGTACGGGCGCGAGTACGGCAACCGCGGCCAGTGCAACCCGACCTACTTCACCGTCGGCAACCTGGTGAAGTACCTGTCGGAGCTGCGCGAGCAGGGGATGTCCAAGGAGGACATCGTCAAGAACCACGTGTTCATCACCGCGGGCGCGTGTGGCCCGTGCCGGTTCGGCACGTACGTCACCGAGTACCGCAAGGCGCTGCGCGACTCCGGCTTCGACGGCTTCCGCGTGCTGCTGTTCCAGCAGACCGGCGGCCTCAAGCAGGCGACGGGCGAGGAGCTCGGCCTGCAGATGAACCCGACGTTCTTCTGGGCGATCATCCGCGCCGTGATGATCGGGGACGCGCTCAACGTCCTCGGCTACCGGATCCGCCCGTACGAGGTCGAGCCGGGCGCCACCGACCGCGCGCTGGAGCAGGCCAAGCGCCACATCGCGCAGGCGTTCGAGGGCAGCACGTCGATCGCGGTCGCGCTGTACAAGGCGCGCAAGGTGCTGGGCGCGGTCAAGGTCGACCGCACCCGCGTCAAGCCGAAGGTCGGCATCATCGGCGAGTTCTGGGCGATGACGACCGAGGGCGACGGCAACTACGGCCTGCAGCGGTTCCTCGAGGCCGAGGGCGCCGAGGTGGACATCCAGATCGTCACGGCCTGGCTGCTCTACATGATCTGGCAGAGCCGCCACGACACCGCGGAGCGCGCGGCGCTCCACGGCACGGACAAGAAGTCCGAGTCGAAGTTCAGCCTCGAGGGCGTCGACGTCCGCAAGCGCATGGCGTCGCTGTGGGCCGGCGAGCACGTGCTCAAGGGCCTGTTCCAGACGATCGCCCAGGCGCTCGGCCTCACCGACTACCACCTGCCGGACATGGACGAGAACGCGGCGATCAGCCACGAGTTCTACGACAACAACCTCCGCGGCGGCGAGGGCCACATGGAGGTCGGCAAGCTGATCCAGAACGTGGCGCGGTCGAAGGTCAACATGACCGTCTCGGTCAAGCCGTTCGGGTGCATGCCGTCGTCGTCGGTCTCCGACGGCGTCCAGTCGCTGATCACCGAGCTCTACCCGCAGGCGATCTTCCTGCCGATCGAGACCAACGGCGACGGCGCGGTCAACGTCTACAGCCGCGTCCAGATGCAGCTGTTCAAGGCCAAGCAGCTCGCCGCCAAGGAGGTCGAGAAGGCGCTGGCCGACACCGGCCTGACGATGGACGAGGTCCGCGCCTGGCTGGCCAAGCACCCGACGTTCAACTCGGCGTTCCACAAGGCGCCGCACCGCGCGGGCTCGACCACGGCGGACCTCGTCTACGAGGTCGCGGCGCGCCGGAGCAAGCTCGGCTACCTCAAGAACCGCGTCGTCGAGGCGGTCACCCGCGCGGAGGCCAAGCGCGAGCACGAGATGCACGAGCGCCTGCTCGACGTCGCGCGCACGGCCGCGGCCAAGGTGCGGAGCAAGAAGTCGGTCGTCCAGGTCGCGCCCGAGGTGGCCGACGGCGTCGGCGACGACGGCCGCCCGGCGATCCCGGCGGGCCGCAAGTCGCTCCGCATCGTGAATTGATCCGGGAGATCGAGTTTCGGGGGGAGCCGGGACGGCTCCCCCCGAGCCCCCCATCCGGGATCCGGCCATCCGGGATCCGGCCCGCGCGTCGGACGGCTCCCCCCGAGCCCCCCATCCGGGATCCGGCCATCCGGGATCCGGCCCGCGCGTCGGACGGTCCCCCCGAGCCCCCCATCCGGGATCCGGCCCGCGCGTCGGACGGCTCCCTCTTGCGAGAACTCCGATGAGCTTGATCGATCGTGTACGTGGCAAGGCGTGGGCGGTGCTCGACCGCCCGGGCAAGCTCGGCGAGGTCGCGCGCTCGGTGAACGACGCGCTCGGCCGGCCGCTGGCCTCGGAGGAGGAGCTCGCGGACCGGGCGCGGTTCGCGCAGCGCTACCAGGGCGCGGCCGCGCCGCCGCCCGCCGCAGCGGCGCCCGCGACGGCGGCGTCCGCCGGCGAGCCCGCGCCGGTGGTCGTCTACACGCTCGCCGAGGGCAAGCGGCGCAGCGAGCTGCCGAAGATCCAGCAGCTCCTCGACGACGCGGGCGTGCCGTACCGGGTGATGGCGATGGACGACGACCCGGCGGCGCAGGCCGCGGTGCGCCGCGACGCCAACATGAAGCCGCCGGTGGTGTTCATCGCCGGCGACCCGGTCGGCGGGCGCGAGGCGCTCGTCAACCTCGGCCGCGACGGGCTGCGCAAGCGCGTGTTCGGCGCCTAGTCCTCCGACCGACAGGTAGTGATCGCGTCGGAGGACGTCTGGGCGGGGTGGGTCCCGCCGGGATATGCTCGTCGGGCGGGGCGGCGAGCCCCGTGTGATCGAGGCGACCTTCGTCGAGCGCGCGGCTCGCCGCGGCGGTCGCGGTCAGAACGTCAGCCGCACGCCGAGCCGCGCGGTGCGCGGGGCCAGGCGCGCCGTCGGCTGGCGGAAGTCGCGGCTGCGGATCACCGGGCCGGAGGACTCGCCGGTGGCGAGCCGCTCCTTGGCCCAGATCAGGTCCTCGTAGGCGCCGCCGCTGATCGGCGCGGCCAGGGAGAACGTGGTGTACCGCTCGTCGACCGCGGTCGCCGGCTGGTGGTCGGTGACGTTGAGCAGGTCGACGAACAGCTCGACCGCGACGCCGCCGCCGAGGTCGCGGCGGTAGCCCGCGTGGAGGTCGAGCGTCCGCGCCGCCGGCGTCCGGCCCAGCGCGCCGCGGGGCAACAGGAACGTCTCGCCGTCGCCGTAGCTCGCGTCGGGCCCGCGCGCGTCGACCGGCGTGCCCGAGGCGAGGCGGCCGCGCGCGCCGAGCGTCGCGACGCCGCCGGCGACGGCCACGCCGCGGAACGCCTCGAGCTTGAGCGTGTGCGGGCGGTCGTGGGGCAGCGGGCCGTCGCGGTTCGTCCCCAGCTCGGGCAGGTCGTACTGCGAGGACAGGTGCGGGTCGACCTGGCCGGTGTCGTAGGCGAGAAGGCCAGGGTAGTCGCCGCGCGTCCGGGCCCACGCGTAGCTCGCGATCACCAGCCCGTCGTCGCCGAGCGCGTGGCGCAGCGTGAGCTCGACCGTGTCGTGGTCGCGGCGCGCGCGCGCCAGCGGGCCGAACGCGGCGCCGGCGGCGGGATCGCCGGGGTTGCCGAGGACGAACGCGTCGCCGGCGAGGGCGTCCTCGAGCACGCGCCCCAGGCGGACGTGGCGATACGTCGCGCCGACCACCAGCGCCGGCGCCAGCTCGCGCTCGGCGCCGAGCCACCACTCGTCGACGTACGGCGGCCGCACGTCGTCGGCGACCGGCTGGGTGGACCCGGCGAGGAACGTGCCGGAGCCCGGGTCGCCGACGTCCTGGTCGAGGCAGGCGTTGCCGTCGGGGCCGCCGAACCCGTCGACGTACGCGCCGCACTGCGCGCCGTCGAACACGTCGGAGCGCGTGACCCGGTCGCCGAACGCGCGGACCGCCAGGTGCAGCGGCACCTCGGCGTAGCTGCGCTCGAACCCGGCGCGGAGCCGGGCGCGGCCGTCGGCGCCGGGATCGAGCTCGAGCCCGAGCCGCGGCGCCCACAGCCCGTCGAACGCCAGGGCGTCGTCGCCCAGGGCGCGCCCGGTGAACGGATCGGCGTGGCCGCGGCGGCCCTCGCCGTACCGGACGTGCTGCGCCTCGTGGCGGACGCCGAGGTCGAGCGCGAGGCCCGGCCACGGCCGCCACACGTCGCGGGCGTGGACGGCGCGGCGCCCGCTGTCGCCGCGCAGCCGCGCGGCCGGGTCGTCGGCGTCCAGCAGGTTGCAGGCGTAGCTCGTCCCGGTGCGCCAGTCGGTGCACGTGTCGGGGAAGTCGCCGCCGGCGACGTCGGGCGGGCGCAGCCGGACCGTGCGCAGGGCGTAGACCTGGTCGCCGCGGTTCGTCAGGTAGGCGTCGCCCGAGTAGGCGGCGAGGTGGTCGTAGGACGTCGCGTCGACGGCCGCGCCGAGCTCGAGCGCGTGGGTGCCGACGGCGTCGAGGATGTGGGCGACCGTCGCCTCGGCGGTGGTCCGGTCCTGGTGATCGTCGCCGAGCGCCCCCGGGCCGCCGACGTAGTAGGCCCGGCCGTCATCCGGGCAGTTCGCGATCAGCGGGTAGTCGTCGTCGAGCGGACCGTCGACGCACCCGGCGCGGGTCGCCTCGGACTCGCCGCCGAGCAGCGTCCACTGCGCGAGCCCGCCGCCGCCGACCGCCTGCTGCCGGACGTCGTCGCGCGCGCCGTCGGCCGAGCCGTACCCCTGCGCGGTGCGCAGCCGCGACGCCGCGGCGCGGACCTCCGTGCGCGCGCCGAGCCGCGACGTCCACCGCGCGCCGGCGAGCGCGGCGTCGGCGCGCTGGTCCCACGCCTGCTCGTCGGGGTGGCCGTGGACGACGAGCCCCGTGCGGCCGCCGGTGGCGAGCGCGAGCGTCACGCTGCCCTGGTGGCCGCGCGCCGGCGCGACGTCGAACCGGGCGAGCGCGGTGAGCCCGTCGTCGGTCTCGGTGTGCGACGAGCGATCGAGCACCTCGTAGACGAGGCGGCCGGCGTCGTCGACGTCCGGGATGCCGTCCTGGTCGAGGTCGGTGCGGCGCTGGGTGAGCCGGGTCAGCGCGGTGCGCGCGAGCCGCGGCGCGACCCCGACCCAGAACCACGCGCGATCGGCGACGATCGGCCCGCCGACCTCGACGCCGACGTCGAGCGCGAGCGTCAGCTCGCGGCGCGCGTCGATCGACGAGCTCTGCGTCGGCGTCGGCGCGCGCGCCGCCACCAGCGCGCCGGGGGTGAGGTAGGCGAACACCGAGCCGCGGAGCGCGTCGCCGCCGCGCCGGGTGGACACGCCGAACGTGGCGCCGGCGGCGCCGGGCAGGGCGGCGCCGTGGCCCGCGGTGATCACCGACAGCTCGTCGGCGAGGTCCAGCGGCACGCGCAGCCCCGGCCCGCCGAGCAGCGGCGCGGTGAGGTCGAACCCGTCGAGCACCCAGCGGTCCTCGATCGCGCTGGCGCCGTCCGCCGTCAGGCCGAAGCCGTCGTGGTAGACGCCGGGCGCGACGCCGTGCCCGGCCTGGTCGGACGTGGTGGCGGTCGGGACGTGGCGGAGCTGGCGCGGGTCGAGGCGGAGCTGGACCGCGGCGACCGACGGCGCCGGCGGCTCGGCGGCGCCAGGCTCCTCGGCGGGCGCCGCGGCCGCCGAGGGCGCGGGCGCCGCGGCCGCCTCGGGCGCGGGGGCGGCCGGGACCGGGACCGCGGGCGCGGTGGGCTGGGCGCGGCTGGGCGTCGGCGGGCCGAGCAGGGCGACCGCGGCGGCGCACGCTCCGAGGCGACGGTGGCTCATACCCCATGCTCGCCCCTGCCGGTCGCGGCGCCCACCGACCGATGTGGCAAACCCCGGCGTTGCCCCGGGCGGGGTTCATGGCTACGGTCCGGGCCCGATGCCGACCCCCGACGCCACGATGCCCAAGAAGCTGGTCAAGTCCGCCACCGAGAAGCTGCTCGCCGCGCTCAACCGCGCCGACGAGCTCGGCGGCGAGGTCCGCGACTACGTCCAGGAGCGGGTGCTCGTCGACCCGCGCTACGTCGCGGCGCGGCGGCGGGTCGCGCGGCTGTTCGGCCGCGCCTACGAGTCGAAGCAGGAGTCGACCGCCAAGGCGGACCGGGCCGAGGCGGCGCGCGCCGCGGCCGCGCCGACCGCCGCGTCGGGCGCGAAGACGACCCCGGTCGGCTTCGGCGACCCGTCGATCAAGGCGCAGATCTACGGGCGCAAGAGCTGCCCGTGGACCGGCCGCGCGATCACCGTGCTCGAGCGCAACAAGATCGATCACGACTTCGTCGACCTCGACGACCCCGAGCTGGAGAACAAGATCGTCGGGCTGCAGAACGAGACCCACCAGCACACGACGCCGTGGGTCTACCTGCGCGGCCAGTTCATCGGCGGCTTCAACGCGCTCGCGGAGGTCGAGCGCCTCGGCCAGCTCGAGCTGGCCGTGATGACCGCCGAGGAGCGCGACAACGCGCCCGCGCACCTCAAGTCGATCGTGATCACTCCGCGGCCGAACACGGACGAGGTCGCGCCCGCCGACCTCGACGCGGCGGCGCCCGACGGCGAGTGACCGGCGCGTGACAGCGGGGCGCCCGGGCGCAGGAACCACACCCGGCTGGGCCGCGGGAGGCGTAGCATCGGCGGATGGGGAAGCTCGCCGCGCTCGTGTGCGCCGCGATGGCCGTGTCGTACGGCTGTGGTGGCGACGATGATCCGACTCCGCTCGATCCCGACCTGATCGCGCTCTACGACGACGACGCGCCCGACCGCGTCCGCTCGCAGTCGGCGTGCACCGACGTCACGCGCGGGATGCAGCGGACGATCGACGGCGCGGCGCCGATCAGCGCGCTGTTGCCCGCGTCGGTCGTGCTCGCCACCGCCGAGCCGTCGCAGGTCGATCGCGGCGCCGCGGCCCAGCGCTACGTCATGGCGGTGATCGACGGCGCGCTGCGGGCCCGGCTCGCCGAGGTCGAGGCGAGCTACGTCGCGGGCATGACCGTGGACGATGTCCGGTCGATCCTCGGCGTCGCGTGGCGCCGCGACACGCTCGTGCCGCTGGCGCCGCTCGCCGACGAGCTCGCGGCGCTGTGCGGGGACGCGGCCCGCGTCGCCGCGGACCACGCGCCCGCCGCCCCCGGCGCGGTGTTCGCGCCGCCGGCGGGGCCGAGCCGCCGCGGCTACGCGTGCCCGCTGGCGCCGTCACCCGACTGCGCGGCCGACGAGCCCGCTGGTCCCTGGGGGTGTCCACCGCCACCGCCCGCGGACTGCCCCGACTGCCCGGGGCTCGAGGAGGCCGAGGCCGACCTGGCCGCGCTCGAGGAGCTGGCGGACGAGGCGCAGCTCGAGGCGACGCTCGACAGCATCCTCGACGCGCTGGCCGGCGCGCTGCAGGAGGCCCTCGAGTCGGGGGACCTGCCGTCGCCCGCGGACCTGGTGCAGGAGCTGGTGATCGGCGCCATCGGCGCGCAGCACCCGGCGCTCGGGTTCTACATCGACGTCCTCGGCGCTGCGATCGAGGGGGGGCTCGCCGGCGGCCCCGCCGGCGCGCTGATCGCCGGGGCGTGGGCGGTGTTCATGGGGTGGAGCGACTTCCAGGAGGGGCTCGACGCAGAGCAGGCGCTGGCCGACGCGCGGCGGCGCGCCGCGCGGCTGCGCGAGTGGTGCGAGCGGATCCAGTGGGCCGACAAGCAGGCCGCGTGCGAGGCGTTCGAGCAGGAGCTGCTGTCCCGGCGCACCGCCGAGTGCGCGGAGGCCGAGGTCTCCTATCAGGCCGCGCTGTCGGACTGGGAGGCCGACCAGGCCGCGTGCGACGACGCGCGCGACGCCGTGGCCCGCGCCAACGACGCGGCGGCGTCGTGGACCGCGCGGCTGCAGGGCGGCCCGTACGCGTTCACGCCCGAGGCGTTCGAGCTGTGCTGCGACGAGCCGCTCGGCGGCCCGCGCTGCCCCGAGGTGGGCAGCGCGCTCGACCCGGTGCCGTACCCGCCGTGGTCCGAGCCGGTGCGGTGGGGGCCGATCGCGGTGACCGGGCAGGGCGTGCTCGCGCTGCAGCAGGGCGCGGATCACACCGGCGCGACGCCGTGGGTGACCGGCATCGCCAACCCGAGCGCGATCGGCGCCGCGCCGGGCCGGCCCGAGGTGCTGCTCGCGGCGCGCGACCGGATCTTCGAGGTCTCGGCGGGCGGTGACCTCGGCGGCGCGACGCCGTGGGCGACGTTCCCCGCGGCGGCGCGGATCAGCGACGTGGTGTGGCTCTACGGGCGGCGGCAGTGGGCCGTGACCGATCTGGTCGGCGGTCGGATCTGGTTGATCGACGGCGGCGGAGACCACACGTCGAGCGCACCTCACGCCACCGGGCTGCAGTTCCCGGTCGCGGTCGTCGAGCTCGACGACGGCACGCTGCTCGCGGCGGTCAACGGTCGCGCGGGGCTCGTCGACATCGGCGGCGGCGGCGATCTTGCCGCGGCCCCGCTCCACCGCGATCTCGCGCCGTGGGCCCCGCAGCACTTCGCGCGCGCCCACGCCGACGACGGCGTCCGGGTCTGGCTCACGGTGGCCCAGTCCGACGGCGCCGGCGGGGTGTTCGACGTGGCGAGCGCCGGCGGGCCGGTGTTCACGGGCATCTTCAACCCGGCGGGGATCGCGGTCGATCCGTGGACGGGGCAGACGATCACGACGTCGTTCGCGGCCGCCGGCGCGGCGTTCGAGCTGACCTCGGCCGCCGACGTCGACCTGTCCGACGACACGCCCTTCGCGACCGGGCTCACCAACCCCAACGGCGTCGCGTGGGTGCTGCTGCCGGTCGCGGTGCAGTAGCGGCGGCGCTACCAGGCGACCTGCGCCTGGAGCTTGAACACGTCGGTGTCGGGCTCGGTGACGAGCGGGACCTGGCCGGCGCGCAGCGCGACCTTGTCGCCGTACCAGTAGTGCGAGTACTGGAAGAACAGCTCGCCCCACTGCTCGAGCGGGAACGAGATCCGCGGCGACAGCACGCGGAAGCTGTTCTCGGCGTCGTACAGGTCGAGGATGACGCGGTCGAACCGCGCGGACAGCCGGACGCTGGGGTGCACCGCGTAGCTCGGCTCGACGCCCCACTTGAGGTAGAGCCGGCGATCGCGGTTGATCGCGGGGTCCATCTCGTCGACCTGCTTCGACCGCACCCACGTCGCCATGCCGAACGCGCGCACGCCGATCTCGTCGGTGATCCGCGCCGGCACGTCGGTCGCGACCGTCCACATCGAGCCGGTGCCGTCCTCGCTCGACTCCAGGCCCAGGTAGTTCTCGGTCAGGCCGCGGCCGCCCGTCGAGTGCATCAGCTCGAGCGCGGGCGCCAGGTACAGGACCTTGTCCATGTCGGTGTACGACAGCGCGGCGTAGGCCGTGCCGCGGTCGCCCGGCAGCTCGACGCGCGCGTCGGCGCCGGCGACCCACATCGTGCCCTCCTGGATCGGCGAGAGCTGGCGGACGTCGCGTGTCCAGCTGCGCAGGACGTAGCCGGAGACGAACGCCGGGCCGACGGGGTAGCCGCCGGCGAGGTGGGCGATCGGCGTGAGCCCCTGGTTCTGCTGGAGCTGCGCCTGGTGCAGGCCGAGCCCGCCCTGGGCGCGCCCGCCGCCGGGCAGCTCGTACGCGACCTTGACGCCGCCCTGGTGGGTCCGGCCGAACACGTACGTGTCGTACGGCTCGATGTAGCCGAAGCGGTCCCAGAACACGCCGAGCTGGACGCTGAGCGGATCGTGATCGAGGAACCGCTTCGCGGTGACGCTGGCCTGCGCGATGCCGAGCTGGTTCTCCAGCTCGGGCGAGGCGTAGTCCGAGTAGAGCGAGGCGAAGATGCCGAACTCGGCCTTGTAGTCGCCGCGGCTGGCCGAGAAGAACAGCTCGGACCAGTCGGGCTCGTACAGCCGGGTGTACGCGAACCCGGACAGGTAGTAGTCGTTGTCGACCAGCCACGGCTCGCGCGGCGTCGCCTGCGCCGACAGGGGCATGCGGGCGTAGCCGTGGAGCTCGAACCGGACCGCGCCGAGGTCGAGCCCGGCGCCGTCGTCGCGATCGGGGGCGCGCGCGGTGATCGAGTCGGCGGCGAGCGGATCGGCGACCGCGACGCGCTTGTCGGCGTCCGTCTCCGTCTCCGTCTCCGTCTCCGTCTCCGTCTCCGTCTCCGTGCCCGCCTCCGTCTCCGTGCCCGCCTCCGTTTCCGTCTCCGTGCCCGTGCCCGTGCCCGTGCCCGTCTCCGTCACCGCCTCCGCCTCCGCCCACGCCGCCGCGGGGGCGAGCGTCAGCAGCGCCGCGGCGAGCGCCGCCGCGCGCGTCACGGCGCCACCGCCAGCCGGCTGGCGCAGCCCGGCAGCTCGCTCGCGGTCAGGAAGCCGGGCTCGACCAGGCGCGCCTTGACGTCGTCGGCGTCGATCGCCTCGACCGGGACCGCCGCGACCGGGACGGCGCCGCCGTCCATCGCCATCGTCGCGGCCGCCGTCGGGCGCTCGCCCTTGACCAGCTGCGCCGCGACCTCCGCGGCCGTCTCGGCCAGCGGCGCGATCGGCTTGTAGACCTCGAGCGCCTGCTTGCCCTGGCACACGAAGTCCACGTTGGCGGCGTCGGCGTCGGCGCCGGCGACGAACACGCCGGACAGCCCGGCCGCCTCGAGCGCCTGGACCGCGCCGCGCGCCATGCCCGAGTTGTTGGCGAGGATCGCGTCGACCCGGCCGCCCGCCTTCGCCAGCGCGTCCTCGACCGTGCGCAGCGCCTGCTCCGGCGACCACGCGCTGTGGCTCTGGCGCGTCACGATCTCGATGTCGCCGCGGCGCACGTACGGCGCGAGCGTGTCGTCGTAGCCGCGCGTGATCTCGCCGGCGACCGAGTGGCCGGCCTGGCCGGACAGCACGACGAACTTGCCCTTGCCGCCGGTCGCGGCGATCGCCGCCTCGGCCTGGAGCACGCCGACCTGGTAGCTGTCGTGCGAGACGTAGAAGTCGAGGTCGGCCGCGACGATCGCGCGGTCGTAGGCGATGACCTTCGCGCCCTGGGCGTGGGCGAGGCGGACGTAGCTCGACGCCGCCTGGCTGTCGGTCGGCTGGATCACCAGCACCTTCGCCCCGCGGGTCAGCGCGTCCTCGACCTGCGCGAGCTGGCGCGCGTTGTCGTTGTCGGCGGCGAGCGTCGTCACCGTCACGCCGAGCGTCTTCGCGCGCGCCTCGAAGTACTTCTGGTCCTTCTGGTAGCGCTCCTCCTGCAGCGTCGAGAGCAGGAACGCGACCGCCGGGGCGTCGTCCGGCGCCTTGCAGCCGGCGGCCGCGGCGGCGACCGCCGCGACGAGCGAGGACACGAGGGAGAGTTTCGCGATCACGAGCGCCTGCCTTTCGAGAGGACGTCGATCAGCACGGCCGTCATCAGGATCAGGCCCTTGCAGATCAGCTGCCAGTTGGAGTCGACGCCGAGGAGGTTCATGCCGTTGGCGAGCGTGCCGAACACCAGCGCGCCGAGCATCGTGCCGACGATCGAGCCGCGGCCGCCCGACAGGCTCGTCCCGCCGATCACGACGGCGGTGACGACGTCGAGCTCGAGCAGCTGGCCCTGGCTGCCCGGGGTCACGCCGTTGACGCGGCCCGCGAGCAGCACGCCGGCGACCGCGGTCAGCACGCCGACGATCACGTAGACCCACAGGGTCACGCGGCGGACGTCGATGCCCGACAGCCGCGCCGCCTCGGGGTTGCCGCCGATCGCGTAGACGTGGCGGCCGAACCGGGTGCGGCGGGTGAGCACGACGCCGGCGAGCACGACGACCGCGGCGACCGCGACCGGCACCGGCATCCCGCGCCCGCCGAAGATCGCCAGCACCAGCGCGGCGAGGCCGACCATGCCGCCGGCGCGCGCCGCGACGACGCCGGCGCTCGGCGGATCGAGCCCGAGCGCCCGGCGGCGCGCCGCCTCGCGCCAGGTGACGGCGAGCCCGAGCGCGAGCACCGCGAGCACCGCGAGCCACGTCGCGGTCGCGGGGATCGTCGCGGTGACGATCTGGAAGTCGTGCTTCATCGGCGCGAGGCCGCGCGCGTCGGAGATCACCAGCGCCAGGCCGCGGAACGCGTTGAACCCGGCGAGCGTGACGACGAACGCGGGGATCCCGAGCCAGCCGACCCACACGCCCTGCCACGCGCCGATCACCGCGCCGCACGCCAGCGCCGCGGCGATCGCGACCCACGCCGGCATCCCGGCGTGGAGCTGGAGCATCGCCGCGACGACGCCGGTGAGCGCGACGCCGGCGCCGACCGACAGGTCGATGCCGCGGATCAGGATGACGAGCGTCATCCCGACCGCGACCACCAGGATGTGCGCGTTCTGGGTGAGCAGCGTCGCGAGGTTGCGCTCGGTGAGGAACACCCCGCGCGTCGCCGGCAGCACCGCGAGGATCGCCCACAAGGCCAGCAGCACGCCGGCCATCGCCCAGGCGTTGAGATCGACCCGCCGCCCGGGCGGGCGCGCCTCGGGGCGCGGGGACTCGGCGTTGCGTTCGAGCTTCATGCGGCCTCCTCGGCCGGGGTGCCAGCGGACGTGGGCGCGCCCAGCGCGAGGCGCATGATCGCGAGCGCCGTCGCGTCGGCGCGGTCGAGCGCGCCGGCGAGGCGGCCGTCGCGCAGGACGAGGACGCGGTCGGCCAGCCGCAGCACCTCGGGCAGATCCGAGCTCGCGATCACGACGGCGTGGCCGCGCGCGGTCAGCGCCTCGATCAGCCGGTAGATCTCGGCCTTGGCGCCGACGTCGACGCCGCGGGTCGGCTCGTCGAGCAGCAGCACCCGCGGCGCCAGCTCGAGCCACTTGCCGAGGACGACCTTCTGCTGGTTGCCGCCGGACAGCGTCCCGACCTCGGCGCCGAGCCCGGGCGCCTTGACGTGCAGCTCCTTGACCCGCTCGGTCGCGGCCCGCTCGGCGCGCGCGCCGTCGAGCCACCAGCCGTGGCGGGCGAGCGACGGCAGCCCGAGGTTGTCGGCGACGCTCATGCCGAGCACGAGCCCGGCGCCCTTGCGATCCTCGGGCACGAGCGCGAGGCCGGCGGTGATCGCGTCGGCCGGGCCGCGCAGCCGCACCGGCCGGCCATCGACGAGGATCCGGCCCAAGACCGCGCCGCGGGCGAGGCCGAACAGCGCCGACAGCGTCGCGGTGCGGCCGGCGCCCATCGCACCGGCGAGCGCCACGACCTCGCCGGGCGCGACGGCGAACGACAGCTCGTCGACGACGCGGCGGTCGGGCAGGGTGGGGTGCGCGACGCTGAGCGCCTCTACCGCGAGCGCCGGCGGGCCCGCCGCGGGGCGCGCGCGGGGCGCCGCGTCGACGGCGGCGAGCTCGCTGCCGGTCATCAGGGCGATCAGCTCGTCGGTCGACGTCTCGGCGATCGCGCGGGTGGCGACGCGCTGGCCGTCGCGCAGCACGACGACGCGATCGCACAGCGCGGTGATCTCGTCGAGGTGGTGGGTGACGTAGAGGAACGAGGTGCCGGCGGCGCGGCGCGCGCGCACCAGCTCGTGCAGCCGCGCGGTCTCGGCCGCGGTCAGCGCCGCGGTCGGCTCGTCGAGGATGACGACGGCGGCGTCGTCGGCGAGCGCGCGGGCGATCTCGAGCAGCTGCTGGACGCCGACGCCGAGCCGGCCGACCGGCGTCCGCACGTCGAGCCCCGGCGCGAGGTCGCCGGCGACCCGGTCGAGCAGCGCGCGCGCCGCGGCCTCGGTCGCCGCCGGATCGGTGAGGCCCCACCGCGTCGGCTCGCGCCCGAGCAGCAGGTTGTCGGCGACGCTCATCTCCGGCACCAGGCTCAGCTCCTGGTGGACGACCGCGATCCCGGCGGCGCGGGCGTCGCGCGCGCCCTTGAACGCGCGGCGCCGGCCGGCGACGACGACCTCGCCGCGGTAGCTGCCGGCGGCGTAGACCCCGCCGAGGATCTTGAGCAGGGTCGACTTGCCGGCGCCGTTCTCGCCGACGAGGCCGACGACCTCGCCCGGCGCGACGTCGAGCGAGACGTCGTGCAGCGCGCGCACGCCGGGGAAGTCCTTGCCGATCGCGCGCAGCGACACGACCGGCGCCGGGGCGGCCGGCGCGGTCACCGCCGCCGCCTCCGCAGCCACAGGCCGACGCCGAGCAGCAGCGCGAGCTCGCCCCACGGCGCCGGGGTGCGGCCGGTGGTGCACGCGCACGCGATCCCGGTGCGGCCGAGCTCGTCGTCGGCGTTGCCGCCGCCGGGACCGCCGTCGACGCCGATCACGACGCCGGCGTCGGGGTAGTCGTCGAGGTCGAGCTCGCCGCAGTCGCTGTACTCGTGGAGGCCGGCGCGGTCGAGCATCGTCATCTGGTAGGCGCCGGCGCCGTAGCCGACCATCGGGATCGAGCCCGAGTACGCGCCGATCTGGCCGCTCGAGGTGCGCGTGTTGTACAGCTCGGGCAAGAGGTCGAAGTTCGCCGACGCCTGGCCGGTGACCCAGTCGAGCAGCTGGTCGGCCTTGGCGCCGTCGCCGACGCGGCGGAACGCGGCGGAGGCGCGCAGGTCGATCAGGATCCACTCGTCGGTGTCGTACTGGTCGCTCGAGCCCTCGAGCCGCTTGTAGCCGCCCGCCGGCGTCTGCAGGTAGCTCATCGCGCCCAGCGTCGCGGTGGCGATCGGGTCGGTCGGCGCGATCAGCGACCACGTGATCGCCTCGATCGTCGCGCCGTCGCGGTAGTTCGAGCCGCGCGCCAGCCGCTCGACCGAGCCGGCGAGCACGCGGTTGGAGTCGATGAAGGTCGTGCGGATCGCCTCGACCGCGCGCGCCGCCAGCGTGCGGTAGCGCTCGACGTCCTCGGTGCGTCCGGCGCGGCGCGCCAGCGTCGCCATGTCGCAGAACCCGCGCGCGGTCGCGGCGGTCGTGTACAGGAAGTGCTCGCGGTTGCCCCAGTGGACCTCCCAGATCGACGCGTCGGCGATCGCCATGCCGTTGGGCTCGAGGTTGGCGGCGAGCGGCTCGGCCACGCCCTCCTTGATCGCGTCGTAGACGAGGTCACCCTTCTTCGTCGTCGCCTCGAGCCACGCGGTGTCGCCGCTGGCGTCGACGTAGGCGCGCGCGGCCCACAGGAACAGGCCCCAGCCGTCGATCTCGATGTTGCGCGTCGGGTGCCCGGAGTAGTCGGCCTCCTCCTCGCCGTCGCCGTAGTAGCGCACCGTGCTGATCCGGTAGTCGACGTCGTTGAGGAACGAGCCGTACTTGCCGGCGTCGGCGTCGAGGAAGAAGTCGAGGCCGATCCGCGCCTCCTCGAAGTGGCCGGTGCGCGCCAGCGGCACCAGCGCGTAGGTCGCGTCGCGCACCCAGCCGGTGTGCCAGCCGCCCGGCGGCAGCGACGCCAGGATCATCCCGTGGTTCTTGCGCCGCGGCGAGGTCTGGTACGGTTCGCGGATCTGGCCCATGCGCAGCACCGCCTCGGACTGGCGCCACACCTTCAGCTCGTCGGCCGACAGCCCCGGCGCCGGCGGCGTCCGCCACGTCTCCCACTCGGCCAGCGTGTCGGTGTAGAGCTGCTCGGGCGCGCGGCCGGCGAGGAACGCGGTCCACGCGGCGCGCGCGGCGGACGCGCTGCCGCCGGCGTCGAACACCAGCGCGACGCCCCACCACCGGCTCTCGCCCGCGGGGACCGAGCCGAGGCCCTTGACGAAGGCGTTCGCGCGGTCGGTGCCGTTGCACGAGGTCTGCGCCGCCGGCGCGCCGCCGCCGGCGATCGCGCTGTACGCGTCGGCGGCGCAGCTCGACTGGTCGGCCCCGCCGATCGTCGCGTACACCATCACGCCGCCGCCGGGGCCGGTCTCGCTCGCGCTGGCGCTCGCCGCGTCGTAGGCGATCGCCTCGCCGTCGGCCCCCGGCTCGTCGGGGTTGGGCGCGGAGCCGAGCTTGAAGTTGTGCATCGAGTACGCGGTGACGTCGGTGGCGCTGGCGCCGGTGTTCTCGACCCGCAGCAGCATCACCATCGCGTTGCCGTCGAACCCGAACGGCGCGAAGAAGAACGACTCGGTCCGGACGCTGCCGACGGTGACGACCGAGCGGATGACGTTGGTCTGGTCGACGTAGCCGACCTCGGACGGATCGCGCGTCGCGAGCCACGCGGTCTGCCCGCCGGCGCGCACGCCGAAGTACGTGTCGAACGCGAGGTTGCGGCGGACGATGCCCTCGCCGTCGGGGTTGGACGGGTTGGCGCGCAGGTAGCGGTACGGGCGCTCGAGGAACTGCTTGATCGCGTTGGCCTGGGTGTCGAACACCTGGAAGCCGAAGCCGTTGCCGGTCACCAGGTAGGGGAACGACACCACCGGATCGATGTGGGCCACGCCGCCGCCGTCGTCGGGGCGTGGGCCGCCGGTGACCGGGCCGGTCTCCGCGCGGGCGGCGCGGGGCAGCAGGGCGCCGGCGAGCACGGCGACGGCGAACAGCGAGCGCGCGGGGTTCCTCACGCGGCGGCGAGCGAGCACGATTCGTGCCCGCGCGCGCACGTCGACCTACTCCTGCAAGGTCGCGGATCGACGAGCGGGATCGGCGGCTGGTTGCCAAACGCAACATGACGCAGGCGGGCGCACGCTGCCATTGTCGACCTCGTGCGCGCGCCGCCCGTGGTTCCGCCGAGATCGGCGCTGGCACGACCGTTGAAGCCGTGGGCGTCGATGCTCCGCGTGTGCTGCTCGATCGTGCTCGTCGCCGCGCTCGCCGCCGCGTGCCGGCCCCCCGGCTGGGGCGAGGACCCGGACGACGGCGACGGCGATGGCGCCGACGCCGGCGCGACGGTCGACGGCGATCCGGGCGCGCCCGACGCCGACGTCACCGCGCCCGACGCCGCGACGGGGCCGGACGCCGCCCCGGTGAGCTGCGAGCAGACGTTCCGGCTCGAGGGGCAGGCCGGCGCCACCTCGGTCTGGCTGACCGGCGACTTCGTCGCCTGGGCGGGCACCCCGGCGGCCGGCGCGATCGAGCTGACGCTCGGAGGCGACGACGCGTGGACGACCACGCGCACGTTCGACGGCGGCAGCTACGAGTACAAGTTCATCGTCGACGGGGCGACGTGGATGACGGACCCCGCGAACCCGAACACCGTCGGTGACGGGCTCGGCGGGTTCAACTCCGTCTACGTCTGCGACTAGCGGGCGGGGCCGATCGCACGGCCCCCGGCGACCGCGTCAGCTGCCGCACTTGCTCGCGGCGTCGATGTCGCCGGCGTCCAGCACGCACTGCCGGTCCTTGTCCGGCCAGTCCTCCTTGTAGCACTGGTCGAGCAGGTTCTGGCGGATCGCGGGGAGCTGGACCTCGAGCTCGGCGGCGGCCTCCTGGAGCTGCTCGGGCGTCGCGCCGGCGAGCTGCTGCTCGAGGCCGGCGAGGATGAGCTGCATCGCCTTGTCGGCGACCTGCTCGCAGCTCACCGCGTGGCCCTCGGTCGCGGCCGGCGGCGGCGCCGCGACCTCGACGTCGGCGTTCTCGGCGCCGGCCTGGGTGAAGTGCGGCTTGAGCAGCTTCTCCCACGAGCTCGACGTCTTGGTGAACTCCTCCTGGCACCGCATCGCGCGCTGCTCGGGCAGGTTTCCGGACGTGACGAACCCGGCGTACTTGTCCGGAGCCGAGCCGTAGATCCAGCACAGGATGTTGTAGAAGCGCTGGCCGTCGAACGCGTGCTCGTCCCAGAACGGCGTCTCGTTGCCGCCCTTGGACTGGAGCTGGAACCAGTAGGCGCCGGCGAGCGCCATCGAGATCGCCTGCTCGCCGCCGGCGATCAGGATGACGGTCGCGAACTGATCGACCGCGTCCTCCTCGCGGCCGGTGGTCGGCAGGTCGAGCTGGTGGATCAGCCCGTGGCCGACCTCGTGGAAGAACGCGAAGATCGTCGCGCCGAGGATCGCGTTGCCGAGCTCCTCCTCGTTCGCCGCGGTCGGCTTGAACATGTCGGCGAAGTACGACAGCAGCTCGTAGCACATGATGATGCGGCTGCCGTTGGGGTCGTAGAACGCGTTGACCGTGCCGCAGTCGACGAGCTGGATGTCGACGGTGCGCGGCAGCTTGATCGTCTGGTTGAGCGCGAGCGCGACCTTCTCGAACAGCTGCACGTTCTGCAGGATCTCGCGGAACTGCTCGTGCAGCGGCACGCGCGACTGCGCGTAGGACACGCGGAAGCCGGTCTGCTGCACGCCCGCGAAGCCGCGGATCTGCTGGGTCGGGATGCCGTCCTTGGAGATCGTCGACGGATCGACCTTGGCGGCGGGCTCGGCCGCGGGCGCGGGCGCGGCGGCCGCGCCGGCCGCGGGCGCGGGCTCGAGCTTGAGCGCCGCGAACTGGTCCTTGGCCGACGACGCGAGGTCGGCGGCGCCGGGCGGCGGCGCCGCCGGGGCGTCCGCGGCGGCGGCCTTGTCGCCCGCGGCCTTGTCCGCGGGCTCGCCCGCCTTGTCGGCCTTCTCGACCTTGTCCGCCTTGTCGCCGGCGGTGTCGGTCTTCTTGTCTTCCTTCTTGCAGGCGCCCGCGAGCGCCACGGCGCACGCGAGCAAGACGATACGCAGCATCGATGCCTCCCCCGCTCGGATGCGACGAGCGAGGGTGGAGCATAACGCGAATCGCGGGCGGCGCGGGCCGCGACCGACCGTCGCGGTGATCAGTACGAGTCGTGCGCCACGACCTGCACCGGCCCGGCGCCGGCGCGGCCGAGCGCGTCTCCCGCCTCGGCCGCGGTCGTCACCGCGACCGTGACCAGGTCGTCGGGGCGGAGGTGGCGGCCGGCGGCGGCGCGGACGTCGTCGGCGCCGATCGCGGCGAGCCGGTCGGGCAGGGTGGCGGTGTAGTCCGGCGGCAGCCCGAACGACGCGTCGCGCACGGCGAGCTGCATGCGCTGGCGCGCGGTCGCGAGGTGGAACGGCATCGAGCCGACGAGGTAGCCGCGGGCGAACTCGACCTCGTCGGTGGTCAGCCCGTGCGCGGCGAGGTCCGCGTACAGCGCGCGGGTCAGCGCGACGGCGTCGCCCGCGACGTCGATCGCGGTCGCCATCCACATCTCGAGCCAGTGCGGCCCGCGCGAGCGGCGCAGCGCGCAGCCCGCGCCGTAGCTCCACCCGCGCTTGACCCGGATCTCCTGCATCAGCCGCGAGCTGAACATCCCGCCGAACGCGGTCTCGAGCAGCAGCAGCGCCGGCGTGTCGTCACCGCCCCACCGCGGCCCGAGGTGCCCGAGCCGGAGCTGCGCCTGGGTCCGGTCGGCCTTGTCGACGAGCACGACGCGGCGGCCGGCCGGCGGCGTGAACCGGTCGAGCGCGGGCGGCGTCGGCGGCGCGGCGTCGGGCAGCCGCTCGATCAGGCGCGCCGCGACCGCGCGCGCGCGCGCCTCGTCGACGTCGCCGGCGACGCCGATCACCAGGTTGCGCGGCACGAACGCCGCGCGCCACGCCGCGATCGCGGCGTCGCGCGGCAGCCGCGCGATCGACGCGGCGGTGCCGATCGAGGTGCGCGCGTAGGGGTGGCCGGGCGCGCACTCCTTGTCGAACCACCGCGTCGCCAGGCTGGCGTCGTCGTCGCGGATCTCGTCGAGCACCTGGGGCGTCTCGCGCAGCAGGCGCTCGTGCTCGGCCGGCTCGAACCGCGGCGCGGCGAGGATGTCCGCGGCGAGGTCGACGATCGCGTCGAGGTTGCGGGTGAGCGCGAGGCCCGACAGCGTGATCGTGTCGCGCCCGACCGCGACGTCGAGGGCGGCGCCCAGGCCGTCGAGCGCCTCGTCGAGGGCGGCGCGGTCCCGCGCGCCGGCGCCGCGCCGCGCCAGCATGCCGGCGTGGCGCGCCAGCCCCTCGAGCCCGGGCGGGTCGTCGACCGCGCCGCCGAGGGCGCAGACCTCGAACCACACCAGCGGCGTGTCGAACGAGCTCTCGACGAACAGGCGCGCGCCGCGGACGTCGATCACGGGATGCCCATCCCGTCTCCCCCATGCCCGTGCCCGTGCCCGTGCCCGTGCCCATCTCCGTCTCCGTGCTCGTCTCCGTCTCCGTCTCCGTCTCCGTCCTCGCCATCCGGCTCCGCGATCACGATCGACCGCCGGTCCTTGCGCAGGTACTCGCGCGCCACCCGCTGCACGTCCTCGGCGGTCACCGCCGCGAGCCGCTCCGCCAGCGTCGTCAGCGACCGGAAGTCGCCGAGCGCGGTCTCGTGGTGACCGAGCGCCTCGGCCTTGCCGTCGGGATCGGTCAGCCCGGCCCAGAAGTCGGTCTCGACCAGGTTCTTCGCCTTGGCCAGCTCCTCCGCCGCGACCGGCCGCTCGATCAGCCCGCGCACGATGTCGTCGATCTCGGCGAGCGCCTCGTCGGCGCGGTGGCCGCGCGCCAGCGTCACCGCGACGCGCAACAGCGACGGGTCGCGGAACGGGGTGAGCTGGGTGTCGACGGTCGAGGCCAGCTCGCGCTCGACCACCAGCCGGCGGTACAGCCGCGTCGACGGGCTGCCCGCGAGCAAGGTCGCGATCAGATCGAGCACCGCCCAGTCGGGATCGCCCTGGCCCGGCGCCCGCCAGCCCAGCAGCAGCCGGTCGGTCGCGATCGGCTTGCCCTCGCGGTGGACCCGCTCCTCGGTCTGCGGGGGCTCGGGCGCGGTCGCCGTCGCCGGCAGCGTCGCCGGCGGGATCGCGCCGTAGTAGCGATCGACCAGCTCGAGCAGCGCGGGCTCGTCGACGTCCCCGACGACGACCAGCGTCGCGTTGTTCGGCGCGTACCACGTCCGGTAGAACGCGCGGATGTCGTCGAGCGGCAGCGCGCGGATGTCCTCCATCCAGCCGATCGTCGGCCAGCCGTAGGGGTGCGCGCGGAACGCCAGCGCCATCAGCTTCTCGTCGAGCCAGCCGTCGACGTCGTCCTCGACCCGCTCGCGCCGCTCGTTGGTGACGACGTCGCGCTCCGCCTCGACCGGGCCCTCGTCGAGCACCAGGTGGCTCATCCGCTCGGCCTCGAGCCGGACGCCGAGCTCCAGATCGCGCGCGGGCAGGCTGACCCGGTAGTACGTCCAGTCGACCCAGGTCGCGGCGTTGCTCTCGCCGCCGGTCCGCTCGATCACGCGATCGAACTCGCCGGGGGGCAGCGACTCGGTCTGGTTGAACATCAGGTGCTCGAACAGGTGCGCCATCCCGGTGCGGCCCGGGTGCTCGTGGCGCGAGCCGACCCGGAACCACGTCTGGTAGGAGACGATCGGCGCGGCGCGATCGACCGCGCACAGCAGGGCGAGCCCCGACGGGGCGCGCCAGCGCCTCACCCGTAGCGAGCGTCCGAGGGGAGCCTCGGCCTCCAGCGTCCACGTCGCAGCCATTGCCCCGTGTGTACCGCTAAGAGAAGCTCGTCACCACCGTGAGCGCCGCCTGTTGCGCGAGCGCCGCGAGCGCGCCCGCGGGTGCGAACACCTCCGACGGCGCGAGGACGCCGGTCGGGCCGGCGTCGCGTCGCGCCAGCGCGGTCGCGGCCCACGCGGTGATCGCCGCGGTCGTGGCGTAGACGTCGCGGCCCGACACCGCGACCTGCGCGTCGGCGAAGCCGCGGCGCGCCCGCGCGATCACGGTGAACGCCGCGCGCGCCCGCGCCGCCGCGTCGGGCGGCGTCGCCGGCACCTGCGCGGCGAGCCACCCCGGCAGCGCGGTCTTGCCCAGCGCGGACAGCAGCGGCGACGCCCACCGCGCCGCGCGCGCCTCCCACCCGCCGCGGGTCAGCGACACGAACGTCTGGACGCGGTCGACCTCGACGTGGCGCGGCACCGTGATCACCTCGCCCGACGGGAACGACACCACGTCGCGGTCGCCGCCGTGCGCCGCGCCGGCGTTGATCCGGCGCCGCTCGGCGGCCGGCGCCACCGGATCCCAGCGATCGCGCTGCCACACCACGCCGGGCTCGGCCATCGTCGCGATCGCCGACAGCGCGGTGCCCGGCGTCGGCGCGAACTCGTCGAGCACGTAGGTGACCGTGACCTCGGCCAGCCGGCCCGGGCCGAGCGCCGCCGCGGCCCACCCCGCGGCGAGATCGCCGAGCGCGATCTCGAACGCCATCCCGCCGATCGCGCACACGCCGGCGCGGCGGGCCGCGGCCTCGTGGCGCTCGTACATCGCGCGCAGGAACGCCTGCTCGCCGGCGGTGTCGACGTAGTGCGCGCCGGCGGCGATCGCGGCCGTCATCACCGGCTCGCCGATCGCGCCGAACGGCCCGGCGCAGGCGACGACGCAGTCGGCGCCGGCGAACGCGGTGGCCAGCGCGAGCGCGTCGCCGACGGGCGCGACCGCGACGCGGGCGCCCGGCAGCCCGGCGGCGATCCCGCGCAGCCGGGCCTCGTCGCGGCCCGCGAGCACGACGTCCGCGCCCCGGCCGTGCAGCGCGGCGGCGATCAGCGCCCCGGTCGTCCCGGACGCGCCGTACACGGCGATCCTCATCGGTCGTACCTCATCGTGAGGAACGCGCCGTGGCGCGTCCGCTGGTAGGTGCCGCTCGCCGTCGGCAGCGCGTCGCCGTCGCGGACGGCGGCGCACGCCGGCAGGGTGACGTCGTAGCCCGCCTCGATGCACGCCAGCCGGTCGAGCGGGTCGTAGGCGCCGCGGCCGGTGTCCGTCGTCGGCGACCACGCCAGGCCGTAGCCGACCTGGACCACGACGCCGCGCGGCAGCCGGAGCTGCGCGCCGAGGTCGAGCGTGAGCGCCAGCGGCATCGCGGACATCGCGCTGAGCCGCTCGGCGGGGACCGCGCCGCGCTCGATCCCGACGCGGACCCCGCCGATCGCCGGCTGGCCGGTGTCGACCTGCTCGACCCCGGCGTGGAGCGTGACCCGGTCGTGCAGGCCGCGCGGGCGCGGGTACCACTCCGGCACGCCGGCGTCGGCGAGCGACAGCCCGTACATCCGCAGATCGTAGCTGTCGAACCGCGACAGGTTCTCCCACCGCAGCTCGCCGATCACGTCGAGGTCGCCGATGATCCGGCCGCGCACGCCGGCGCGCAGCCGGTCGGGGTGGAGGAACCGCACGGTCACGCCGCCGGTCAGCGTGTCGCCGCCGTCGCGCGGGGCGCGGGTCACGGTGACGTCGCCGTCGAGCCCGACCGGCGTGAGGAACAGGCCGAGCGGGAGCTGGTAGGCGACGCCGAGCCACCACCCCTCGACGAGCTGGAGCACGCCGCCGAACTGGACCTCGCTGGCGTCGAACGACAGGATGGAGTCGTTCGACGCGACGATCGAGTAGCGCTCGGTCGCGGCCGGGTGCTCGAGGCCGCACGGCGCGCCGCCGCAGTCGCTCGTGATCCCGCGCGCAGGGTCGCGCCCGGCCTCGAGCGCGGTGTCGCGCAGGAAGCTCATCACCAGGCGGGTGCGGACGAGCCGGTACGCGGCGCCGAACGCGAGCCGCCGGCTGACCCGGTACGAGCCGCCGAGCGCGGCGCTGAACAGCTCGCGGTGGCTGCCGCCGAGCGTGTGGTAGCCGAGCGCCTCGGCGCCGTCGGGCTGGCGGTCGGCCTGGGGCATCGCGATCTGCGCCGCGACGTTGAACCGGCCGCCGACGCGGTACCAGCCGAGCGCCCAGCCGAGCGCGTCCCCCGGCGCGAACAGCGTCGCGTCGACGGCCTCGCCGGGCGACAGCGCGCCGGTGTCCGGATCGACGGTACGGCGGTCGACCGACAGCCGCTCGATCATCCCCGTGCCGGTGACGTAGAAGTGGTTGCCCTCGGGGCCGAACGCCAGGGTCGCCGGGTTGAGCCGGATCGACGACGGCTGAGCCACGGTGGTCCCGCTGAACACCGCGCGATCGAGCACGGGATCGCCGAGCGGCGAGCCGGCGGCGGGGCCCGCCGCGGCGACGATCGCGGCGGCCGCCAGCGCGGCGGTGGCCGTCGGGGAGGGCAGGGCGAGGCGGGACCGCACGGGGCGCGCGCACGGTAGCACGCGGGCCAGCGCCGCATTACGATGCCGGGGTGTCGCTGCCGAGGATCGCCGTCGCCTGTGTCGCCCTGATCGCGCTCGTGCTCTCCGCTGCGTGCGAGGACACCAGCCACGCCAGCATCGACAAGTGGATGAACACCTCCAAGGGGCCGGCCAAGCTCAAGGCCGCGCTCCGCGACGGATCGCTCGATCCGGACCTGTCGGCGCACGCCGCGGAGAACCTGATCCGGCTCAACGACACCGCCACCGTGGTCGAGGTCGTCGGCGGCCTGGCCGAGCCGCGGCGCGCCAAGGTGCTCGCGGCGCTCGGCCCGCGGCTGTGGAAGCTGGCCCGGATCGAGGGCGAGCTGCTCGAGCCCAACGCCCTGCAGCTCGCCGCCAAGGACGCGATGTACGAGCTGCGCGCGAGCGCCGACGAGGCCGCGCGCGCCCAGCTCGACGGCTACCTCGTCGAGTGGTTCACCGGCGGCTACTACGAGGCGCGCGCGACGCGCGGCCGGTGGAGCGGCGCGCAGGTGCTGCGCGCGGTCGGCCCCGCGGCGGGCGAGAAGATGATCGCGGCGGCGAACGCGGTCGTGTCCGCGCCGGTCAAGGACGGCGGCCGCCTCACGATCGGCGATCAGCTGATGCTCGGGCTCGCGGTCACCGCGCATCCGGACGCCGTCAAGTACGTGTTCGACATCATGGGGATGGAGCGCGGCGACAAGACGCTCGCGGAGCGCGCGATCGGCGCGCTGGCGCGGGCGTTCCTCGAGCCGCCCGACGCCGCGTTCGAGGTCGTCGACGGCGCGGTGCTGACCCCGCACGTCGGCCAGCTGGCGAAGGTCGCCAAGGACGGGGCGTCCTCGGCCCGGATGGCGAACGACGCGATCAACCTGATCCGGATCGTCGGGCCGCCGCACTGCATCGAGCCGCTGGTGTCGATGGTCGCGCACCCGCACGACAGCGACCGGTTCGTGTGGGTCGGGACGAGCAACGCGCTGCGCTGCGGCGGCGTCGACGCGATCGTCCCGGTCGCCGAGGCGATCCCCACCTCGGGCAGCTACCACCACGAGGATCTGCAGGGGTCGGTGGTCGGGGAGATCGCGCGGATCTCCCCCGCGGCGCGGGCGCTGGACGAGGCGCGCAAGCTCCTGGATTCGCGGAGCTGGGTGGCCCGCTGGGTGGGCATCGAGGTGATCGGCAAGCTCGGCACCAAGGACGACGCCGTTCGGCTCGACGCCCTGGCCAAGGACAAGGCCCGGCTCGTCGGGTACTGGGGCGATCAGGACGAGCTGCCCAAGAAGGAGCGCAAGGCCGAGCCGACCCTCGGCAAGCAGGCCGCGACCGTCGCCGCCGCCCTCCGTGCCCGGCCATGAGGCGCGCGCCCGCGCCGACCTTGGTTGGCGCCGCGACGGCCTCGGGGGCAGGGGTCGCGATGAACCAGAACGCGTCCGAGTTTGAGGGCTTGCAGCGATTGGGTGTATAGTCCTCGGCGGAAGTGGCCCACCGCGCGGCATCCGCCGCGCGGCTCCGTTCCATGTCCACGACTTGCGCTGCTGCCGCGGGAGCGACCCTCGAGATGGACCAGTCCAAGAAGACGATGCGCCACTTCTACTGCCGGGACGTCCTCTGGGAGACGTTCGAGCAGATGGCCAACGACTTCGACTGCTCCATCGACTACCTCATCAACGAGGCGATGCGGTACTACGCGCGGTCGAAGAACTACCAGTCGCCGTCGATGAGCACCTCGGGCGTCGGCATGCCGGGCCCGGCGCCGGCCGGCAGCCCGCCGCCGTCGGTGCCGCCGGGGCCAGGTGGTGGTCCGCGCCGCGCCGCGCCGACGACGTCGCCGCCGTCGGTGCCGGCCGCGCCCGCCGCGCCGCCGCGTCGCCCGGC
>WYBA01000050.1 GCA_011526095.1 Myxococcales bacterium | reverse complement strand
CCACGCCAGCGTCGTCATGTAGACGAACAGGAACGCGGGCCAGCGGTAGCCGCCGGTCTCGCGCTTGACCACCGCGAGCGTGCTCATGCACTGGCACGCCAGCGCGAAGAACACCATCAGCGACAGCCCGACCAGCGGCGTGTAGACCGGCCTGCCGTCGGCGTGGCGCTCGGCGTACATCGCCTCGCGCAGCGACGGCGACTCCTCGTCGACGTCGGCGCCGACGCTGTAGACGACGCCCATCGTCGAGACGAACACCTCGCGCGCCGCGAACGCGCCGATCAGGCCGACGCCGATCTTCCAGTCGAAGCCGAGCGGCGCGATCACCGGCTCGATCGCGTGGCCGAGGCGGCCGCCGTAGCTGTGGCGCTTGAGCGCGCCGGCGCGCTCGTTCTCGAGCGCCGTCCGCGTCTCGTCGTCGGGCGCGGCCGCGATCATCGCGGCGTAGTCGGGCGAGCCCTCGGGCAGCTCGCGCGGGAACGCCAGCAGCGCCCACAGCGCGATCGTGCACGCCAGGATCACGGTGCCGGCCTCCTTGAGGAACGCCGACGACTTCTCCCACATCATCCGCGCGACGTCGCGGACCCGCGGCAGCCGGTACGGCGGCAGCTCGATCACGAACGGCAGGCGCCGCGCCTTGAGCGGCTTGACCGTGCGCGACAGCACGAACGCGGCGAGCAGGGCGGTGACGACGCTGAACAGGTACATCGCCGACAAGAGCAGGCTCTTGGTCGACACGCCGAACGCCGCGGTCGGGAACAGCGCGCCGATCACCAGGCTGTACACGGGCAGCCGCGCCGAGCACGTCATCAGCGGCACGACCATCATCGTCAGCAGCCGGTCGCGCCGGCGCTCCATCGTGCGCGTCGCCATCACCGCGGGGATCGCGCACGCGAAGCCTGACAGCATCGGGACGAACGCGCGGCCGCTGAGGTTCATCTGCTTCATCAGCCGGTCCATCAGGTACGCGACGCGCGCCATGTACCCGCAGTCCTCGAGCAGGCCGATGATGAAGAACAGCAGCAGGATCTGTGGGAGGAACACCAGCACCGAGCCGACGCCGTTGATCACGCCGTCGACGAGGAAGTCGGTGAACAGGCCCTCGCCGAGCGCGCCGCGCGCGCGATCGCCGAGCCAGCCGAACAGATCCTCGACCAGCGTGATCGCGGGGTCGGCGCCGGCGAACAGCGAGGCGAACAGCCCGAACATGACGCCGGCGAAGATCAGGAAGCCGAGGCCGCGGTGGAGCAGGATGCGGTCGACCCGCTCGGTGCGGCTGCGATCCGGCCGCTTGCGGACGAGGCCCGCGACCTGCCCGTCGATCCACGCCCACCGCGCGGTCACGACCTCGTCGTCGAGGCGCGCGCCGTTGGCGTCGGGAAGGGCGGCGCGGACCGCGGCGCGCAGGGCCGGCGGCACGTCGGTCAGCTCGTCGTCCTCGTCGAGGCTGTGCAGCGCCCACAGCGCGAGCGCGTCGAGCTTCGGCCAGCCGGCGGGCAGCGCGGCGCGCACGGCGTCGAGGCGCGCGCGCAGCCCCGGCGACGGCGTCCACCGCCACACCGGCTCCGCCGGCCCGGCGTCGAGCGCGCGCTCGATCGCGGCGGTGAGCCGGTCGATGCCGACGTGGGCGCGGCCGTTGACGTCGACGACCTCGCAGCCGAGCGCCGCGGCCAGCGCCTTCGGCTCCGGCGCGGCGTCGCGGGCCTCGTCGACCATCGTCAGCGCGATCACGGCGCGCGTGCCGAGCTCCTGCGCCTGGATCACGAGGTAGAGCGAGCGCGCGAGCTGGCTGGCGTCGACGCAGAACACGACGACGTCGGGGCGGCGCTCGCCGAGGCCGGCGAGCGCGTGGACCGCGATCTCCTCGTCGACCGAGCGCGACACCAGGCTGTAGCAGCCCGGGATGTCGAGGACCTCGACCTCGCCGTGCCGGGTCCGGGCCTTGCCGGTGCGGCGGTCGACCGTGACACCCGGGTAGTTGCCGACCTTGCCGCGCAGCCCGGTGAGCGCGTTGAACAGCGAGGTCTTGCCGGTGTTGGGGTTCCCGGCGAGGGCGACGACCGGCGGCGACGCCGCGGCGTTCACGGGCGCACCCGGATCTGCGCCGCCTCGTTGCGCCGGATCGACAGCCGGCCGAACCGGACCTCGATCTCCAGCGGGTCGCCGAGCGGCGCGACATTGCGCAGGATCACCTCGGTGCCGGGCACCAGGCCCATCTCCATGAGGCGCCTGCGGAAAGCGCGCGGGCCGTCGACGGCCTCGATCACGGCGGGGCGGTCGCGGGGGACGTCGGAGAGCACCATGGCGGTCGCACAGGCCTAGCAAGTTTGAAAATGTGTTTCAAGTCCGGCGCCGACGTGTCGCAGGCGGTCGCGCCCCGTCGCGCCCCATCGCGGGGGGCGCGGGGCCGTCGCCCCGTCGGAGGTTCGTAGATCGACCGCGCGGGGTTTTCGTTTGACTCGTTCCAGAGCGTCTGTTACTGACAATGAACTTCTCACCTGGAGAATCCCCTTGATCGCGAAGCTCGGACACATCGTGACGTCCCGGCCCCAGCCCACCCGGCTGGTCGCCAGCGGCGGCGCGCGCGCGAGGTGGTTGCCTCCGAGTCGATGACGATCCGCGATCGTCGCGACGACGAGGGCCACCACCGAGCGATCGGGGTGGCCCTCGGTCGTTTCGGCGCGCGCCCGCCGTCCACCCCCTCGACGTGACCTGGCGGCGGCCGGGGCGCGTCCCCCGACCCGATCCGTGGAGTCCACCCTGTATCCATCTGCAGGGGTGATTCCTCATGGGCGTGGTGCGTCGAGATTGACCCTCTCCCGCCCGCGCTCGCCCGTTCTGTGACAACCGAGGAGCGATTCGCGCACCGGCACCGCCGGTGCGCCCCGCGGGGAGCCCACGCGCCGGCCACGTCCGGACGGCGCGTCGCCGGTGCGATCCGGCGCGCGGGGCCACAGGGCGCAGGCCCCAGCCCCGGCTGACACCTGCGTCCGAAACCCGGGCCGCCCGCCGGCGGCCCACCAAGCAGGCGTGGTGTAAGGGGAGCACCACGGGCCAACAACACACCGGCTCCTGGAACGGGTTCGAGTCCCGTCGCCTGCACTCCGTCGTCTCGCCTCGTGACCGTCACCACGGCGAGATCGTTGATGTCCCGGCGCGTCGTAGCCCGGTGCTAGGCTCCTGGCGCCGTATCGACCTGTTCGACGACGCCATCATCCTGGCCTATACCAAGGAGTATCTGACGATGGAGGTCGCCACATCCCGGACGCTGCTGCTGTCCCAGGGCTACGAGCCGATCAAGGTCATCCCCTGGCAGCGCGCCATCACCCTCTTGTTCCTCGGCAAGGTCGAGGTGATCGAGGAGTACTCGCACGACATCCGGTCGGTGAGCCTCGTCATCAAGGTCCCCGCCGTGGTCCGCCTGCTGCGCGCCTTCCGGCGCCACGCCAAGCCGGTGAAGTTCTCGCGCGTCAACATCTACGCGCGTGACCACTACCGCTGCCAGTACTGCGGCAAGAAGGCCGCGATGCACGAGCTCACGTACGACCACGTGATCCCGCGCTCGCAGGGCGGGCGGACGGAGTGGACCAACATCGTGACTGCCTGCTACGAGTGCAACCGCCACAAGGGCGGGCGCACGCCGAAGCAGGCGGGGATGCACCTCCTGTCCCAGCCGGCCCAGCCCAACTGGGTGCCGGCGGTGACGATCCGCATCAGCACGCGCTCGGTCCCCGATGCGTGGCGTGACTACCTGTACTGGACGGGCGAGCTGAACGGCGAGTAGGGCCTCCACCTCGACGACTGACGTCGTCGTGGGCCCCCGCCGCTCGTGACGGGCCACCCGGCCCGCCGCCGTCCGGGAGTCGAGCGCCCACGACGCACCCGCGTCGCGAGCCACGACCAGCGCATTCGCTCCTCGGGAGTCGCCGTCTCACGCGGCGCTCGCCGCATCTCCCAGGAGCAACCATGCGCGTTCGCAAGGCATTCGTCGCAGGCGTCGGCGTCCACCCCAGCACGCTGTCGCCGCCCGATCTGGTCGTGGACCGTCACCAGGGCCTCGAGGAGGTCCCGTTCGAGGTCGAGTTCACGCTCGCCGATCTGCGTCCGGAGTTCTTCGTCCACTACGCGGCCTGGCTCGCCGACATGCGCGTCGATCCGGACGAGGACGACGAGCTCGAGGTGCAGCTCCGGGCGCTGGCGTGGCCGTCGCTCGGCGTGCTGCAGGAGGTCGCGCCCGAGCTGTTCGCGGTCGTGATGCTGTGCCTCGGCGACGAGGTGCTGCTCGACCTCGAGCACGGTCGTGACCCGGCGGTGGCGGTTCGCTGGGTGCCGGCCTCGGTCGAGGAGATCGAGCTGCGCGGCCGGCGGATCCGGCTGCGCGGTGTCGCCCTCGAGCTGCGGCGGCGCAAGCCGCTGCGGCCCGCGCCGCTGAACTGACCGGTCGCGGCCGCGGGCGATCTGTGCTGGTGGCGGCCACGGTTGCCGGCGCCTGTGCTGGGCGGTGAGAACCGGGGACCGCCATCCCCGGCAGCCGCGCGAGCCTGGCTAGGCGTCCGGCCACCGGCCACGTCCGTCCGGCGGACGGGTGGCTGACACCCGCCCGCGCGGCGCGACCGCGCGCGATCTCGCGTCGTTGGCGAACCTCTGTTCGCGCTGGAGACACCGGGGTTGACGCGGACGGCCGGGGGGCGGACGGGGGCGTCCGGCTTGGCGCGGCGCGTGCTCTAGGCGCCGGCAGCAAGACCGCCAGGGAGACCGCCATGACCAAGACCATCAAGATGATCGCCGGGCTCGCGCTCGGCCTGAGCACGGCCGGCGCCGCCGGCTGCGTGGACGAGGACCTCAAGCCCGACCAGAGCGACGTCAAGGGTGGGCCCGAGGGCAAGGCCGAGGCGTGGGGCTCCGCGGACAACCCGGCGCTGTTCAGCGGCAGCCTCAGCTTCGACGTCGCGACGCTGCCGCGCACCGGCACCGCGACGAAGGTGCCGTGGGCGGGCAACTACTGGCCGGTCTACCAGGACAGCATCAACGACAAGTGGGACGGCGCGTCCAGCCAGGCGCCGTCGACCAAGTACGCCGCGGCGTTCGGCGTCACCGGCGTCGAGGACGCGGTCTCGCGCTACCACGGCATCGAGTCGCAGAGCTCGCGCAAGGCGTGCACCCAGGACAGCGACTGCAACGCCCAGATCGGCGAGGCGTGCGCCAAGCGGGACGGCCAGACCTCGGGGCGCTGCATCCCGACGTGGTTCGGCATCTGCCACGCGTGGGCGCCGGCCTCGATCATCCTGCCGGAGCCGAAGAAGGCCGTCACCTACAACGGCGTCAACTTCAAGATCCAGGACCTCAAGGCGCTCGGCACGCTGGTGTTCGATCGCACCGAGACCAAGTTCGTGTCGCTGCGCTGCAACGCCGACGATCAGGGCGACGGCATCAGCTTCGACAAGTACGGACGCCCGACCACGGGCAACGGCGCCTGCATCGACACCAACCCCGGCACGTACCACGTGCTGCTCGCCAACTACCTCGGCGTGCAGGGCGCCTCGTTCGTCGAGGATCGCACCTACGACGACGAGGTGTGGAACCAGCCGCTGCGCGGCTACCGCGTGACCGAGATGCGCGAGGTCACCGCGGTCGAGGCCAACCGGCTGATCGGCGTCCCGCCCGAGGGCGGCACGACGACCAACCGGTCGGGCTCGGTCGCCAAGAGCGCGTGGAGCCACCTCGGCGCGTTCGCCGTGACGGCGGGCAGCCAGCTCGCGGTCACGATGACCGGCACCGGCGATCCCGACCTCTACGTCCGGTTCGGCGCGCAGCCGACGTCCTCGACCTACGCGTGCCGGCCCTACGCCGACGGCGCGGCCGAGAGCTGCAACCTGACCGTGCCGGCCGGCGCGACCCAGGCGTACGTCT
>WYBA01000397.1 GCA_011526095.1 Myxococcales bacterium | reverse complement strand
GTGCGCCGCGGCGCGCTCGGCGCGGACCGCGACGTCGAGATCGGCGTCGAGGTGGCGCTGGACGACGGTGGCCAGCGCGCGCGCGGACGGGTAGCGGTCCGCCGGCGCCGGCGCGCACGCCCGCGCGCACGCCGCGTCGAGCTCGGGCGGGACGTCGCGGTCCGGCGCGCGCGCCGCGGGCCGCGCGTCGACGTCGGCCGCGTCGCAGTCACGGCACAGCGGCGCGCCGGCGAGGATCTCGAACAGCATCGCGCCGAGCGCCCACACGTCGGTCCGCGCGTCGGCGCCCGCACCGTGCACCTGCTCGGGCGCCATGTACCCCGCGGTGCCGGCGCCGGCGCCGTCCTCGGTGATGTCCGGCGGCAGGCCGGCGCCGACGTCGGGCGCGGCGGCGTGCAGCGCCGCGACGCCCCAGTCGAGCACGTAGACCTCGCCGAACTCGCCGAGCACGACGTTGGCCGGCTTGAGGTCACGGTGGACGACGCCGCGGGTGTGCGCGTACTCGGCGGTGAGGCACACCTCGACGAACGCGCGCAGCAGGCGCCCGCGCGGCCACCGCGCGACCGCCTCGTCCCGCACCGCCGGATCCTCCGCCGCCTGGCGGTGCAGGACCTCGGCGAGCGTCACGCCGGACAGCCGGCGCATCGCGAAGTACGGGCGCCCGTCGGACTGGATCGCGACGTCGTAGACCGGGACGATCGACGGGTGGTCGAGCCGGCCCTGGACCCGCGCCTCGCGCACGAACCGCTCGACCGCCGCCGCCGTCGGCGCGCCGGCGAGCCGCTTGATCGCCACCCGGCGCCCGACCCGCCGATCCTGCGCCTCGACCACGACGCCCATCCCGCCGCGCCCGATCTTGCCCTCGAGCCCGTAGCGATCGCGCACCGGCTCGTCGTCGAGCTCGGGGTGCCGCATCGCCGAGACCTCGGCGGCGGTCATCACCCCCGTGCGCGGTCCCTGTGGGCCCTCGGACACGGGCCGATCGTATCAAGATGTCGAGGGCGCGGGGGGGCCGCCCCCGGCCCGTCAGTGGTCCTGCTCGGCCGCGACGCAGCGGATCACGATCTCGTCGTTGACCGCGTCGATGTGCGCCACCCCGCCCTCCTTGAGGTTGCCGAACAGGATCTCGTTGGCGAGCGGCGCCTTGAGCGTGCTCTGGATGATCCGCGCCATCGGCCGCGCGCCCATCGCCTTGTCGTAGCCGTGCTCCGCGAACCACGTCCGCGCCGCCTCGCTGACCTCGAGGTGGACGTGCTTCTCGGTGAGCTGGCCCTCGAGCTGCGCCAGGAACTTGTCGACGACCTTCTTGATCACCTCGATCGGCAGCGCGTCGAAGAACACGGTGGCGTCGAGGCGGTTGCGGAACTCCGGCGTGAACAGCCGCTCGAGCGCCTTCTTGCCGTCGCGGTTGTCGCCGATCCCGCCCTCGCCGAACCCGATCTTCACCGACGCCATCTCGCGACTGCCCGCGTTGGTCGTCATGATCAGGATGACGTTGCGGAAGTCCGCCTTGCGGCCGTTGTTGTCGGTCAGCGTGGCGTGGTCCATCACCTGGAGCAGGATGTTGAACAGGTCCGGGTGGGCCTTCTCGATCTCGTCGAGCACGACCACCGAGTACGGGTGCTTGTTGACCGCGTCGGTGAGCTGGCCGCCCTGATCGAACCCGACGTAGCCCGGCGGCGCGCCGATCAGGCGCGACACCGTGTGCTTCTCCATGTACTCGGACATGTCGAACCGGATGAACTCGACGCCCATCGTCGCGGCGAGCTGCTTGGCCAGCTCGGTCTTGCCGACGCCGGTCGGGCCCGCGAACAGGAAGCACCCGGTCGGCTTCTCGGGGTTGCCCAGGCCGGCGCGCGCCAGCTTGATCGCCGTGACGATCTGGTCGATCGCCTGGTCCTGGCCGTAGATGAGGCGCTTGAGGTCCTCCTCCATCGAGCCGAGCTTGATCCGGTCCGACATCGACACCGAGCGCGTCGGGATCCGGGCGATCTTCGCGACGACCTCCTCGATCAGCGGCGGCCGGATCTCCTCGGGACGGTCGGCCTCGGGCATCAGCCGCACCCGCGCGCCCGCCTCGTCCATGACGTCGATCGCCTTGTCGGGCAGGTGCGAGCCCGAGATGTGGCGCGCCGAAAGCTGCGCCGCCGCCTCGATCGCGGCGTCGGTGAACTTGACCTTGTGGTGCTCCTCGTAGCGCGGGCGCAGCCCCTTGAGGATGTCGATCGCCTCGCCGACCGACGGCTCGCCGACGTCGATCCGCTGGAACCGCCGCGCCAGCGCGCGGTCGTGCTCGAACGCCTGGCGGTAGTCCTTGAACGTCGTCGAGCCGATGCACCGGATCTCGCCGTTGGCGAGCGGCGGCTTGAGCATGTTCGCCGCGTCCATCGTGCCGCCGCTGGTCGCGCCGGCGCCGATGATCGTGTGGATCTCGTCGATGAACAGGATCGCCTCGGGGTCGTCGGTGAGGACCTTGATCACCGCCTGCAGCCGCTGCTCGAAGTCGCCGCGGTAGCGCGTGCCCGCGAGCACCGCGGTCATGTCGAGCGCGTAGACCTTGGCGTTCTGCAGGACCGGCGGGACCTCCTTGGCGACGATCCGCAGCGCGAGCCCCTCGGCCAGCGCGGTCTTGCCGACGCCGGGCTCGCCGATCAGCAGCGGGTTGTTCTTCCGCCGTCGGCACAGCACCTGGATCATCCGCTCGAGCTCCGCGGCGCGGCCGATCAGCGGGTCGATCTTGCCGTCGCGCGCGCGCTGGGTGAGGTCCTGGCAGAAGCTCTCGAGCGGGTTCTTGACCGCCTCGGCGTCCCCCTCGCCCTCCGCGTCGACGCCGCCGGGCGTGCGCGGCCGCGGCACGACGCCGCCGCCCGGGTCCACCTTCGACACGCCGTGGCTGATGTAGTTGATGACGTCGAACCGGGTCACGCCCTGCTTCTCGAGCAGGAACACCGCGTGCGAGTCGCGCTCGCGGTACATCGCGACCAGCAGGTTGCCCGTGGTCATCTGGGCGCGGCCGGCGCCCTGGACGTGCATCGCCGCGCGCTGGAGCACGCGCTGGAACGCCAGCGTCTGCTCCGGGCCGGACTCCTCGCCGTCGGGCAGCTCCTCGACGCTCTCGGTCAGGAACTGCTCGAGCTCGTACTTGAGCTCGCCGAGGTCGCCGCCGCACTTGCGGACGATGTCGGCGCCGGTCGGGTCGTCGAGCATCGCCAGCAGCAGGTGCTCGAGCGTGAGGTACTCGTGGCGCCGGCGACGGGTGTCGGTGACGGCGCGCTGCAACGTGGCCTGGAGCTCGGGGCTGAGCACGGGGATCTCCTCGGGAAAGCGGACCGCGCGGGTCTCAGTCGGTCGACTCGATCGACAGCTGCAGCGGGTACTCGTGGGCCCGCGCCAGCTGCACGGTCTTGGTGACCTTGGTCTCCGCGACCTCGAACGTGTAGACGCCGGCGACGCCGACGCCGTGCTGGTGGACGTGCTCCATGATCGTGATCGCGTCGGTCTCGCTCTTGTGGAACACCGACGTCAGCACGAACACGACGAACTCCTTGGTCGTGTAGTCGTCGTTGTGGAGCAGCACCTTGTACATCGGGGGCTTCTTGGTGCGCGTGCGCTCCTCGAGCGCCAGCCCCTGATCGCGCTTGGGGCGCGGGCGGTCGGGCTTCTTCTCGTCGGACATCCGGATCACCATGGCGCTTCCACTATAAGACCTCCCTGTTGTAGCGCCGCGCCGCGCCAGGGAAAACCCGTCGATCGGGTAGGCCGCCGGCCGGCCGCGCGGCCGCGAACGCCTGTGATATGACGCGGGCGATGCGCTTCGACGACGCCGCCGCCTCCTCGCTGGTCGCCGATGAGTTCGGCAAGACCATCGTCCCGACCCTGGTCGACTACATCCGGATCCCCAACAAGTCGCCGATGTTCGACCCGCAGTGGGCCGAGCACGGCCACATGGACCGCGCGGTCGACCTGCTCGCCGGCTGGGCGAAGGGCCACCTGCCCGACGGCGCGACGCTCGAGATCGTCCGGCTCCCCGGCAAGACCCCGGTGATCCTGATCGACATCCCGGGGACCGGCGGGGCGGCCGGCGACTCGGTCCTGCTGTACGGCCACCTCGACAAGCAGCCCGAGATGACCGGCTGGCGCGAGGGGCTCGGCCCGTGGACCCCGGTGATCGAGGGCGACAAGCTCTACGGCCGCGGCGGCGCCGACGACGGCTACGCGATCTTCGCCTCGCTCACCGCGATCAACGCGCTGCGCGCCCAGGGCGTGCCCCACGCCCGCTGCGTCGTGCTGATCGAGGCGTGCGAGGAGTCGGGCTCGGCCGACCTGCCCGCGTACATCGAGCACCTCGGCCCGCGCCTGGGCACGCCCAGCCTCGTCGTCTGCCTCGACTCGGGCTGCGGCAACTACGACCAGCTGTGGTGCACGACCTCGCTGCGCGGGCTGGTGCTCGGCACGCTCGAGGTGTCGCTGATCCGGGAGGGCATCCACTCCGGCGACGGCTCGGGCGTCGTGGCGTCGAGCTTCCGCGTCGTCCGCGCGCTGCTCGACCGGCTCGAGGACGCGCACACCGGCGCGATCCGCCCGCTCGACCTCTACGTCGAGATCCCGCGCGCGCGCGTGCTCCAGGCCGGCCTCGCCGCCGACGTCCTCGGCGACGAGGTGTGGGACAAGTTCCCGATGCAGCCCGGCGCGAAGCCGGTGGTGGCGGAGCCGGCCGATCTGATCCTCAACCGGACGTGGCGGCCCGCCCTGGCGATCACCGGGGCCGACGGCCTGCCGCCGATCGCCGACGCCGGCAACGTGCTGCGCCCGCGCACCGCGCTCAAGCTGTCGCTGCGCGTGCCGCCGTCGATCGACGCGGCCAAGGCGCTCGAGCGGGTCCAGCAGATCCTCGAGGCCGACCCGCCGTACGGCGCGCAGGTCAAGTTCACCCCGGGCGGCGCCAACGGCGGGTGGGACGCGCCGGCGCTGGCGCCGTGGCTCGAGGCGTCGATCGACGCGGCGAGCCGCCGCTGCTTCGACCGCCCGCCGGTCTACATGGGCGAGGGCGGCTCGATCCCGTTCATGGGCATGCTCGGCAAGAAGTTCCCGCAGGCGCAGTTCCTGATCACCGGCGTGCTCGGCCCGGGCTCGAACGCCCACGGCCCCAACGAGTTCCTCCACGTCCCGTACGCGCAGAAGCTGACCCGCTGCGTCGCGAGCGTGCTCGCGGATCACGCGCAGCGCGGGTAGCCTGGCGTCGTGCCGCCGGCGATCTGGCTCGACGACCACGCCCGGCTCGCGGTCGTGCTCCACGCGCTGGCCGCGATCGTGCTGATCGGCGCGACGACGCACCACTGGCTGATCGCGATCGGCTACGCGCGCGGGCGGTCGGCGGTCCGGCTGGGCCGGATCTACGCCGCGACCGCGCTGGTCGCGTACCTCGCGACGTTCGCGGCGGGCCTGGTCGCCTACCCCGCGTTCCGCTACCACGTCCGCGCGCTCTACCTCGACCGGTACGAGCCGTGGGCGTCGAACCTGTTCGACATCAAGGAGAACTTCGCCGCGCTCGGGCTGCCGCTGGTGATCGCGACGTTCGTGCTGTCGCGGATCATGGACCCGAAGACCGATCGCGGGCTCGTCGTCGGGTACGTCGCGATGGTCTCGCTGACCGCGTTCATCGTGTGGTTCGCGGTGATCGGCGGGCTGGTCGTGACGATGACGAGGGGCGTGTGAGCGGGCGCGCCGCGCCCCGCGCCGACCGCGGCGCGATCTTCGTCGCGCTGTGCGTCGGCGCGATCGCGTTCGCGATCGCGTTCACCTACCCGGCGTTCGTCCCCACGCGCGTGCTGTGGTACCTGCCGCTCGAGCGGGCCTGGGTGCTCGAGGTCAAGCCGCGGGCGCTCGGCATGGACTTCTACGGCCGGATGGCGCTCGGCCTGGCCGCGTGCGCCGTGGCGTCCGGCGCGACCTGGGCGATCGCGCGGCGGCTGCGGCCGCCCGGCCCACGGGTCCTCGGCCTGTTCACGGCGTGGGCGGTGACCGTGACGCTGCTGGCGATGCTCCAGCACGCATGGATGCTGTACTTCCGCGAGCCGGTCCCCGAGCCGCTGCCCGCCTGGTACGAGCCGCGCTGACCGCGCACCCGGTCACGGAGGCGGAGGCGGTCACGGAGACGGAGACGGAGACGGAGACGGAGACGGAGGCGGAGACGGTCTCAGGACGCCGCAGGCGGCGGCGCGGCGTCCTTGGCCTTGCGCAGCCGCCACCGCACCAGCGCGCCGGCGAGCGGCGTCACCATCGACAGCGCCGCGGCGCCGAACAGCAGCAGCGTCACGTCGGCGCCGAGGCTCGACGAGTTCGGGTTCACCCCGAGCTTGACGGCCAGGATCTTCCCGCGTGGGCGGCGGCGCAGCACCTCCGCAGCATGTCCGGCGCCCGCCGGCAGGTCAATCTGCGATACGCTGGCGCCGTGAGGACCGGCCCCGCCACCCGCGTCGCGCTCCTCGCGCTCGCCGTGGCCGTCGTGCTCGGCGGCGCGAGCGCCGTCGCCGAGCCACGCGCGGCCGATCCGGACCAGAGCGACGTCGACGACGCGCAGCTGTCGCAGCGGACGACCTCGCGGCCGCAGGTGCGCACGGCGCACCGCCCGCCGCCCGCCGGGCACGCCACGGCCCGGCTCGACGTCGTCCTGCCCGCCGTGTTCGAGCTCGTCGTCGTCGCGCCCGGCACGACCACCGCGCCGCCGCCGCCGCTCGCCCGGCCCCGCCCCGCCGGCGCGCACACGCCCCGCCACGCCCGCGCGCCCCCGGCCCGGACGTAGCCCTCGTCCCTGGTTCCCCATCCCGTGCGCGCCCGCGCACGCGCGCTCGTGTCCGGAGGCTCTGCATGCCCGTTCTCCACGTGGTCGGCGCCGGCGGCGGCGTCAGCCCGCTCGTCGCCGACCTCGGCCTGTGCCTGGTCGCGGCCGGCCTGCTCGCGATCGTCTTCGTCAAGCTCCGCATCCCCGCGATCGCCGCGCTGCTCGGCGCCGGCGTCGTGCTCGGCCCCGCCGGGCTCGGCGCGATCGAGAACCGCGCCAACATCGAGACGATCGCCAACCTCGGCCTGACGCTGCTGCTGTTCGTCATCGGGCTCGAGGTCAACCTCAAGAGCCTGCTCGCGTCCGGGCGGGTGCTCGTCGTCACCGGCCTGGTCCAGGTGCCGCTGACCCTCGCCGCGGGGCTCGGCGCGTTCCTGCTGATCGGCCTCACCGGGTGGAGCCTGATCGACTCGACCTACGCCGCGCTCTACCTCGGCGTCGCGTGCGCGTTCAGCTCGACCCTGCTCGTCGTCAAGTACCTCCAGGAGCGGCTGCGCCTCGACACCGTCGCCGGCCGGCTGTGCGTCGGCCTGCTGATCTTCCAGGACATCTGGGCGATCGTGTTCCTGGCGCTGCAGCCGAGCTTCGCCAACCCGTCGGTCACGCCGATCGCGCTGACGTTCCTGGGCACCGCGATCGTCGCCGGCGCGGCGATCGCCGTGGCGCGGCTGGTGCTGCCCGCGGCGTTCCACGTCGTCGCGCGCTCGCCCGAGCTGGTGGTCACGGTCGCGCTCGGCTGGTGCTTCGGCGTCGGCCTGTTCGGCGCGAACCTCGCCACGCTCGCCCACGAGCTGGGGATCTCCGCCCAGATCTCGGTGTCGATGGAGATGGGCGCGCTGATCGCCGGCGCGACGATCGCCACCTCGCCCTACGCCTACGAGGTGGTGTCGCGCGTCGTCCACCTGCGCGACTTCTTCGTCACGCTGTTCTTCGTCGGTCTGGGGATGAGCATCCCGGTCCCCGACGGCGCGGACGTCGTGCTGCTCGCCGGCGTCGTCGCGCTGGTCGCGGTCGCGCTGCGCCTGCTGGTGTTCCTGCCGGTGCTCTACGCCAACGGCCTCGACCGCCGCAACGCCGTCGCGGTCTCGGCCAAGCTGGCGCAGGTGTCCGAGTTCTGCCTGGTGATCTGCTACCTCGGTCTGCAGCTCGATCACATCGGCAGCGCGCAGGTGTCGGTCGTGATCTTCGCGTTCGTGATCACCGCGCTGGTGACGCCGACCTTGTTCGACGTCTCGGACAAGCTCTACCTGAAGCTGCGCGGGCTGATGGACGCGCTCGGCATGCGGTCGCGCGGCGCGGTCACCGAGGGCGAGGCCGACCACGCCGCCCGCCTCGTCCTGCTCGGGTTCCACCGGATCTCGTCGGCGCTGCTCGCCGACCTCGAGCGGCTCCACCCCGACCTCGTCCCGCACACCCTCGTCGTCGACACCAACCCGGCGGTCCACGACGCGATCCGCGAGCGCGGCGCGCAGGTGCTGTACGGCGACATGGCCAGCGTCGAGGTGCTGCGCCATGGCGGCGTCGACGCCGCCGAGGTGATCGTCTCGACGATCCCCGACGAGCTGCTCAAGGGCACGACCAACCTCCAGCTCGTCAAGCAGCTCCGCGCGCTCGCCCCGCAGGCGACGCTCATCGCCTGCTGCTCCAAGGTGTCCGAGGCGTCCGCGCTGCGCGCCGCCGGCGCCGATCACGTGTTCCGCGTCCCGACCGAGGTCGCCCTGGGCGTGCTCCCCGCGATCCACGCCGCGCTCAGCGGGGCCCTGCCCTCGTACCTGGAGGCGGTCAACGAGCAGCACGGCGCGCTCGAGGCGCGCCACGAGGTGCTCGACTGATGGCGGGGCCGCTCGGCTACGGCGTCGCCGACGGCCTGCGCGGCCGGCGTCGCCGGGACATGCCGCCGCCGGCGCCCGGGCGATCGTGGCGTCGGTTCGTCGCGATCACGTTCGCGCTGTCGTGGCTGGCGACCGCGGCGCTCGGCGGCCCGCCCGCGGCGACCGACGCGGCGCCGGCGTGGCGGGTGTTCTGGGCGTGCGCCTACTACGCCGGGGTGATGGCGTGGCCGCCGCTGCTCGGCACGTGGCTGACCCGGTGGGCCGACGGCGGGGTCGCGCCCGACGTCCCGACCCACCGGCCGGCGAGCCGCCGCGACGTCACCGTGGCGATCGGCGTGGCCGCGGCGCTGGTCGTCGTCGCCGCGATCGCCGCGCTCGCGCTCGACCTCGACGCCGCGCTCGACCTCGACGCGCTGCGCGCGGACGCCGGCACGGTCGGCGCGATCGCCGGCGTGCTGGTCGTGCTCGCCGTCCAGGCGCTGTCGGAGGAGCGCGGGTGGCGCGGCGCCTCGCTCGACTGGGCGATCGCGCGGTGGGGCCGGCGCGCCGGGCTGATCGCCCACGGCGCGGCGTGGGGCCTGTGGTACGCGCCGCTGTTCGTCGTCTCGGCGACGTCGGCGTCCGACGGCGCGCCGTCGCTCGCCGCGGCCGCCGCGATCGCCGTGATCGCCGGCGTCGGGCTCGGGGTCACGCTCGGCTGGATCCGGCTGCGCTCGCAGAGCCTGGTCCCCGCCGCGATCGCCAACGCCCTGCTCACCGTGCTCGCCGTCGCGCTGCTGCCGGGCGCGGCGGGCTGACCCTGGCAAGCTGCAACGGTGGCTGGCATCGCGCCACGCCGCGCCCGCGCCAACGTGTTGATCCCACGGCCGCCGCGCTGGCACGGCGCGTGTAGCCGGCCGACGGCGATGCGAACCCTGCCCGTGATCGTGGCCGCCCTGCTCGCCGCCTGCGGCGGCGGCGGCGCCCGCACCGCCCAGCCGCCCCCGCCGCTCGAGGCCGACGAGGTCGAGCCGATCGAGGAGCCGGAGCCCGAGCCGGAGCCCGAGCCCGAGCCGCCCCCGCCGCCGCAGCGATGGGCCGCCGAGGCCGCGCTGACCGCCGTCAAGGGCTCCAAGCTGAAGCCGGCGACGATCCGGTTCACCCAGACCGAGGGCGAGGCCACGCGCGTGGTGACGGTCGCGCCGCTCGCCGGGCTCAAGCCGGGCAGCTACCACCTCGTCGTGCACGAGGGCAGCGACTGCGGCAAGAACGCCAAGGGCGCGGGCGCGCCGTGGCCCGAGGCGATGCGCGTCGACCTGCAGGTCGTCGTCACCAAGAAGGCGCCGGGCGCCCTCGACGAGCCCGACGTCGCGATGCCGCTCGACGGCGAGGAGACGATCATCGGCCGCACGCTGGTGCTCCACGCCGACAAGAAGGGCCAGCCCGCCGCCGCGGTCGCGTGCGGGCCGATCGTCGAGGCGTCGCCCGACGACGACGCCGACGCGGCGCCGGACGAGGACGAGTAGGTCCCGCGGCGCGTCCGCGCTACGCTGGACCGCCGCGGCTCGCCCATGCTCGCACCTCGTCGATACCTCGTGGTCGGTGGCGGGTTCCTGCTCGTCGCGATCGTCGCCGTCGCGGTGATCGGCACGCGCGTGCTCGCGCGCGACCGCGCCGAGCTCTACGACGGCCACGCGCGCGATCGCCAGGACCAGCTCGAGGCGGCGGCGCGCGCGCTCGGCGACGCCGTCGGCGCGATCGGCGAGAACCTCGAGCTCGCCGCGATCCTCGCTGCCCAGGCCGAGTCGAACCAGGTGCTCGATCGCGAGATGCACGCGATCGCGGCGCTCACCCGCGAGTACCTCGCGATCGACGTGTGGTCGGCGTCCGGGCACCGGCTGGTCCGCGTGATCGCGCCCGACGCGCGGGCCGACATCCTGTCGCTGGCCGACGCCGCGCTCGACGACACCGTCGCCGCCGCGCTCGCCGACCCCGGCGCGTTCAAGACCTCGCGCCCGCTCGCCGGCGCCGACGCCGAGGCGGCGTGGTACCGCGTGTTCGCGCGGCGCAGCGCGCGCGATCTCGTCGTCGCGTTCGTCGTCGACATGCGCCCGCTGCTCGACCGGCTGCGGCTGCTCGACGACGGCAGCTCGGCGCTGCTGGTGCTCGGGACGCACGGGCTGCCCGCGCCGTCGAGCGATCCGGCGCTGGCCGCGGCGGTGCGCGCGCTCGACGCCGACGCCGCGGCCCTGCCCGGGCTCGATCGCCTGATCGCGGCGGCCCGCGCCCGCCGCGCCGACCGCGTGATCCTCGGCGAGCGCGAGGCGCGCGCCGCGGGCCTGCCCGAGGCCGCGGCGATCGGCATCGCCGCGCCGGTGCTGGTCGAGGACGGCGAGCCGTGGGCGCTGGTGCTGCTGTCCTCGACCGCGGCGCTGCGCGCCCAGGAGCGCACGCTGGTGCGCCGGCTGCTCGTCGGCGCCGGGCTGTCCGCCGCGCTGCTCGTCGCGCTGTCGGCCTACGTGCTGCGCAACGCGCACCGCGCGGCGGCGCTGCAGGAGCGGCTGCGCCACCTCGACGCCCAGCGCCGGCTCGAGGACCGCCTGCTCCACTCGGAGAAGCTCGCCACCGCCGGCCAGCTCGCGGCGGGCATCGCCCACGAGATCGGCACGCCGCTCAACATCGTCCGCGGCCGCGCCGAGCTGACCGTCGCGCGGCTCGGCGACGACCACCCGCAGGCACCCGGCCAGCGCGTGATCATCGACCAGATCGACCACGTCAGCCGGCTGATCGCCCAGCTCCTCGACTTCGTCCGCCCCTCGGCCACGTCGCTGCAGGCGGTCGCCCCGGCGACCGCGCTCGCCGCGACGGCGGAGCTGATCTCGACCGAGGCGAGCAAGCGCGACGTCACCGTCGAGGTCGACGCCTCCGACGACGTCCCGCCGGTCCGCGCCGATCCGGGCCAGCTCCGCCAGGTCCTGCTCAACCTCGCGGTCAACGCGCTCGACGCGTGCGCCTCGGGCGGACGGGTCACGCTGCGGGCGCGGCGCGCCGACGACGGGGACGCCGCGCTGCTCGAGGTCGTCGACGACGGCGCCGGGATCCCGGCGGAGAGCCGCGCCCAGATCTTCGACCCGTTCTTCACGACCAAGAAGCGCGGCCAGGGCACCGGCCTGGGCCTGTGGGTCGTGGCGCAGCTCGTCCAGGCCCACGGCGCCGAGATCACCGTCGACAGCAGCCCCGGCGCGGGCACGACGTTCCGGCTGCGCTGGCCGGCCGCGGGCCCGGCGGCGCCAGGCGCGCCGGCGCCCGCCGCGCCCGGGGCGCCCGGGGCGC
>WYBA01000396.1 GCA_011526095.1 Myxococcales bacterium | reverse complement strand
GGCCTCGGGTGCGGCGGCGGGCGCGGCCTCGGGTGCGGCGGCGGGCGCGGGCGGCGCCGCCTGCTCGACCGAGATCGAGATCGACGGCTGCGACAGCTCGAGGTCGGCCGGCCGCCGCACGGCCTTCTCGATCGCCAGCCGCTCCTGCTCGGTCAGGTGGTGCACGACCTCCTGCGCCAGCTCGTCGTTGCCGGTGAGCAGGAACGCCTGGTAGGCCTCGGGGAACCGCCCGGCGCGGGTGTACGCCAGCCCGAGGTAGCCGAGCGCGCGGCTCTGCCCGGGATCGATGTCGCGGCACGCCTCGAGCTCCGCGATCGCCAGGCGGGCCTCGCCGAGCTTGAGGTAGACGAGGCCGAGGTTGAGCCGGAACGACGCGTCGTTCGGCGACTGGCTCGCCAGCTCGCGGTAGATCGGCATCGCTTCGTCGAACTGGCCGCCGCGGAAGTACGCCAGCCCGAGCAGCGCCAGCGCGCGGGCGTTGCCCGGCTGGAGCTGGAGCGCCGCCAGCAGCTGCCCCTGGGCGTCCTTGATCCGGCTCTGCCGCAGCAGCTCGCTGCCCGAGACGAGGTGTTGCTCGAAGCGGTCGAAGGCGCCAGCCAGCTCGGGAGTCTCGGACACGGCCCGGTTGTATCACCCCGGGCGGCCGACCGTGCGCGCTAGGCCTTCGCCGCGCCCTTGTCGGCCGCCGCCGCCGCCGCCTTGGCCTGCTTCTCGAGCTTCGCCTCGCGGAAGATGTCGATGAACATCAGGCCGACGCCGACGACCAGCGCGACGTCGGCGATGTTGAACACCGGCCACTCCTTGGTCTGGTAGCGCCACAAGACGAAGTCCGTGACGACGCCGAAGTAGACGCGGTCGACGAGGTTGCCGACCGCGCCGCCGGCGACCAGCCCCAGCGCCCAGATCAGCGCCTTCTGGTCCTCGCGCGCCTTCTTGAGCATCCACACCATGCCGCCGACCGCGAGGAACCCGATGATCGACAGGAACCACCGCGCGCCGGCCGCGCTGTTGAACAGCCCGAACGCCGAGCCCGGGTTGAACGACAGCCGCCAGTCCCAGTAGCCGTCGATCACCTGCACGGCCTTGCCGGCGCACTTGTGGGCGACGATGTCCGCCGGGATCTCGCACCCCGCCGGGTACGTCGGCAGCTCGTGCCGCGCCCACAGCTTGGTCGCCTGGTCGGCGATCAGCGTGACGAACGCGAGGATCAGGAAGATCTTGTAGCGGCGCGACATGAGCGGGTTCAGGTGCTTATCGCGCCCAGGGCGCCGGCGCAACGCTGGCAGACGTCGGCCGGGTCCGCGGCCAGCGCTGCGTACCACCGCCAGCACCGCTCGCACCGGGCGCCGCCGTGCTCGCGCACGACCGCCTTGCGCTCGCCGCCGGGCGCCGCGATCTCGACGCCCGAGACGATCAGCCACTCGGCCAGCGCCTCGCCCTCGGCCGCGAGCAGCGCCGCGTCGGCGGCGTCGCTCGGGGTCAGCGTGACGTGGGCGTCGCTCGACTTGTGCTTGGCCGCGCGGAACGGCTCGAGCTCGGCGTTGACCAGCTCGCGCCACGCGCGCAGCTCCTCGAACGCGCCGCGCTCGGCCTCGGGCCACGGCGCGCCCGCGGGGAGCAGGGCCATGTGCACCGACGCCGGGTCGCCGGCGCGCTTGGGCAGGTGCGTCCACGCGTCCTCGGCGGTGAAGCACAGGATCGGCGCGGCGAGCAGCGCGAGCGCGCGCGCGGCCTCGTACATCACGGCCTGCGCGACCCGCCGCCGCGGCGCGTCCGCGGCCTCGGCGTAGAGCCGGTCCTTGACGACGTCGCAGTAGAACGCCGAGAGGTCGCGCGTGACGAAGTCGACCAGCGTGCGGTGGACGACGTGCAGCTCGTAGGCGTCGTACGCGGCGCGCGCGCGGTGGACGACGTCGTCGACCAGGCGCTTCATCCCCAGATCGAGCGTGCCCGCGACCGACCAGTCCACCGGCGCGTCGGGATCGAAGTCGAGCACGTTGCTCAGCAGGAACCGGACGCTGTTGCGGTACTTGCGGTACCACTCGGACAGCCCGTCGAGGATCGCCTTCGAGTACGGGATGTCGTTGCGGAACTCGGTCGACGCCACCCACAGGCGGAACAGCTCCGCCCCGCCCATCTTGATGACCTCCTCGGGCGGGATGTAGCTGACCTTCTTGCCCTCGGCCTTGGCCTTCTCGATCGCGCTCTTGGAGTACGGCGCGCCGAGCTCGTCGAGGACGAAGCCGTGGGTGATGACCTCCTTGTACGGCGCCTTGCCCTGCACGCCGATGCCGGCGAGCAGCGACGAGTGGAACCAGCCGCGGTGCTGGTCCGAGCCCTCGAGGTAGAGGTCGATCTGGTCGTGGTCGTGCGCGGCGTCGTGGTCGCGCATCGCCAGCCACGACACGCCGCTCTCGAACCACACGTCGACGATGTCCTTCTCGCGCTCGAACGACGTCGCGCCGTCGGCGCCGCACCCGGCGCACGTCGTGCCCGCGGGCAGCAGGTCCGCGACGCCCTTCGTCCACCACGCGTCGGCGCCGTCGCGCCCGAACACCTCGGCGACGTGCTCCATCGTCTCGGCGGACAGGTGCTCGGCGCCGCAGCCCTTGCAGTAGAAGGTGGGGATCGGGACGCCCCACAGGCGCTGGCGCGACAGCACCCAGTCGGGGCGGTTCTCGATCATCGCGTAGATGCGGTTGCGGCCCCACGGCGGCACCCACGTCGTGCGGTCGATCTCGGCCAGCGCCTTGCCGCGCAGGTCCGCGTGGTCGATCGCGAGGAACCACTGCGGCGTCGCGCGGAACAGGATCGGCCCCTTGCACCGCCAGCAGTGCGGGTAGCTGTGCTGGACCTTGTCGCCGACGGCGTTGAGCAGGAAGCCCGTGTCGGCGAGGTGCTGGACGATCTTCGGGTTGGCGTCGTCGGTCTTCTCGCCCGCCCAGTGCGGGACCTCGGCGGTGAACCGGCCGCGGTCGTCGACCGGGGCGTACGGCGGCAGGCCGTGCGCGGCGCCGGTGCGGTAGTCGTCGACGCCGTGGCCCGGCGCGGTGTGGACCAGGCCGGTGCCCTGCTCGAGCGTGACGTAGTCGGCGAACCACACGCGGAACGCGGCGTCGCCGCCCGGCGTGTCCGCGGTGCGCGGCAGGAACGGGTGGGCGTAGCGCGTGCCGTCGAGCGTCGCGACCGCCTCGCGGGTCAGCGCCACCGCCGCGGCGGGATCCCACGCCCCGCCGATCGCGGTGACGAACTTCTCGGCCAGATCGCGCGCGACGATCAGCACCTCGCCGGCGTCCTTGGGCGACGGCACCGCGACGTAGTCGAGGTGCGGGCCCAGGACGATCGCCAGGTTCGCCGGCAGCGTCCACGGGGTCGTCGTCCAGATCGGCAGCGCGAGCCGCTTGCCGGCCAGGCGCGGATCGAGCGTGGCCGGGTCGACCTCGCTGGGGCACCGCACGTAGATCGACGGCGACGACTTGTCCTTGTACTCGATCTCCGCCTCGGCCAGCGCCGTCGAGTCGCGCGCGCACCAGTAGACCGGCTTCTTGCCGCGGTACAGGTAGCCGCCGCGCGCGAACGCGGCGAGCGCTCTCACGATGGCGCGCTCGTACGTCGGCTCGAGCGTCAGGTACGGGTGCTGCCAGTCGCCGAGCACGCCGAGCCGCTGGAACTCGCCGCGCTGGATGTCGACGAACTTCAGCGCGTAGTCGCGGCACGCCTTGCGGACGTCCGCGATCGACATCGCGCCGCGCTTGTTGCCCAGCTCGCGCTCGACCGCCAGCTCGATCGGCAGGCCGTGGGTGTCCCAGCCCGGCACGTACGGCGCGCGGAACCCGGCCAGCGTCTTGTACTTGACGACGATGTCCTTGAGGATCTTGTTGAGGATGTGGCCGTAGTGGATCGAGCCGTTGGAGTACGGCGGCCCGTCGTGCAGCACGAACCGCGGCGCGCCCGCGCGTGACGCGAGGATCTTCGCGTACAGGTCCTCTTCGGCCCACTTCGCGAGGATCTCTGGCTCGCGCCGCGCCAGATCGCCGCGCGCCGGCATCGCCGTCTCGCGCAGGTTGATCGTCGCCTCGTACTTGTTGGGCGCCTTCTTGTGGCCTTTGTCCGGCTTCGCCATCGGGGGGCCGGGACCATAGCATCAGCGGGAGAGCGCCGGGCCTTGGTGAGCAGCGACCCCACTCGGCTCGACAGGCCGGCGGGAACGGCCAACACCACGCGGCGTGAAGTCAGGTCCATCGCCGTCACAGGACCGTGCGAGATTCCCTCGAAGCAGAGCCAGGATGAAGCCGTTTCGCCGCCCACTCCTCGCGACCCTTGCGGGCATCGCCGCGTGCGGTGGTGGTGATGCGCCATCAGGCCCCGACGCTGCAGAGGTGGACGCCGACATCACGACGTGCCGTCTCGAGACGGTGCTCGCGGAGCGGATCGGAGGTGCGGACCCGATGAACTGCGGCCATCCGCTGCCAGGCGACGAAGACGTGGCGTTCGTCGCAGCACACGACTGCGCGGTGCAGGCGGTCACGTCCGAGCTGGACTTCGTCGTCGTGTGGGACCAGCAGGGAGTCGACAGTCGAGTCGCGTCCGCCTACCTTGGCATCCATCGCGGTGGCGCATGGGAGCTCGAGGCGTTCACGTACGACGGCGCCCCAGGCGGGACGGGTGGTGAGAACGCCCCGCTGACCTGGCGATCGTCGTGCGCGAGCATCGAGGATCTCGGTGATTGCGGTTTGGACCTGCGCGCGGAGCTCTGCCTCGCGTGCGTCGGGCGCACGGACACGATCCGGTGCCCGATCGAGGAGTAGTGACCGCCCACGTGGGCGGGGAAAGAGACACGTCTGATGGCCGAGACCGTGCGCCCCCGAGCGTCCTGGGACGAGTACTTCATGAGCATCGCGCAGGTGGTGGCGTCGCGCTCGACGTGCCCGCGCAAGTACGTGGGCGCGGTGATCGTCCGCAACCGCACGATCCTGTCGACCGGCTACAACGGCTCGATCCGCGGCATGCCGCACTGCTCGGACGTCGGCCACATGATGGAGGACGGCCACTGCGTCGCGACGATCCACGCCGAGGCCAACGCGATCATCCAGGCCGCGCGCAACGGCGCGACGATCGAGAGCGGCACGGTCTACGTGACCGCCAGCCCGTGCTGGAACTGCTTCAAGCAGATCGCCAACGCCGGCATCGTCCGCATCTGCTACGGCGAGTTCTACCGGGACGCGCGGATCTTCGACATCGCGGGCAAGGTCGGGATCGAGCTGGTCCACATCCCGATCGCGGCGCCGGCGCCTGGGGCGGCGGCCGCCGCGCCCGTCGTCCCCGAGTGATTCCGGGCAGGTCCGGATTTGGCGGGCGCCTTTCTTGATGATCGGGCGGGCCCTGGCCTAGCCTTGACGCCCCCGTGTAACCCACGTCGCCGAGGTGCCCCCTTGAACCTTCGCCGCATCGTCACGCTCGTGAGCCTCGCGCTCTGCTTCGCCCTGGTCGGCGCCGCCGCCGCGCCCAGCGACGCGCACGCGGGCCAGAGGTCGAAGAAGTCGAAGAAGGTGAAGGTGTGCAAGGAGGTGACGAAGGGGAAGGGGAAGAAGGCGAAGCGGAAGAAGCAGTGCAGCTACGTGGCCGAGTTCAGCGGCCACGGCGTGAAGAAGGATCAGCTCCGCACCGAGCCGCTGCCTCGCCCGAGCGGCGATCTGTGGGTGCACTCGCGCAACGTCCAGCTCGAGGCCAAGGTCAACATCTACCGCCCGGACGGCGGCTACGACGAGGAAGTGCTGGCGCAGCTCGACGAGGTGTTCCGCTGCAAGCGGTCCAACGAGACCCGCGCGGTCGACCCGCGGCTGTACGAGCACCTGTCGCGGATCAGCGACCACTTCGGCGGCGCCAAGATCGAGATCGTCTCGGGGTTCCGGTTCACCGAGCGCAACTCGAGCCGGCACCACCACGCCTCGGCGATGGACATCAAGATCGAGGGCGTTTCGATCCGCGAGCTCCACGACTTCGCCGAGACGCTCGACGCCGGCGGCATGGGCATCGGCATCTACCCCAACAGCGGGTTCGTCCACGTCGACCTGCGCGCGCCGGGCGAGCCGAGCTATCGCTGGGTCGACCGCAGCTACCCGGACGGCGGCGGCTCGAGCAAGGGCAAGAAGTCGAAGAAGTCCAAGGCGCGGACGACGAAGGCCAAGCGGCCGACGTCGTGAGCTGCAACCGGCGGCCGCTGGCGGTGTCGTAGCCGCGTGCGCCCGCCTGGTCGTGTCCTGATCCTGGCCTGCGTGGGGGCCGCTTCGGCCGCGGCCGGCTGCGCCGAGCCCGCGCGGGCCCCGGCGCCGGTGCCGGCCGCCCCGGTGGCCCTGCCGTGCACGCTGCACGCGGACGTCGGCCTCGTCCACGGCTACCGGATGGCGCTGCGCGACACGCTCCGCCACCACGCCGACCGCGGCGGCGACGCGCTCGCCGAGCTGTTCGCCGAGCGCCCGGGCGAGATGGGCGACGTGCTCGGGCTGGCGACGCGGCGCGATCCGGTCCGGGCCGACACGATCGTCACGTGCCCCGACGCCGCGTTCCTGCTCGGCGACGGCCTGATCACCGACGTCGTCGTCGGGCTGGCCACCGCGGTGGAGTCCGATGGCGACGAGCGCGACCCCGGCGCCGACGCGCTGCGGTCGGTCGTGCTGCGCGGCGCGTACGCCGACTGGAGCCACGGCTGGCGGATCCACGTCACGCCGCCGCGCGACGTGTTCGCGGGGATGCGGCCGTGGTGGACGCGGGCGGAGGTGTGGCTGTCGATCGCGCGGCGGTGGGCGACGATCGACGTGACGATGGTCGCGACGGTCGAGGGCGACCGGCTGGTGCTGGCGTCGCCGCCGCTCGAGGCCGCGGTGCAGGACGCGGGCGCGCCGCTGCACCAGGGCTTCCGCCTGGTCGAGGCGAGCGTCGACGGCCGCGCGGCCGACGTCGCGCTCGGCACCGGCGGCTACCTGGTGATCGGCTCGCTGACGCCGGGCGTGGTGCAGGTACGGCTGCGCTACGAGGGAGCGCTGCCGCTGGTCGGCGACAACCGCGTCGAGGCGCGGTTGCTCGACCTGGCGCGGTGGCTGCCGTCCGTGCCGTACGCGCCGCCGGCGCGGGTCGTGGTCGACGTCCACCACCCGCGCGGCGACGAGGTCGTGGCGTCGCTGCCGGTGGTCGGCGAGGCGGTCGGCGCGGACGGGTGGCGGACGACGCGGCTCGCCGGCGTGACCGATCGCGATCCGGCGCTCGTGCTGGTCGACGCCGCGCCGCGCGGGCGGGTGTGGGACGACGGCCGCGGTGCGCGGATCGAGCTGGCCGCGACCCCGGCGGTGTCGCTGGAGGCGTGCGCGCCGGTGCTCGAGCGGATCACGCGCGCGCTGGCGCCGCTGGGACCGGTCGGGCGGGTGCGGGTGGTGGGGCTGCCGGCGGTCTACGGGCGGCACGGTCGACGCGCCGATGACACGGTCGTCGTGCTGCGCTCGGTGCTGGTCGACGCGTGCCAGCCGGGCGGGGCGGAGGGCGCGGGCGCGGAGGCGCGGCGGCGCCACGTCGAGGCGGTGGCGCTGCTCGCCCACGAGCTGGCGCACGGCTGGTTCGGGCGGCGGGTGCGCGCGGCCGACGACGAGGCGGCGGCGTGGTGGGAGGCGGCGAGCGAGTACGTGTCGACGTGGGCGCTCGACGACGTCGCCGCGGCGGAGGTGCGGCGGGGCTGGCTGGACGACTACGCCGAGGTCGCGCACCGCGACCTGTTCGCGCTGGCGCAGCGGATCCCGACCAGCGGCAAGCTGCGCGACGCGCTGTCGTACGCCAAGGGCGCGCTGCTGCTGGCGGCGCTCGAGGCCAAGCTGGGGCGCGAACGGGTGGCCGCGGTGCTGCGGCAGTTCGTGGCCGCGACCGACGGGCGGATCGCGTCGTGGCTGGACCTGGTGACGGCGACGCAGGTGGTCGCGGGCAGCGACGCGGCGCGGTGGCTGCACCGCTGGGTCACGGCGATCGGCGCGCCGGAGCTCGGCGTGCGCGACGTCGCGGTGGAGCGCGACGGCGCCGGCGGGCGCGTGCGGTTCGCGGTGGTGCAGGGCGGGCTGGAGGCGGGCGCGGCGCCGTTCGAGGCGACCGTGGACGTCGCGCTGCAGGCGGGCGACCGCGTGGTCAGCGCCGCGCGGATCCCGCTGTCCGCGATCCGGACGGACGTGGTGCTCGAGCTGCCGCGCGGCGTCACGCGCATCGTCGTGGATCCGTGGTCGCGCCTGCCGCGGTTCGGCATCGCCGAGGCCGACGTGCCCGGCGCGCTCGCGGGGCGGTGAGCCGCCGGAGCCGGAGCCGGAGCCGGAGCCGGAGCCGGAGACGGAGACGGAGACGGAGCCGGAGCCGGAGACGGAGACGGAGACGGAGACGGAGACGGAGGCGGAGGCGGCACGGGCACGGGCACGGGCACGGGCACGGGCACGAAGCCGGAGGCGGAGGCGGAGTCGGAGCCGGAGCCGGAGGCGGAGACGGAGACGGAGGCGGAGCCGGAGACGGATCCGAGCCTCTCGCTCCGTCTCCGTAGAAGTTCCGCTCATCCTGATCCCGGCCGAGCGCCAGCGAGGCCGGAGTCGAAGGATGTTGACAGTCGTGGCACGCGAGCCATGCGTTGCCGACTGTCAGCGTCCTTCGACATGCGCCTCGCTGGCGCTCGGCGCTGCTCAGGACGAGCGGAGGGGCCTCGACTCTGATCGACCGACTCAGGACGAGCGGAGGGGGCTCGATTCTGATCGACCCTCTCAGGCCGAGCGGTGGAGTGGACCGCGCCGGCACGGCACGGCACGGTCAACTGCGCGTGCACGGTCACATGCACCCGCAACCTCGCGACGGCTACGCGCGCGCGGCGGGCGGCGAGGACTTCTTGCGCGCCGCGGCCTCCTCGAGCAGCTCGGCGGCGTGGGCGCGGGCGCGCGCCGTGGCCGTCCCGCCGAGCATGCGCGCGAGCTCGTCCTTGCGCGCCTGCGCCGCCAGGCGCGTCACGCTCGTCTCCGTGCGCCCGCCGGCCTCGTGCTTGGACACGTGGAGGTGGACGTCGGCGAACGCGGCGATCTGCGGCAGGTGGGTCACGCACAGCACCTGGCGGTGATCCGCCACGCCGCGGATCTGCCGGCCGACCGCGGTCGCCGTCGCGCCGCCGATCCCCGAGTCGACCTCGTCGAACACGTACGTCGCGACGTCGTCGGCGCGCTCGAGCGACAGCTTGCACGCCAGCATGATCCGCGACAGCTCGCCGCCCGAGGCGATCCGCGCCAGCGGCCGCGCCTCCTCGCCCTTGTTCGACGCCAGCATCAGCTCGACGTCGTCGGCGCCGTGCGGCCCGAGGGCGCGCGGCGCGATCCGCACGCTGAGCCGCGCCGCCGCCATGCCGAGCTCGGTCAGCGCCGCGCCGACCTCGCGCTCGAGCTTCTTCGCCGCCGCGGTGCGCGCGCGGGTCAGCTCCGCCGCCGCCGCCTCGGCCGCCGCGCGCGCGGCCGCCCGCTCGCGGTCCAGCGCCGCCAGCCGCTCGTCGCGGTGGGCCAGGGCGTCGAGCTCGGCGCGCATCGCCTCGGCCTTCGCGATCACCTCGGCGAGCGCGTCGGCCGCACCCCCGGTGGCCGCGCCGGCGTGCTTGCGCACCAGCTTCTTCACCAGCTCCAGCCGATCGTCGACCCACGCCAGCCGCGCGGGATCGGCGTCGAGCCGGTCCGCGTAGTGGCGCAGCGTCGCCGCCGCGTCCTCCGCCAGCACGCGCGCCTCGCCGATCTGCCGCGCGCACGGCTCGAGCGCGGCGTCGATCCGCGCCAGCTTGTCGACCTCGCGCGCCGCGACCCCGAGCTGGTCGCACGCCGACGCCTCGCCCGTGTACAGCGCCTCGACCGCGGTGTGCGCGCCGGCCTGCAGCGTGTCGACCGCGGCCAGCCGCGCCCGCTCGGCGTCGAGCCGCGCGTCCTCGCCCGGCTGCAGCCGCGCGGCGTCGAGCTCGTCGACCTGGTAGCGCAGCCACTCGGCCCGCTCGGCCCGCGCCCGCTCGTCGCCGCCGAGCTCCTCGATCCGCGCCTCGACCCCGCGCAGCGCGTCCCATCGCGCGACCATCGCCGCGACCAGCGGCGGCGCGCAGCCGAATGCGTCGATCAGATCGCGGTGGCGCGCCGGGTCGATCAGGCCCTGGTGCTGGTGCTGACCCGACAGGTCCACCAGCAGCGCGCCCAGCTCGGCCAGCCGGCCGGCCGTGGTCAGCGCGCCGTTGACCCACGTCTTGCTCCGCCCGCCGCGCTGGATGACCCGGCGGACCAGCACCTCGCCCGGCTCGTCGTCGCCCGGCAGCCCGGCCTCGCGCAGGACGCCGGCGACCTTGTCCTGCAGGTCGTCCGGCACCTCGAAGATCGCCTCGACCACCGCCTCGGCGGCGCCGGCGCGCGGGATGTCGGCGCTGGCGCGGCCGCCGCGCAGCAGGTTGACCGCCTCGACGATCAGCGACTTGCCGGCGCCGGTCTCGCCGGTCAGCACGTTGAGGCCCTCGCCGAGGTCGACGGCCACGTCCGACAGGATCGCGAAGTTGGTGACGCGTAGATGACGCAGCACGGTCGGCCTCCTTCAGCGTCCGCCACGATCGGAGCGCAGGCCCCAGTGGAGCTTGTCGCGCATGACGTCGAAGTAGCGCTTCCCCGACGAGTACAGCGTCAGCGGCGCGCTCGCCGCGGTGATGTCGACGGTGTCGCCCGGCAGGAACGAGTGCGCCCACTGGCCGTCGACGGTGAGCACGACGCCGCGGCTGTCCGCGCCGAGCTGCATGCGGATCGTCGCGTCGGCCGGGACGACCAGCGGGCGGTTGGTCAGCGAGTGGGCGCAGATCGGCGTGAGCGTCATCGCCGCCTGGCCCGGGATGAGGATCGGCCCGCCGGCCGCCATGTTGTAGGCGGTCGAGCCCGTCGGCGTCGCGACGATCAACCCGTCGGCGCGGTAGGCCGCGACGAACTCCCCGTCGACGAACGCGTGGAGCTCGACGAGGCGGGCCATCGCGCCCTGGTGGATGACCGCGTCGTTGAGCGCGGTCCGCACCACCGGGGCCGCGCCCTGGCGGGTGAAGGTGCAGGCGATCCGCATCCGGGACGAGCGGGGCAGGGCGCCGGAGATCGCCTGGGCCAGGGCGGCCTCCGCCTCCTGGGGGGCGAACCCGGTCAAAAAGCCGAGCTGGCCGAGGTTGACCCCCAGCACCGGGGTGCCCACGTCGGCCACCAGCCGGGCCGCGCGGAGCATGGTCCCGTCGCCTCCCAGCACGACCAGCAGGTCGATCACGCCGGGGGACGCGAGGTCCGGTTCCGGTACGATCTCGGCCCCTTCCGGCGCGATCTGGTCCTCCGTGGTGACGACCGGGGTGTCCCCCCGGGCGCGGAGCCAGCGGACCAGCTGCTCCAGGAGGACACCGGCCTCCGACTTGTCGGGCTTGAGAATGAATCCGACGCGGCTCATGGGATCTGTTCATACGAGCAGTAGCACGATGGGATGACGTGCCATAAGTCCGCGTGGTACCAACCTCCACCGCTCGGGGCCCGAGGCTTGACACCCAGACGCGGCTCCTATAAACGATCCGCCTTCGTACACGCCTCGAGACAGGGTTTCCGATGAACACGACGCAGAAGAGCCACTGGCTGACCAAGGAAGCTGGCGAAGCCCAGCGTGAGTGGTACGTGCTCGACGCCAAGGGCCAGACCCTCGGCCGGGTCGCCACCAAGATCGCCTCGGTCCTCCGCGGCAAGCACAAGCCCACGTACACCCCCAACGTCGACATGGGCGACTTCGTCGTGGTCATCAACGCGGGTCAGCTCACGCTGACCGGCCGCAAGACCGACGACAAGCTGTACCACCGGCACAGCAACTACCCGGGCGGCATCACCACCCACACCGCCAAGCAGCTGCTCGCGGACGATCCCGAGCGCATGCTGCGCGAGGCCGTGTGGGGCATGCTGCCCAAGGGCCCGCTCGGCCGCCGCATCATCAAGAAGCTGAAGGTCTACTCCGGCCCGAAGCACGACCACTCCGCGCAGCAGCCGCGCGTCCTCGAGACGAACTGACATAGGAAACGACGGACATGGCTACTTCTCCTGGGACGTACTCGACCGGCCGCCGCAAGACCGCGATCGCCCGCGTGTGGCTCAAGCCCGGCGCCGGCAAGATCGTGATCAACGATCGCAATGACGAGGACTACTTCAGCCGCCCGACCGCCCGGATGGTGATCCGCCAGGCGCTCGAGGAGGTCTCCCTGCTCGACCAGTACGACGTCGCGTGCACCGTGCGCGGCGGCGGGATGTCGTCGCAGGCCGGCGCGATCCGCCACGGCATCACCCGCGCCCTGATGAAGATCGACAGCGAGCTGCGTCCGCGCCTGAAGGCGGCCGGGTACGTCACCCGCGACCCGCGCAAGAAGGAGCGCAAGAAGTACGGCCAGCGCGCCGCGCGTGCTCGGTTCCAGTTCAGCAAGCGCTGACCCGGATCCGGTCCGCACTGTCCACGAGACAGTCCGCGAGCGAGAGGCCCGCGATCATCCGATCGCGGGCTTCTTCTTGTTTTCGGCGGGCGGTATCGTGCGCGCACCATGCGCTCCGCTCCGCTGTTGCTCGTCGTCGCCGCGTGCGGCGGCAAGGCCGCCACGTCCTCGCCCGCCACGCTCGACAACCAGCCGGGTGATGGCCGGCTCGCCGGCGCCCCGACCGCGTGCCCGCCGCTGCCCGCGCTGCGCGAGGCGGTGGAGCGCCACTGGCAGACCACGTTCGGCCCGCAGCACTCGATCGACTGCGTCCCGGGGCGGTTCGGCGAGCCCGGCTACCTGCTCGAGGTCGAGGTCGAGCCCGCCGACGGCCCCAGCGGCGACGACGCGTCTCCGCGCGCCGGCACGCTGATCCTCGCCGCCGACCTGTCGCGCGCGCTGCTCGACGGCGGGCTCGAGGAGATCCCGTGGGGGATGTTCGAGTCGTACGACACCGCGGCGCAGGTCCACGACCTCGATCGCGACGGCGTCGACGAGGTGATCGACGTGTGGTCGTCGGATCGCCACGGCGAGATGGAGTCGGGGCTGCTCGTGCTCCGCGTCCGCGACGGCGCGTTCGTCACCGTCGGCACCGTGCTGCTGTCGTCGGACAACGCCGCGGCGATCATCCCGGACGACCCCGCGTCGCCGGCGCCGCGGTCGTGCGACTCGACCTGGCAGATCGTCCCGCGCGACGACGCCGACGTCATCTCGGTCGTGTCGTCGTGGAGCGAGGGCGATCCCGCGGACGGCTCGTGCCTGCCGCCCGGGACCCACGTGTTCGCGCTCGTCGGCGATCAGCTCACCGAGGCCCGGCCGTGAGCGCGCGCGTCCCGGTCGCGATCATCGGCGCGTCGGGCTACACCGGCGCCGAGCTGGCGCGCCTGCTCGCGCTCCACCCCGACGTCGAGATCGCGCAGGTGATGGCGCGGCGCGCGGCCGGGCAGCGCCTCGGCGACGTGTTCCCGCACCTCGCCGGCGCCGGCGGCCGGCTCGACCTGCCGATCGAGGCGTTCGACGCCGACGCGGTCGCCGCGCGCAGCAAGGTCGCGTTCGCGTGCCTGCCGCACGGCGAGGCCGCGCCGATCGTCGCGGCGCTGGTCGAGCGCGGCGTGACCACGCTCGATCTCTCCGCCGACTTCCGGCTGCACGACGCCGCGGCGTGGGCGAGCTGGTACGCCTCCGCCGATCACCCGGCGCACCCCGCGCCGGGCCTGTTGCCGCGCGCGGTCTACGGCCTGCCCGAGCGCCACCGCGCCGCGCTGCGCGGCGCCTCGCTCGTCGCGGTGCCGGGCTGCTACCCGACCGCGTCGATCCTCGCGATCGCGCCGCTGCTCGACGCGCGCCTGGTCGCCGCCGACGGCCTGGTGATCGACGCCAAGAGCGGCGCGTCGGGCGCCGGCCGCAGCCCGGGGCAGGCGACGCACCTGCCCGAGGCGGCCGAGGGCGTGCGCGCCTACAAGGTCGCGGGCGCCCACCGCCACACCGCCGAGATCGAGCAGGAGCTCGGCCTCGCCGCCGGCGCGCCGCTGACCGTGCTGTTCACGCCGCACCTGCTGCCGATGTCGCGCGGGATCCTGTCGTGCGTCTACGCCGCCCCGCGCGACGCCGACGCCGCGGCGGCGGATCCGGATCGGTTCCGGCGCGCGCTCGCCGACGCCTACGCCGGCGAGCCGTTCGTCGACGTGCTGCCGCCCGGCCGGCTGCCCGACACCGCCCACGTCCGCGGCAGCAACCGCGTCCAGCTCACCGCGGTCTACGACCCGCGCTCCCGCCGCGTGCTCGCGATGTCGGCGATCGACAACCTGGTCAAGGGCGCCTCGGGCCAGGCCGTGCAGTGCATGAACCTCGCGCTGGGGCTGCGCGAGACCACGGGGCTGGAGCAGGTCGCGCTGTTCCCCTGACCCCGGCCGTCGCCGGTTTCGCTGTCACGCCCGGTCTGGCCCGGGTCTACCGACCATGTCGTGCGCCCGCGTCCGCCTGTCCGCCGTCGCCCTGTCCGCCGCCTGCGCCGCGGCGTGCGGCGATCCCGCCAGCTTCGCCGACGCCGGCCCCGGGGCCGACGCCGCGCAGGACGGGGGCGGCGAGCCGCCCGACGCCGGGGCCGACGGCGGCGGCGGCGACCGCGGCGACATCACCGTCCACGTCGCCAGCCACGACGGCCTCGATCAGCCCGACGAGGGCGCGGTCGTGTACTTCACCGGCGCCGACGGGGCCGTGATCGACACCCGGACCGTCGGGGCGGACGGCGTGGTCGTCGGCACCGGCGAGGACGGCGGCGCGGTCACCGTCCGCCATGCCGCGACCGACGGCCCCGAGCAGTGGTGGACCGTGGTGGCGGTCGAGGTCGGCGACGAGCTCTACTTCGGGCGGCCGGCGACCGAGGGCGCGGGCACGATGTACGTCACCGTCCCCGCCAACGCCGGCGCGATCCGCTACCACATGACCGGCCCTTGCGTCGTGTCGTACTCGGCGGCGTCGACGGCGATCCAGGTGCCGCTGGTGCCCGGCTGCGACGCGACGCGGCCGCTCGTCGCGGTCGCCGACCGCGGCGCGCAGCCGGACCAGTACATCCTCGCCCCCGAGGTCACCCCGGCCGATGGCGCGGAGCTGACGCTCGACGGCCCGTGGATCGATCCGGTCGCGGGCCCGACCGTCACCGTGTCGGGCGTCTCGCCGTCGGCGACGACGACCGCGGGCGTCAGCTACTACGCCGCCGGTCGGCCGGCGTGGGGGACCGGCGCGACGGTCACGCCGGGCACGCCCCTGACGGTCACGACGAGCCGGCTCGCTGGGCTCGGCGATGGGCTGTCGCTGCGCCTGGTCGCGTTCGAGGGACGCAGCTACGTGTTCGAGACGTACACCTCGCCCGTGCCGGCCTCGACCTGGGCGGTCGACGCCACGCCGGTGCTGCCGACGCTGTCCGAGCCCGACTGGAACGGCTCTGCCGGGAGCTGGACGGTCGAGCAGGCGGGGCAGGCCGACGCCCTGTTCGTCTACGGCGAGCAGACGGGGGAGAAGGGCCAGACCCTGGCGGAGTGGAGCTTCGTCCTGCCGCCCGACGCGACCTCGGTCGAGCGCCCGGCCATCCCGGGCGCCCCGGTCGTCGGCCTCCTCGCCGTCTCGGTCTACGAGATCGACGTGGTCGACGGCTACGACGCCTACCGGCCTCGCGCCGCGGCGTACGAGTGGCGCGGCGGCGGCCCGTGGCCGCGCCCGGCGTCGTACGCCGTTCACGCGATGTCGTTCTGAGCGACGCGCGGGCCGGCGCTGGCCCTGGTCTTGCTGCTGATGACGCGCATGACCCGCATCGGCCATCTGATGACTCCCGCGCCCACCACCATCCGCGCCACCACCACGGTCGCCGAGGCCGCCGGCCTGATGGCCGCGCGAGGTCTGCGTCACCTCCCGGTCACCGACGACGCCGGCCAGCTCGTCGGGATCGTGAGCGATCGCGACCTGCGCGGCCCGCTCGGCGGCGGCGCGCCCGCCCCCACGGCCGCGGTGTCCACCCTGATGGCGACCGAGCTCGTCACCGCGCGCCCCGAGGAGGAGCTGGGCGCCGTCGCCCGCAAGATCGTCGACCGCCGCATCGGCGCCGTGCCGATCGTCGACGAGGGCGGGGGGCTGCAGGGCATCGTCAGCTACGTCGACGTGCTGCGCCGGCTCGCCGACGACGCCGAGGCCGACGCCCGCGCGGTCGAGCGGATGGACTGAAGGATGGACCGAAGGATGGACTGACGTCGGTTCGTGCGCGGCCGCGCACGCTCTGCCGGCGCGTCGAGCCGGCGTGCAGGATTTGCGTGGCTACGCCGCGACGGCCAGGGCGTACGCCGCGGCCATGACGGCCGTGGCCACCGCGACGGCCAGCCGCACCGCGCCGCGGCGGGCGCGGCGTCGCCGCGGCCCCGCCAGGACGGCCGTCTCGCGCTCCGTCGCCGGGCGCAGCTCGACGCGGCGGCGGCGTGATCGCGCGGCGCGCCAGCGCGCCTCGGTCGCGGCGATCCCGTCGTCGAGCAGGATGAAGTGATGCGCGACGAGCTGCTCCGGGACGGTGAGGTCGTCGAACCCGTCGGGCTCGTCGGGCGCGACCGGCGCGACCGGCGCGTCGGCCGCGTCGTCGACGAGCGCGAGGCGCGGTGTCGGGTGACGCGACCGCCGGCCCCGCGTCGCGGCGCGGGTCGTCGCGGTCGCTTCGCCGCGGGGGAAGGGCTCGATCGGCGCGATCGCGAGCGCGCAGCGCATGGCGGCGCGTGGTGCAGCGCGCGTGCCGTCGCGCCGCGCGCGTGATCTCGCGGGCTCGCGCGCCGCCGCGTCGACGAACGAGACGCCGACGTCGGCGCGCGCGTCGCGACCCGCAACGCGCGCGGCCCCGGCGTCACGCCGCGGCGACCGCGAGGATCTGCGCGTCGAGCTCGGCCTTGCGCGCCGCCGGCAGCCACGACGCCTCGACCGCGTTGTGCGCGAGCTGGACGAGCTGGGGCCGGCCGATCGGCAGCGCGGCGCAGACGGCGCGGTAGTTGTCGACCATGTACCCGCCGAAGTACGCCGGGTCGTCGCTGTTGACGGTGACGCACACGCCGCGCGCGAGCAGCCGCGCCAGGTTGTGGTCCTCCATCCGCGGGTAGACCCGCAGCTTGACGTTGGACAGCGGGCACACCGTGAGCGGCACGCGGTCGACGGCGAGGCGCTCGACCAGCGCGTCGTCCTCGTCGCACCGCACCCCGTGGTCGATCCGGACCACGCGCAGCACGTCGAGCGCCTCGTGGATGTACGCCGCCGGGCCCTCCTCGCCAGCGTGCGCGACCGGCCGCAGCCCGGCGGCGCGGGCGCGCGCGAACACCCGCGCGAACTTGCCCGGCGGGTTGCCGCGCTCGCCCGAGTCGAGCCCGACGCCGGCGAGCTGGTCCTTGAACGGCAGCGCGGCGTCGAGCGTGGCCTCCGCGTCGGCCTCCGACAGGTGGCGCAGGAAGCACAGGATGAGCCGCGAGGTGACGCCGAGCTCGCGCTCGGCGTCGGCCATCGCGCGGCGGATCCCGCCGATCACCGTCGCCATCGCGACGCCGCGCGCGGTGTGGGTCTGGGGGTCGAAGAAGATCTCGGCGTGGACGACGCGGTCGGCGTGGGCGCGGCGGAAGTACGCCATCGTCATCGCGTGGAAGTCGTCCTCGTCGCGCAGCACGTCGCAGCCGGCGTAGTAGATGTCGAGGAACGACTGCAGGTCGGTGAAGTCGTAGGCCGCGCGCAGCGCCTCGACCGATGGGTACGGCAGCGCGACGCCGTGCCGGGCGGCGAGCTGGAACACCATCTCGGGCTCGAGCGTGCCTTCGATGTGCAGGTGCAGCTCCACCTTGGGGAGGTCGCGGATGAGGCGGTCGAGCGCGGGGTCCAGCATCGGGCCGCGAGGTTACCCGATTGACGTTGGGCGTTGCGCCCGGGTGCCTCCGCGGCTACCGTCCCCGCCTTCCACCGACGACAGCCGCCGACGCCCGCCGCCGCAGACAGCGCCCAGAAGGCCGACCATGACCGACCTCGCCCCCGAGCCCACCTTTGATCCCGTCCCCGCCCTGGCCCGGGAGCTGTCGCTCCCGCCGGCCTCGGTCGCCGCGGTCGTCGCGCTGCTGGCGGAGGGCAACACGGTCCCGTTCATCGCCCGCTACCGCAAGGAGCGCACCGGCGGGCTGGACGAGGTCCAGATCCGCACGATCGAGGAGCGCCGCGGCTACCTGCTCGAGCTGGAGGAGCGCCGCCGCGCGGTGCTCGCCTCGATCGGCGAGCAGGGCAAGCTGACGCCGGAGCTGGAGGCGCGGATCCGCGCGGCCGACACCAAGGCCGCGCTCGAGGACCTCTACCTGCCGTTCAAGCCGCGCCGGCGGACGCGCGCGACCGCGGCCCGCGAGCGCGGGCTCGAGCCGCTGGCCGCGCGGATCCTCGCCCAGGCGGGCGACGGCGACCCGCTGGCCGAGGCCGCGGCGTTCGTGCGCCCCGCGGGCGAGGGCGTCGAGGCGGACAAGGTCGTCGCCACCGCGGCCGACGCGCTGGCCGGCGCCCGCGACATCGTCGCCGAGCAGCTGGCGGAGACCGCCGAGGTCCGCGCGTTCGTGCGCACCGTGTTCGCCCACGAGGGCGAGCTGGTGGCGGAGCGCGCGCCGGGCAAGGCCGGCGACGCGGCCGGCAAGGGCGCCCGGGACAAGGACGAGCCGACCAAGTTCGAGCAGTACTACGCGTTCCGCGAGCCGGTGCGCACGGTCCCGTCGCACCGGTTCCTCGCGATCCGCCGCGGCGAGGCCGAGGGCGTGCTGCGCGCACACGTCGCGGTCGACGAGGCGCGGGTGATCGGCGGGCTCGAGCGGCTGGCCCACCTCGATCCGGCGTCGCCGTGGGCGGGGCCGCTGCGCGAGGCGGTCGCCGACGCGTACAAGCGGCTGCTCGCGCCGTCGGTCGAGAACGACCTGCGCGTCGAGCTCAAGCTGCGCAGCGACACCCAGGCGGTGCAGGTGTTCGCCGACAACCTGCGCAACCTCTTGCTCGCCGCGCCGCTCGGCGCGCGCGCGGTGATCGGGATCGATCCGGGGCTGCGCACCGGCTGCAAGTGCGTCGCCGTCGACGCCACCGGGAAGTTCCTCGGCACGGTGACCTTGTTCCTGACCCAGGGCGAGGCGCAGATGGCCAAGGCCCGGGACGACTGGAAGGCGTTCGTCGCCGCGTTCCCGCCGGTGGCGATCGCCGTCGGCAACGGCACCGGCGGCCGCGAGGCCGAGGCGTTCGTGCGGCGGATGCTCGCGGCGAGCGCGGCCCCGGCCGCTGCGGCGCCGGCCGCCCCGGCGGTGCAGGCGGAGGCGCCGGCGCCCGAGGGTGGCGAGGCGGCGCCCGAGGGTGGCGACGCGGCGGCAGCAGCGCCGGCGGCCGCGCCGGCCCCCGTCGACGTCAAGCCGGCGATGTTCGTCGTCTCGGTCAACGAGGCGGGCGCGAGCGTCTACAGCGCCTCGGACGTCGCGCGCGAGGAGTTCCCCGACCTCGACCTCACGATCCGCGGCGCGATCTCGATCGCGCGGCGGCTGCAGGACCCGCTCGCCGAGCTGGTCAAGATCGAGCCCAAGGCGATCGGCGTCGGCCAGTACCAGCACGACGTCCACCAGCCGCTGCTCGCCAAGAAGCTCGGCGACGTCGTCGAGAGCTGCGTCAACCACGTCGGCGTCGAGCTCAACACCGCGAGCGCCCAGCTGCTCGGCTACGTCGCCGGCATCGGCAAGGCGCTCGCCAAGAAGATCGTCGTCCACCGCGAGCAGCACGGCGCGTTCCGCTCGCGCAGGCAGCTGCTCGACGTCTCCGGCCTGGGGCCCAAGGCGTTCGAGCAGGCCGCGGGCTTCCTGCGCATCCGCGGCGGCGAGCACCCGCTCGACGCCTCCGCGGTGCACCCCGAGCACTACGCCCTGGTCGACCGCATCGCCGCCGACCTCGGCGTCGAGGTCGGCGCGCTGATCGGCAACGCCGAGCTGGTCGCGACGATCGACCCGGCGCGCTACGTCACCGCGGAGATCGGCGAGCCGACCCTGCGCGACATCCTCGACGAGCTGGCCAAGCCCGGGCGCGATCCGCGCGCCGGGTTCGAGCCGCCGGCGTTCCGCGACGACGTCACCGTGCTCGAGGATCTCAAGCCGGGGATGGCGCTCGAGGGCGTCGTCACCAACGTCACCGCGTTCGGCGCGTTCGTCGACCTCGGCGTCCACCAGGACGGCCTGATCCACATCTCCCAGCTCAGCGATCGGTTCGTGAAGGACCCGGCCGAGGTGGTCAAGGTCGGCGACAAGCTCAAGGTGAAGGTGATCAGCGTCGACCTCGAGCGGCGGCGGATCGCGCTGACCGCGCGCAGCGACGGCGACGGGCAGCGCGACGGCGACGGCGGCCGACGGGACGACCGCGGGCCGCGCCAGGATCGCCCGGCGCACGGTGGCGCGCAGGCGCAGGCGCAGCCGGGCCGGGATGGCGGCGAGGGCGGCGGCGC
>WYBA01000395.1 GCA_011526095.1 Myxococcales bacterium | reverse complement strand
CGCGGATCGGCGCGAGGAACGCGTCGATCGCGGCCGCCACCTCCTGCTTGACCGCGCCGTCGCCGATCTGGCCGGCGGCGTAGAGCTGCTCGAGCTCGGCGAGCCGCGCCGGATCCTTGAAGAACGCGCGCGCGTACTGGAACAGCGCGTTGCTGGTGTCGCCCGGGTCGGTCGGCTGCTGGCGGCCGGTGAAGATCTTGCCGCACTTCTTCTTGATCTCGGCTGCCGTGTCGCCGAGGAAGATCGCGTTGCCCAGGCTCTTCGACATCTTCTGCTTGCCGTCGGTGCCGAGCAGCCGCGCGATCCGCCCGACCAGCCCCTGCGGGATCGGGAACACCCCGCCCCGGGCGACGTAGTCCGCGTCCGCGGTCTCGGTCGCGACCCCGCAGTACACGTGCGCGAACCGGCGCGCGACCTCGCGGCACATCTCGATGTGGGCCAGCTGGTCCTCGCCGACCGGCACCAGCTCGGCGCGGAACGCGAGGATGTCGGCGCACTGGCCGACCGCGTAGAGCGGGAACCCGAAGCTGTAGTGGTCGCCGAGCCCCTTGGCCTCGATCTCGGCCTTCAACGTCGGGTTGCGCATCACCCGGTTGAACGGCAGCAGCATCGCGAAGTACCAGGTCAGCTCGGCGATCGCCGGGATCTCGGTCTGCAGCACCAGCGTCGAGCGCTCGGGATCGATCCCCACCGACAGCCAGTCCTTCACGATCTCGAGCGTGTCGCGGCGGATGTCCGCCGGCTGCTCGGCGCGCGTGGTGAACGCGTGCATGTTCGCGATCAGGAAGTAGCAGTCGTACTGGTCCTGGAGCCGGACCCGGTTCTCGAGCGAGCCCACCCAGTGTCCCAGGTGGAGTCGGCCCGTCGGGGTGTCGCCGGTGAGGATCCGTGGGCGTGAGGTCACGCGCGACCGTACCGCACCTGCCCGGCCAGAACGCCGGTCACGACGCCGGCGTGCGCCGACGAGCGCCGGCCGCCTGGGGCACAATCCCCGGATGCGGATCAAGTTGCCCCGCGGCCTCGAGCTCCGCCGCGCCCGGCCCGGCGACGCCGCCGGCGTCGGCGCCCTCGTCGCGCAGCTCGGCCACGCCACCGACGGACGCGGGTTCGCCGAGACGTTCACCCAGGTCATCCGGCACCCCGAGGCCGCGGTGTTCGTCGTCGCCGAGGGCGTCCGCGTCGTCGCGTACCTCGCGGTCTCGCACCGCCCGCAGATCCACCTCGGCGGCCGCGTCGCCACGATCGACGAGCTGGTCGTCGACGCCACCTACCGCCGCCGCGGCCTCGGCGCGTTCCTGCTCGACCACGCGCTCGAGCTGGCGCGCGGCCTCGCCTGCGTCCGGATCGAGGCCGCGACCGCGCGCGCGTCCGACGACGACGCCCGCGCCTTCTACGCCGCCCAGGGCTTCGTCGAGGCCGACGCCGTGCGCCTGCGCCAGCCGTAGATCGCGCTCACCGCGCGCCGCCGCCGCCGCGGCTCACTCGTCGCCGCCGTCGTCGTCCCCGCACGCCGCGCCGCACGCGTCGGCCGACGTGCATGCGGCCGAGCTTGCCCCGTCGCCGAGGCTACCGTCGAGACAGTCGAGACACTCCGCCGACCGCGACTCGAGGTACGACTCGGCCTGCGTCCGGCACTGCGCGAGCTCGTCGTCGGTCATCTCCTCGGACATCGCCTCGCAGGTGCAGAGGTTCGCGGCGAGCTCGTCGACCGAGGGCGCGGCCTCGCTCGAGCAGCCGATCGCCAGCGCCCCGAGCGCGGCGAGGAACAGGGTGGACATCCGGTGGAGGGCAGGGTGCTTCTTCATGGTTGCCCCGGCAGTGCCGGGGCCCGCCGCGCGTGTGACGCGTTGCCGCTCGTTGCCGGGCCCGCCGACCGCGCGGCGACGGGTGGAGCAGGCGAGCGCGATCCACGCCAAGGAACTGCCGACGCTGCGGACGTACGGAGACGATGGGACGCTGGAGGCGTTCTCGGCGTCCTGCTGGACGACCGAGCTGGCTCGCTGGATGGCCGCTTCTTCGCGCGCTCGATGAGCCCCCGCCGCATCCGCAACATTCGCGCACAGCCGGACGATCGCGCGAGCCACTGACGGCCTTCGCACGCCGCGCTCGGTGCGGTCGCACAGCCCGACCGCAGGCCCCGTCCTCGCCGCGCTCGTCGTTAGTGCCACGCGGGATTGGTCGGCGCGGTGGCCGGGTCACCGCGCCCCGGCTCGACGGCGGGGCCGTCGTCGGCGCCGCCGCCGGCCGGACCGAGCGGCTGGAACGCGAACACGCAGTGGCCGATGAGCGCGGTGCGGAGCGCGGCGTCGGTGCCCGGGGACTTCCACCAGTCGCCCTCGGCGCTGGTCGGCGCGTTCCACCGGAAGCCGGTCAGGAGCACCGCGCCGCCCGCCCGCTCCGGCATCGGCTGCGTGAGCTCGGCCGGCCACTGCGTCCCGTTGCGGTCGCGCACGTAGCCGACCCCGCCGGTCCGCCCCATCCACTCGCCGGTGCCGACGGCCGCCATCGCCATCTGCTCGACCTGCGCGCGCACGTGGATGAGCCGCTCGTCGGTGTCGAGCGTGACCGCGCCGGTGTCGTAGCCGAGGCGGTTGTGCTTGGCGTCGATCACCCCGATGGACTTCAGGTACGTGTCCGCGGTGTCGATCTCGTCGCGCTGCGCCTCGGTCAGGCTCGCGATCCAGGTGATCGCGATGTCCTGCTCGATGCGCTGGACCGACAGCCCGTCGAGCGCCACCGCGGCGCCGTCGGCGAACCGCGCCGCCGGGCCCGACACGTCGGTTCCGGACACCGCGGCGAGTCGCGCGGCGATCGCGGGTCCGGCGGCGGCGAGCGCGGACGCCACCACCCCGGCGGGGAGCGTCGCCGCGTCGTCGGACGCGTGGCCGCCCTCCGCGACCTCGGACAGGAAGCGCTCGCTCGACGCGGCCGCGGCGCCGAGCGCGTCGAGCGTCGCGCTGCCCTCGACGTAGCCGCGGAACGCGCCGTGCGTGGTCTCGAGCAGCGCCTTCCAGTCGACGCGCCCGCCGACGCCGATGTCGGTGGACGACGGCGGGCCGCCCGACGGCGTCGGCGCGACGGGGCCGGGGGCCGCCTTCGCGGGCGCCACGCCGGCCGCGGTCGCGACGGTGGCGGCCTTGGCTACCCAGCCGAGGACCGTCGACACGTGCTTGCTCGCGGCGTCGAGCTCCGGCAGCCCTCGCGCGAGCGCGAAGTTCGCGATCACCGACGCCGCGTCGCGGAGCTCCTGCTCGGCCTTCTGCGCGGCGGCGACGCCGCGCTTGAACGCCACCAGCGCCACGCCGAACTTCTTCTCGTAGCGCTCGTAGCTGGCCTGCGCGCGCGTGACCGCCTCGAGCGCCGCCCGCGCGTCGGCGGTGTGGCGCGCGCGAGCGGCGGCGACGTCGTCGACGAGCTGGCGCACTGCCGGCCGCTGGCCCTGGGCCCAGGCGCGGTTGGCCGCGTCGGGCGACGCCTCGGCCGCGCGCTGCGGCCCGACCGGCGCGCCGCCGAGTTCCGCCGGCCGGCCCGCGACCATCGCGTCGGCCGCCCGGTCGGCCTCGCGCTCGCACGGATCGTCGGGGCCGGACACCTCGAGCCGGTGCTGGCGACGCACGTCGCCGCCCGCCTGCTGCACCGTGTGGGCGACCTCGTGCGCCAGCAGGTGCACCCCGCGCGCGTCGTCGGGCTGGTAGCGCCCCGCGGCGAAGTGGATGTCCTGCCCGACGGTGTAGGCCTGCGCGTGGACCGCGAACGCCGCCAGCTGCGACGCTTGCCCGGTGTGCACGCGCACCCCCGACAGGTCCGCCCCGGTCGACGCCTCGAACTGGCGCTGGAGCTGGACCGGCAACGCGTGACCGCTGCTGCCCGCGGCGCGCGCGACCGCCGCCTCGGGCGCCGTCGCGTCGATGCCCGGCGTCGCGCCGAGCGTCGCGTCACCCCGCGCGGACGCGACGTCGGCGCCGGCCGTGCCCGGCGACTCGCCGTCGGACGCGCGCCGCAGCAACCGTTCGAGCACCCGGTCCGCGACCGCGTCGGCCGAGGCCGGCAGCGCCGAGGTCAGCGTGCGCTTGCCGACCCGCCCGCCGGAGTCGCCCGGTCCCGCGCCGTCCGTCACCGGCTCCGGGCCGCGCTGCTTCGAGATCGTCATGCCCGGCGGTGCCGACCACGTCGCGCGATGTGACGGGGGACGCGGTGTCGTCGGCCTGTGGGGGCGATGCCGCCTGAGGACGGCGGCGCCTCTGCTCGACGCGCGCTCGACGGCCCGTGGCCGGTCGGCGTGCGCTACGTTGTCGGCGTGCCGATCGACGTCGAGCGCCTCCCGACGAGGCCGCGTCCGCGCGGCGCGCCGGGGCGCGCGCCCCGGCGCACGGGCCGCGCCCCGACGCTCGCCGCCGTGCGCGCGCGCGCCTGGACTGCCCCGCGGGCCGGCATCCGATGACCACGGCGATGACCACGGACCCGTTGACCGGCCTGGGCGACCTGCGGGCGCTGAGCCTCCGCTTCCCGCCGGGCGCGCGCGCCGAGACCGCCATCTGGATCGATGTCGACGGGCTGATCTGGTTCAACGACTCCGAGGGGTTTGCCGCCGGCGACGCGGCGCTCGCCGCGATCGGCCAGCTCCTGCGCGGCGAATGCGCCGCCAGCACCCTGGAGGGCTACCGCGTCGCCGGCGACGAGCTCGTGCTCGTCCGGCCCGCCTCGGGCCCGGAGCTGTCGCTGGCCGAGGCGAACGAGATCGCGGACCGCGTCGTCGCGACGTCGGCGGCGCTCGACCTCCGGTTCACCGGGCCGCGGTACGCCGCCAACGATCGCGACCTGCTCACCGTGAGCGCGCTCGTGTTCCGGGCCGACGCGCGCCTCGCCCTCGAGCGCCGGGCCGTGTGCGACGAGCTCGCTGTCGCCATCCACGCGGCGGGCGTGGCCACGCAGCGCCGCTACCAGCGGCGCGGCCAGCACGTCTGACCCGCGCCGCGCCTACCAGGGCAGGCGCTCGCCGTTCTGGTGCCAGAACCCGCCCGTCGTCTCGAGCGTCAGCTCGTCGATCCGCGCGAGCAACCCGGCGGCCGCGACCTCCGGCTCGATCTGACCGTGCCCCTGCACCATGCGGGTCTTGACCATGCCCGGGTGCAAGATCGCCACGGCGACCCCGTCGGGCGCGAGATCCACGGCGAGCGACTTGCCGGCCATGTTCAGCGCGGCCTTGCTCATGCGGTAGCCGTAGCCGCCGCCCGACGAGTTGTCCCCGATCGAGCCCATGCGGCTGGTGATCAGCGCGACCTTCGAGCCTCGCCGCAGCGCCCCGCGCAGCGCCTCGGTCACCCGCAGCGGCGCCAGCGCGTTGACCTCGAACTGCCGGCGGATGCCGTCGGCGTCGAGCTTCCCGAGCGGCTCGTCCCAGATCAGGATCCCCGCGTTGTTGACGAGCAGGTCGACCGCGCGGTCGCCGACCGCCGCGCGCAGCGCCGCGATGCCTTGGTCAGTGGCGACGTCGACGCCGGTCACGACCTCGACGCCGAGCGCCTCGAGCTCCGGCGACGACTCCCGGCAGGTCGCGACGACGGTGTGCCCCCGCTGCTTCAGCGCGGCGGCGAGCGCGAGGCCGATGCCCCGGTTGGCTCCCGTGATGACGGTGATCGACATGGCCGCAGCATGACCGGCTCGACACCCTCGCGCGAGCGCCGATCCCGCGATCCGCGCCGAGGCCGAGGTCGGCGCGCGTACGGCCAACGGGGTGAGCGGGGACGGGAGCCTCGGGGAGCAGCGAACCGGCGACCGGCTCGTGACGAGGACGGTCCGACGAGCGTCACACGAAGGTCGCCCGCGGCATCGCCCGCGACATCGCTACGACGCCCGACGTGCCGCCTGCCCGAAAGCCCTCGCGCGCAGCCAGCAAGCCCCGCCGCCGAGCACTGCTGTCGCGAGGCCCGCTGCCACGCCGCCGATCCGTCCCGAGGTGACGCCCAGGACCACCATCAAGAGCCCGAGGATCGCAGCAAGCGCCACGCAACCCAGCCAGAACCGGGCGCTGGCGCAGTCATCGCACCGCGGTTGCCTGTCGTCGAAGAACGGCCCGAAGACCTGCGTCGCGATGCCGGAACGCGCGCGGTGGACATCGCACAGCGCCCGGCGGCAGGACGCGCACCGTGCAGTCGCGCTGCGGCCATCGACGAAGCAGGTGGAGGCCTCCACCTCCTGGGAGGGGCCCGTCAAACGCGGCGGCAGAGGTCCCCCATGGTCGTCCGCGCCATCGACGACCACCAGGTCGGCGCGACCACGATCATGCTCACCAGCGGCGTCGGCCGCTCGATCCTGCCGCTTCGCCACGCGTCACCGCGCTCCGTCGAGACCATCGACCGCACCCGGTGACGGCTCGACCCAGTACCGCAGCCCGGTCGCCTTCTCGAACCGGTAGACGAGCCCGTCGATCACGGTCTCCGCCTTCGCGCTCGACAGCAGCGAGTGCAGCGCGATGTTGTGGTCCGTGCTCGACATCTTCGGCGCGACCACGTCCAGCAGCGTCGTCACCGCCTGTCTCATCGCGCCTGCCGCGTCGCCGTCGGCCGTCGCCGTCGTGAGCTCCACGCGAACCACCTTGCCGTCTGCGCCGGCCTCGCACGCGATGGCCACGGGCGCCGTCGCCCCACACCCGAGGCGCTCCATCGTCACGCCCAGATCGACGCGCCTCGCCGGCGCCGGCGCCTTCGCCTTCGCGTCACGCGTCGCCGGTGGCGCTGCCGGGTCGGACGAGCCACACGCCACGACCGCGACGGCCAGCAACACCTGGATGGCTCGCATCGCCTCCCAGTCTACGCGCTGGCCGAGGTGCTCAGGTGCTTCGCGCCCGGCGCCCTCTGCGCGCTCCCGCAGCGCGTCGAGGTCGAGCACCGAGCGCGACCCGCGTGCCGTCGGACCATCGCGCTCGACGCCGAAAGCATCGAAGCCGCCCGGGCAGGGCGGCTTCGTCGGTGTCGTCTAGGTGGAGCGGGAGAAGGGATTCGAACCCTCGACGTCAACCTTGGCAACGTAACGGAGGACGAGGAGGACCAATGAGTTCCGCGGCTTAGATGTGCACGAGAGTGCAGAATCCGAGACCCCAGTGGGGAACGAGTGGGGAACGCGCAAGTCGTTGGAATTACGATGGATGGCTGTAAAGCCGGACTGCAACCCAAATGGAGTCGACGATTTCGGCCCTGCAAGACCCTGAATGTCCGGTTCCCCACCGCAGCGCTGATCCTCGATACCGCGGCGCCGCTCACTTCGTCGGCAAGTAGTACCTAGTCATTCGCCGCTGCCCCGTCCTGATCAGCTTCCCCTCCGCCACGAGCGCGTAGAGCGACGGCCCGATCTGACTCGAGTACTCGGCGAGGTGCTGGCCGTACTCGCGTGCGCCCCAGCCGGGGTAGCGGACGACAGCAGCGAGGACCCGCGCCTTGAGCTCCGCGATCTCGGCGGGCGTGCGAGGCGGGCTGCCCTTCGGACGGCCGACGTACGCGCGCGAAGAGCGCGGAGGACGGGGCCCGTCCGGCGGTAGCGGGGGCGACATGGTGATCCTCGGCGAGATAGCGCTCGGTGCCGGCGCCCTGTACGCGCGCTCCGGCGGCGACGCCGCGGACGGCGCCGGCTCGCTGCGCAGGTGCGCCGTGGGGCTTCCAGGCCCTGCGGCAATCCACGCGATCAACGCCGACCGCGAGAGGATGATCCGCTTGCCGAGGCGCTGGTGCGGGATCTTCCGCCTCGCGACGTACACGTACACGGTCTTGCGGTCGACGCGGAGGAACTCCGCGGCCTCCTCGACGGTCAGGATCTCGCGCTCCATGACCCCGATCTCGGCCAGCTCGACCGCGAACGCAAGGCCGACGGCGATCTCAACGACGATGGGTGACCCGCCGGCTTGTCACGTCGGCGTCGCGATAAGCCGTCGTGGGAGGACGCGACCCTAGATGACGACCGGCCTTCTCGCAGTGTTTGACAGGCGGTCGCGTCGAGGCCTGCTCGAGGTGCGGACCCTCCACGCGTTCGCTCCCGTTCGCGCTGGCGCGGTATCCTGGCGGCGTCATGAGTGCTGCCGGTGGCCAAGCCGCCCTAATGTAAGGACTCGCGCTGCCCCGTCGTGACGGCGGCGTGAAGCTGTGGCAGGCGCGGCGCGCGATCAGCGCGCGCCGACGAACTGCCAGGGCAGGAGCACTTCGCCGCGGTCGGCGGCGCGCACGGCCT
>WYBA01000049.1 GCA_011526095.1 Myxococcales bacterium | reverse complement strand
CTCGAGGTCCGGATCGGCCGGGGCGTCGGGATGATCGCCCTCGGCGCGCCCGGCGAGCGCGTGCTCGATCTCGCGCATCGTGCGGCCGCGGACCGAGGCGAGCCAGGCGTCCTCGGTGTCCGGCGTCGCCACGCGGGTGAGCTCGCGGACGGCGGAGTAGCTGACCTCGCCCGCGGCGAGCGCCGCCCGCGTGGCCGGCAGCTCCTCCAGGCGCTCGGCGACGCGCAGGCGCTCCTGCGCGGTGCGCGGCCGGTAGCCCAAGACGCGCTCGACGTACTCGACGAACGTGCCGTACCCGAGCGGGACGTGGACATCGAGCCGGCGCGCGAGCAGGAGCAACTGCGCCTCCTCGACGTCGAGCGCCGCGCGGCGCTGCGCGAGCGAGCGGAGCTGGCGGTCGACCGATCTCCAGTCCTGGCCATCCGTGCGGTCGCCCCGCTCACGCTCGGTGTCCATCACCACCTCGTGTGCGTCCACGTGGACGCTCGAACCTTCGAACACGGCCCACTCCTCGTCGGTGAGCTTCACCTCTACCACGACATTTCCGGCGTCACCGTTTGCGCCAGGAGCCCGCGAACGCACCCGTCGCCGCGATTTCGACACTGCGCCGCGACTCTCAGCGTCACGCGTCGCACGTCGCGTCTGGCGCGCGATCTCGCGCCGGTCTCCGACGAGGCGCTCGCGCGTCGCTGCGCACCCCGTCAAGCACAAAGTGCATACGCGCGCGAGAATCGACCGGCCCCTCTGTCCCTGCTGTCCGGTTCTCGGACCCACCGCGGCGATCGCTCGAGCCCCGAGTCGCCGGGCCCCTGCTTGGCCCGGCGCCGGGGTTCGCGGTCTCCCGGACGATCGTGTAGGGCGCGCCACGCCACGGCGCCCGGCACCGCCACGCCGCCGTCGTCTCGCGCGTCCGTGGTCGGCTCGTCGGACCCCGGTTCGGAGGAACCGAGACGGGATCAGTTCCGGGGAGACGTGGACGTCAGACGTCCCCCGACTCCGACCTCGCTGGCGCTCGGTCTCCGCTCGGGATGAGCGGCGAGCCGGAGACGGAGACGGTCCCGTGATCGCCGCGCGCGGCGTTTCGGATAGTCTCGGCCCGTGGCGTTTCGCGACGACCGTGACGCGCTGCTCGCGCGCGCCGACGCGCTCGAGCGCGAGAACGCGCGGCTGCGCGAGCGTGGTGACGTCGCCGAGGCAGAGCTCGCCGCGGCGCGCGACGAGCTCGACGCGGTGCGCGCGGAGCTGGAGCGGCTGGGCGCCCGAGCGGCGGACGAAGCGCCCGCGACCGAGCCGGCCGTGCCCGCGGAGCCTGTGCCGGCCGTGCCCGAGCGTAGGGCCCGCGCGGCCGCGCGCACCGGCCAGACACGCACGGCGCTACGCGGTCCACGTCAGGTGCTGGCGGGGAGGCCGGCGGTCGTCGTCGGGCTGATCGCCGGCGCCGTGGCCCTCGGGATCGTCGTCGCACGGGTCGACTGCCCGGGGCGGCGGCGCGGCTCGGCGGCGCCGCACGTCGACGCCGGCCTCGACCGACGCGTCGCGGCGGCACCCGCCGACGCCGGCGTCGACCAGGACGCCGCGGCGCAGCTCGACGAGGCGCGCGCGTGCCTCGACCGCGGCGATCTCTACGTCCACGCGTTCCTGGCGGCGCCGGCGCCACGGCCCAGCCATCTGCTTGCGGACGTCGAGGCGTGCCGGCGCCTCGACCGCGTGACGCTCCGGCCGCTGCGCGAGCCGGCCGCCGCCTACCTCGCGGCGCTCGCGGCGCTCGAGCCGCACCTGCGGCGCGAGTTCGCGTACTACGTGTCGGGGCTGGATCGCGAGGAGCCGGCGCAGGCGGCGACGCTCGCGTCCGCGCGCGCGGGCGCCGCGGCCGCGTGGCGCGGCGCCTCCTCTCGGCTGCGCGACGCGGCGCGCGCGCCCACGCGCGCCGCGAGGAACGAGGCGGCGCAGCGAGCGGCGAGGGACGGCCGCCTCGATCAGGCCGTCGTCGTCGCGTTCGGCGACGCGACCGCTGCGGTGCTGGACCTCGCGGCGGCCGACAAGCCCGACGCGGCCGCGCTCGCCCTGGCGATCGCCGAGCTGCGGCGCGTGCGCCGCGAGGCAGGCGAGCACGCGACCGGCTACATGGGCGAGCTGATCTCCGCGGCCGAGCGCGTGCAGGCGGCGGTCGAGGCCGGCGAGCCCATGCAGTTCGGCGACGCGCTCCGGGATCTGACGTTCGGCTTCAACGCGGCGCACCTCGGGCGCCCGTTGCCGCGCTGAGCGCTGCGACCCGCGCCAGGTCCGCGAGCACCCACCGCCGAGCGCGTGCGCACGCAGCTCACCCCGCGCCGTCGCCGCCCAGCGGGTCGTGATAGACGTCGTCGACCGCGAGCGCGCAGCCGATCGACGCGAGCGTCGCGGTCTCGCCGGGGCCGGCGGGGTGCGCCGACCACCCGTCGTCGCCGCGCCGCCACACGGTCAGCTCGCGGCGGTCGTACGCGACGAGCAGCACCTCGGACAGCGAGGCGATCTGCCGGTAGTGCTCGAGCTTCTTGCCGCGATCGTAGGTCTCCGTCGACGGGCTGAGCACCTCGATCAAGAGGACCGGGTTGGTGACGGTGTGGCCCTTCGGGTCCTCGGGATCCAGCTCGAGCCGGCCGCACACGACCGAGCCGTCCGGGTACGTGCCCAGCCCGGTCGCCCGCACGCGGATGCGCAGGTCGGCGCTGAACACGCGGCACGGCCGGCCGGCGAGCTGGTTGCCGAGCAGCCGGCCGATCGTCGTCGCGATCGCGGCGTGGTCCGGGCTGCCGCCGGACATCGCGTAGATGTCGCCGTCGAGGAACTCGTGCTTGAGCCCGCTGTCCTCTTCCACCCGCAGGTAG
>WYBA01000394.1 GCA_011526095.1 Myxococcales bacterium | reverse complement strand
TCCGTCATCCAGATGCTCAAGAAGCGAGCGTTCGGCTACCGCAGCTTCCCGAACTTCCGCACCGCCGTCCTCTTCCACTGCGGCGGTCTATCCCTCTATCCGAGCCACCCGTAAGTCGGAAGAACCCTGAAAGTTCAAGGAGAAGGTCGAGGGTCTCGCGGTCCGCGATAGCCTCGCACTCGATCAATGATCTCGGCGTGCGAGTGAGATCGAGGAGCAGGCGGAGGGCTCTCGTATCGCAATCATCGACGGCTGTGAGAGCGCCACCGTGGCAGAAGATGGCCATCCGTGCCGTAATTGCGATTTGCGTATCGCGTGACCGCAAGAGCGAGCTCATCGACGTACCAAACGAAGTGTGAGTCCGGACCGCCTAGCAGGCCAGACCCTCGTCCGTCTGTCCAGTGCCGTGGCCCGTGTAGGCCGACCCCGTGCCTGTGGGTCCGTCGTCGCGTCGTCCGCCGACGGCACGCGCGAGCGCATCCGTGGAGAGGACGCGAACCGACTCTTTGCGGAGCATCAGTGTCCTCGTGGTGGTCTTGAGATCGGACGTGCGGGTAGTGTTGCGAGTGTGCATGTGTGTTTCCTGTGTGTATGGTTGATCAGAGAACTTGAAGTCTTGCTTGGCGCTGACTAGCGCGCAGCGGCTTCCCGTAGCCAGCCTATCAGCGTTGGATCGGCCGGTGGGGCAGTGTCAATCGATGGGAGGGCCCAGATAGAAATTCGCCCGCTCCAGTGCGAGGCGACTAGGTACTTCTCGTCGCGCGAGAGCTGAATGGAGAGAATGCTGGAGTCTGGTTCCATCAGTTGAATGGAACGGAGAGACGCAGAATCTGTGATGCGAATGGTTCCATCCTGGCACGCGGAAGAGAAAAATGTTCCATTCTTCGAGATCTCGATGTCGGTAATGTAGTCCTTGTGTGGACGCGTTGTTCGCACGCTTCCATTGTCGACGTCAACGATGTGGACGTGTCCGTGCCTGGTTCCGGCAACGATGAGGTCCCCGTTGGGCGAGAACTGAATGGAGGAAATCCAGTCGCTGAGCTCAATCGTCCAAAGCTTGCGAGTGATGGGCGCCGAATTCGTGGGTGCTTGGCGGTCATACAGGTGTAGGGAGCCACTACGCTCGCCGATCGCGTAGAGGCGGCCACCAGGACCGGTTGCCAGCGTCGAGGCGGGAGTCTCTAGCGTGCCTCTACGTGACTCGTCATTGGCAAGATCTAGAGTTGCCACGGCGCCGTCAATAGATGTAGTGATAAGCAGGGAGTCTCCGGCGAACGCGAGTGCGGAAAGAGGGCCCTGATGTGCGATTGCGCGCGCGGAGACCGGCGTAGGTGTGTTCGAAATGTCCCAAATGTAGATGTCACCGGTGATGCCACCAGCTGCGATGAAGCGTCCATCGGTGCTGAATGCGACGTACTCGAGAGCGGAGTCTACGTGGAGTGTGAATTCGGTAGCGCGAGATCGAGCGAGAATTCTCAGGTATCCGTCCCAGCCGGCTGTGGCTATGCGGCCGGTGTTTGCGTCGACGGCAAGTCCGAACGCGATGGATGCGTGCTCGCTCAGTGCAGTTATGGCGGCATCGGCTGACGGTAGCGCGAGGTGTCGGATAACGCCATCTTTGGCGTCCATGACAATGGAAGCATCGTCGAGGCTTTGTAGGTGGAAGATGGGGTGGGCCGAGGCCTGAATGGTCCGCTGCGGCATGGTCGGAAGAGCCCATAGCCGCGGTTCAAAGTCTTGGCCGGCCGTGACGGGCACGAGGCGCCCGCCGTCCGTAATGAAGCCAGCATGGATGACGAACCCTTGATGGCCGCTGAGCGAAGCGGCCCAGCCGCGGTCGGTGTCGTGCACGATGGCTCGCCCATCCTGGTGTCCTGTGAGGACTTGAGTGCCGTCAGGGGAGAGTGCGACGGTGAGGGCATCGCCGCGAGGTGCGATGGGGAGGATGGTCTTTGTTGAAAAGCTGACGTGGTATATTCCAGTATCGGAGAGCATCGCTGCGTGGTCACCGTTGGCGACGATTGCTGAGCGCCACCGCGGATCAACGCGGACTGCGCTGGCCGCACGGTCATGGCTATGCGCGAGACTCGCGCTGGTTGCGCAGAGTGGAACGGCTTCCATGGACACGACGGGGACGGTGACTTCGTGTGCGCAGTCGGATGTGTCGAGTATGAGAACTGTGTCGCCGGATGTTGTCGCAGCGGCGATGGTGGAGAGTGGGACGCTGTGAATGGGGATGGGTGGATTGCTCGTGTGCTTCAGTAAGAAGACAGTGTGAAGAGACAGGGCTATGACGTGGTCGCTCGAGGTGATGAGAAACTCAATGGGCGGTTCATTGATAGTTCCCTTCGAGACGGGTATCCCAGTGGCGAGGTCGATGGCCACGTACGCGCCATGCTCGCTGGCGGCGTAGAGGAATGTGAGTTGCTTGGAGATTGCAATATGCTCGGGCGTGAAGTCGAGGCTGATATGTGTCTGTGCGGATGCGGCGGAGTCGAGCCTGCAAAGTAGGAGGTTCGGGCTTCCATCGGTTGCGACGACGAGGGTGGAGTCTTCGTATGTGCGAATCCACGTCCTCTCGGAGAGCCCGCGACAGAACGATGTCGCGTGGTCGCGGGGGGCTGTCCATTGTCGCGCTGTGCCGTCGGTGCTCGTGGTTACGATGTGCTGTGATGACGGATCGATGAAGAGATTGGTGATCCTGCCAAGGTGCCCGTCAAGGCGCCCTTGGGTTCGTGGCCGACTGGTGAGGTCGCCCGCAAGTAGCATTGCGTCAATCCAGTCACCGGCGCTGCCTCGGAAGGACGCAAGGAGTGAGAGTGCCTCGGCAGGATCTTCCTTGGCTAGCATGCCGGACTGAGCGAGTGTGAGGTCGTCGGCTCGCTGTTCGGCGCGCGTCCTTGCGAGCGAGGTGGCTCGCTGTTCGGCAGTAACCGCGAGCCAACTTGCAGTGGAGACTCCACTCACGACCAACAGAGCTGCGCCAGCGGCAATGGCAGCCCATCGGTGCCTCTTGATGGGCCGCTGAACTCTCTCGAACAGACTGTACTGGTGGGAACTGACGGAGCGGCCGTCGACGAAGCGGCGGAGGTCTTCCCCGAGCGCCTTCGCCGAGCTGTAGCGATGTTGGGGGAGTGGCTGGCACGCCTTCTTGATAATGCTGACAAGTGGAGCCGGGATTCGAAGCGGTCCGCTACTGCTTCTCGTAGAGGACAACGCGTGATGGAGCAGGATGCCGATTGCGAAGACGTCGGCACGGTGATCGACAGGTTCTCCGCGCGCCTGCTCGGGTGCCATGTACGCGGGCGTACCAAGCACGCTACCTGCGACCGTCAGGCCTTCGGGGACAGCGACTGTAGGACGGTAGGGCCCCCCGCTGGGCGAGGGGCCGTCTGCATTGCTGGCCGCCCCGACCTCCGGCACCTCGTCAGTCAGGTCCTTCGCCAGGCCCCAGTCGATGACCACGGTCTCTCCGAAGTCGCCGACGATCACGTTCGACGGCTTGAGGTCGCGGTGGATGATCTTGCGGTCGTGGGCGTAGGCGATGGCGTCGGCGACGGCGATGATGTGCGGCAGGAGGGCGAGGCGGTCCTCGAGGGTCTTGCACTCGTCGATGAGGGCCTTGAGGGGGCGGCCCTGGACGAGCTTCATGGCGTAGAAGGGGGTGCCGTCGGGCCAGCGGCCGGCTTCGTGGACGGGGACGATGCCGGGGTGCTCGAGGCGGGCGGTGATCAGGGCCTCGCGGAAGAAGCGGAGCTCGGCGGTGTTGCCGCGGTGGAGGAGCTCCTTGACGGCGACGTCGCGGCCGAGCTCCTTGTCGCGGGCGCGGAAGACGCGGCCGAGGCCGCCGCGGCCGTGCTCGTTGATGATCTGGTAGCGGTCGGGGTCGCGGATCTGCAGCGGCGCGGGGAGGCGATCCTCGCGGGGGCGGAGCGCGACGGGCGGCTCGTTGGGGAGCAGGCCGGTGGAGGTGCGCGTGGGATCGTCGGGGCTGGGCAGGCCCGACGGGCGCGGGGAGGTGGGCGGTGGCGTCGGGTCGTCAGAGGTGCTGACGGTCCGGTCGTTCGGCGCGGGGGCGGCGTGCGGCGCGGGCGCCGCGGGCGCCGAGGACTGGGCGGGCGAGCGTGTCGGCGCGGTGACTGGCGACGGCGTGGCTGCCGCGGCGACGGGCGCGCGGTCGGCATCGGCGCGAGCGTCCGACGACGCCGCGCGCGACTCGTCGCTCGCGATCGCGTCGCCGGGAGACTCGCTCGGATCCGCACCTGCCATCGACTGCATGGCGGGGCGCACAATACGCAACGGGTCCGCGGAAGCAAGGACGGCGTGGTGCCGTCGTGCTGGCAGAGTGCGGTCCACGGTTCGCATCGCGCGGCGGCGTATCGCAAGGCACGTGCCGCGGTTGCGTGCGAGCGAACCGCGTGAACTTGCTGCGCGCCGGTGGAACACGCGGCGCGTTCCGGGGCGGTGCGGTGTTCCGGCGTGTTCCGGTCGCGGCGCAAGCGGTGGAGATCGTGGGAGGCAGGCGGAACGACGGTGGTGTTCCGGTGGTGTTCCGGTGGGACCGCTGCGAGGGCGGCGGGGAGATCTCTCGAAGAGTAGGAGTGTGCGAGCACACTGAAGATGCACGTGATCAACGTTCAGCGGCGCGGTGGTTGCCAGCGTTTGCCACGTGCGGTGGATCGCCACGGGACACGCGGGCGAGCGCTGGGGCGCCTGGCGCGCGCGACGAGGAGCGGCGCGTGCCCGCGGCGCGCGCAGTGCGGCGCGGGCCCGCGTCAGGGCGCGGGCGCCGCGGCGTCGCGCGCGCTCGTGCCCGCGTAGGCGGCCGGGAACTCGTAGAGGATGTCGAGCTCGATCAGCGGCGCCGGGCTCGGCTCGACGCCGCGGACCTCGGCGAAGTACGCGTCGAGGCACCGGCGCGCCTCGGGCGGGAGGTCGTCGTCGGCGAGCTGGCCGCCGTGCACCTCGACGCGATCCGCGCGCGACGACACGGACCACCGGACGTGGAGCGTGACGAAGTCGAGCGTCCCGTCGGGCATGCACGCGACGACCGGCGACCCGGCCGCGCGGAAGTGGCGCTCGGCGATGCGCTGGGTCGCGTTGTGGATCGCCGACCAGGTGCGCGGGCCCGCTTCGGGGTGCTCCTCGTTGACCTGCAGGTAGAGCTCGTTGCCGGGGTCGAGCGCTCCGTCGGAGGCGACCTGCTCGGCGGTGGGCCGCGGGGAGGCGGGCGGTGCCGCAGGGCCGCCGGTCACGGGCACGACGCGCGGGGGCGGCGCCGGGGCCCGCGAGGTCGCGGCGGCGCCGCCGGCGTCGCCGAGCGCGCGGCCGCCGACGAACGCGCTCGTGGCGAGGGCCGCGGTGACGAGCCAGCTCAGGGTTCGTCGTGAGGCCATGGTCGGCCCTCCTTTTCGGCGGAGATGATCTCCTCGTTCCGGTCGCGGCGGGCGACGCGGATCTTGTCGGTCCACGCCGTCCATTCGTCGGCGTCCGCGAGGTCGCCGAACTCCACCTTGAAGCCGAGGTGGACGACCGGACCGCCCTGGTCATCGACGCTGGGGGTGACGCGCGGCCCCATCACCGTGACGACCTGGGCGAACGCGACGACCCGACCGAGCACGTCGCGGGGAACGCCGAGCTCGACGCGACAGCTCGAGCTCACGCACCGCACGGGGCGGACCTCGACGGACGGGAACACGTCGCTGAGGTCGCGGGCGAGCATCTCGTCGAGCGCGCGCTCCATCGGCTCCGCCCACGCCGGGTCGCGGACGGTGTCCGGCGGCGCCTCGTCGCGCGGGAGGCGCTCGAAGGCCACGACGATCGGCTGGAACGAGGCGTGCTCGGGCGCGGTGGCACGTCGCCACGCCGCGCGAGGGACGCGGCGCCGCGCGGGGCCGGCCGACGCGTGGGTCGCAGGCTGGACCTCGGCGCCCAGCGCCGCCCCGTCGGGGCCGCGCTCCCCACCGTGGCCGGCCCACGTCCTGGTCGAGAGCCAGCCGGCGCACAGGGCGCTCAGCACGATGATCGATCGCAGAAGCCGCAGGTTGTTCATCGCGCCACCACCCATCGCTACCGGGCGATCATCCGCACGCCGGTCGCGGTGGGGGTGCTCGGGCCGAGGTGTCGCAGCACGCAGAGCGCGTCGAACGCGTCGTCGAGCGAGCGGAGGATCAGGGTCCGGGCGCGACCCGTGAAGGCGGCGCCGAGCTCGCGCACGAAGCGCGGCGTCGTGAGCCACCGGCGTAGCGGGCCGCGCGAGGCCGCAATGTCGAGGCAGCCGGTGCTCGACGAGTTCCGCGAGAGCAGGACGGCTTCCAGCGTGTAGTCCGGCGGTTCGCCGAGATCGTGGGGGACGACGCCGACCCGTCCGGGCGCATCCCACGCGCGCACGGCGCCGCTGCCGCCGTAGAACCCGATCGGGTAGTACGCGTCCCCGAGGCGCTGGCGGAGGTGGTGGCCCATCGCCGGGACGCCTGCCTCGACCTCGCGGGTGACGTGGCCGGCGTGGGCGAACAGCACGGCGCGGCGGGGACCGCGTGCGGCGAGGAGCACGGCGGTCAGCTCTGCCATCCCCGCGTCGCGCGCGCCATCGAGCGCGGCGCCGTCGAGCGCGAGGTGGCCGAACTGGATGCGCAGCGAGGTGGCGGCGAGCTTGGTGGCGAGGTCCCCATCGCCGAGCGTGGCCAGCGTGGCGAGGAGCGATGCCTGCGCGTCCTGCGCGAGGTCGCGGAAGCTGGCCGCACCGCGAGTGGCGAGCGTGCGGATGGCCGTCGCCTCGACGTCCGTCAGGCCGAGGGGCGCGCCGCGACTGGCGAGGAGCACGGCGGCTGGGCGCGCCTCCTGGACGTCGACGCCGAACAGCCGGACCTTGTCGGCGTCCGCGCGCGCGTCGTTGATGCGCCGGAGCTCTTCGAGGAACGCGACGATCTCCTCGACGTCCCAGACCCAGAACCCGAGGCTGCGGGCGGCTTCGTGGGGGTCGTCGTGCTCGCCGGCGAGGTACGCATCGGCGCGGAGGGACGTGATCGCGTCGGCCTCGAACAGGACGTCGTGGATGAACCCTGCGCGGACGAGATCGATCGTCAGCGCGGCGCGGGCCGTGATGAGATCGCCGGAGCCGTGGTTCGCCTCGCCGAGGCCGAGCAGCCGGACGGTCTCGGGGAGGTGGAGGCCGATCGGCTTGTCGACGACGACGTCGGTCGTCGCCGCCGCTGTCGCCTCGGCCGGAGGGCGCCTCACCTCGTCGGCGGGGTAGGTCGAGACGCGGAGCGAAGGTTGGTCCGGCACCGTGAGCCCGGCGGGCAACGCCACCGAGGCGCCCTCGAGCCAGAGCCGGTAGCGCGCGGCGGGAAGGCACACGTCGACGTGGCCGCTGGCCGACGCGGCGGCGGCGAGCTCGTCGCCGAGGTTCGAGCTGTGGCGGGAGACGTGCACCGTGGTCCCAGCGGCGGCGCGTGGCTCGACCTCGATCCGGGTGCGGTGGCAGTCCGAAGAGAGTCCGATCTCGAGGAGGCCGTTCGCGATCGGCGCCGGTTCGAGCCAGGCGTAGCCGTCCGCGGTCAGCGCGGTGATCGCGACGCCGCCCGCGGCGAGGACGTCGATCTGGAAGCGGCCGTGCTCGTCGGTGCGGAGGACGTGCGTGCGCTCACCGCGCGAGAGCTCGGTGACGATCAGCGTCACGTCGGCGGCCGGTGCCCCGTGCGCGTCGCGCACGATGCCATGCACCGCGGCGTCGTCAGGAGCCGCCTCGCTGGAGGGTCGCGAGGGCCGTGGCCCGCACGCGCTTGCGGCGAGGAGCGCGGCGAGCGCGAGTGGTGCGCAAGGGCTCGGCGTGAGGCGCCTTGCAGCGGTGGCGACGCTCGACGTCATGGGGCGAGCTGTACCTCGCCGAGATCGAGCCCGCCAGTGTAATGGAGGTTGGAGCCTTGGCACCATCTAGAGAGGGCGGTGAGAAGGGCGGCAAACGGAACGGGGAGGCCGGCAGGACCGGCCTCCCGTCACGTATCAGAAGTTGATCTGCTTCGCGTCACACTTGTTGCACTTCGGGTTGCACCCGCATCCATCCCAGACGGACAGCTCGGCGCCGCTGCAGGTGTTGGCCGCTAGCTCGAGCCGTCGCTCGAGTTCCTCGATGTCGAGCGCGTCGAGGGTGAGGCTGTGCATTTCGGTTCGTTTCATGACTGCATGTCTCCTTCACTCTGTGGTTGTACCGCCAAGACGGCGGCAGTGTGGAATGGAGCAAGCGGCGTGCCCGGCGTGCCCGGTGCTCTCGAGGCTGTGATTGGCTCACTTGGTCGCCTGACGGCGTCACGTTGGGCCCCGCGATGTACCGGTGGAACGTATCGCCGTTGTTCCACGCTCCGAGCCCGGCCTGCCGGCCAATCGTGCGAGATCGAGACGGCTGCGCAGCGTTCGCAAGCGCCGAGAGCGGGCGCAGGTGTGCACGCGCACCCGTCGGACGCAGACATCTCTTGGCAGGCGCGTACCAGCCCGCGTGCGCCCGCACCACCTACGCGCTCGGCGCGGTCAGCAACGACGGCTCGTTGATGAGCACGTGGACCGCGACGATGACCCAGAGGTTCGAGGTTCGCAGGTAGATGGCCGACTGAATGATCCCGAAGCCCCACATGAGGGCCACCGATCCACTCATCTCCAGCGCCGAGTAGTCGTGAATCACGCGATGGGGGATGTGAGCGACCGCGAATAATGCCTGTGATCCCAGAACCGCGAGGAGCGCTGCGCGGCGGTCCACCATGTGTTGGCGTAGCAGCGCGAACGCGGAAGGAACGAGGTAGGCGCGGTAGAAGACCTCCTCGTAAAGCGAGTTGCCGAGAGCTTCGGTCGCTACATCGATGATGGGTTGTGCTGGCGAGGCCCAATCCACAGTCACAGTCGCAGACGTGGCAAGCTGGTAGCAGAGGAAGATGGAACTGAGGACAATCCAGCCGACGAGGAGGGTGAGTAGCCCAAGAGGGAGGCCTTGCATGCGTACGCCAACCGCCCGCAGCGAAACGTCGCCCCACCAGCGCAGGCAGAGGCCGATGACCACGAAGCTACCGATGAGTCGGATCTGGAAGGTGTAGTGAATGACTCCGGCTGTCGCCCCGTTGATCCGATCGATCCATGGATGGCTGCACGTCCAACTCCAGAGAAGGACCAGGAAATCCAGGGCGAGGGCCGTCGCGACGAGCCCCGCGCGCTTGGATTCGACGTTCGGGACCCGGCTGGCGATCCCCTCGAGCCACGATTCTCGGCGGTCGTTCATCGAGCGCGCGCAGCGTAGGGGGACGCGGGACCGCTGGTCAACGTGCTCGCTGACGGAGGACGCGCACGCCGGCGCGGAGCCCACGCGTGGTCAGCACGCCGGCGAGGACCGCGCCGTAGGCCGTCATCAGGACCTCGAACAGCCGGGGGCTCGCGAGCAGTGACGGGTGCCGCGCGGCCTCCTCGAGGAGCGGGATGACTCGAAGGACACAGCGGGTGAGCCACGGCACGACGTAGAGCGCGAACCCGGCGAGGACCACCACGGAGACCGCCGTGTAGACGGTCAGCGCGATGGCGATCCCTGGGGGCCACTTCGTGCCAGGCGATGAGTGGTCTGGGCGCCAGACACGAACGAGCCTCTGCCTGACCTGGCCCGCCAAGTTGGGGACGCCGAGCGCGTCGGCGAGGAGCCAGTAGCCATCCATCTTGAGCACCGGATTGAGTGTCATAGCCACGGTTCCGACGCTGAACAGCACGCCTGCCTGCAGGATGTCGCTGCCGGTCAGCACGGCAGCGAGCGCGATCATCGCCGTCGCCAAGAGCTGGAGTTGCACACCGCCGATGTCCACACGCAGGCGCTGGCGCCGCGTCAGCACCCAGGCGCTCGAGACGTCCGCATAGAAGGCCGGGAATACGAGGTAGATCGTCACGCCGATCGGTCCCGGCCTGACGCCGTTCGCGGCGCAGGCCGCAGCATGGCCGAGCTCGTGCGCGAGCAGCAGGAGGAGAACCAGGCCGTAGCCGCCCCAGAAGTTCGCCGCGGTCACGCTCACGCTGGGTTTCCAGATCAGGGCCAGCACGACGACGGCGAGCGAGATCGCGGCGATCGCGAGCGCGGTCCAACCCTTCATCAGCCCGCGGAGTCGCGAGGCGAGCCGCCCTGCGAGGCGAGCCGACAGGACATCGCGCCGGATGACGTGCCCGCTGACCCGATCCGGGCGATCGACGATCTCCGTGATGCGTCGTCTCGTCCTGTCCAACGCGGCGGAGATCGCGGCAGCGGGGGCAGCGACGCGGCTCGCGATCTCCGGGATGTCGGCGCCTTTGTGGTGCAGCCTCAGGACGTCGAGCAGTTGCCGGGGCACGAGGAGCTGGCGCCCCAGCAAGTGGACGATCCACGGCTCGTCAAGGCGCGAGGACGAGCATGGGACGGCTCGATCGAGGTCCAGCAGCTCGAGCGGGTCTGTGCCGGTGTGCCCTGTCATCACGCGCCCATGGCCGCTGCACCGCCGGGGGAGTGCGCCTCGGCGAGCTCGTGGCACGATCGGAGCACCGCGGCCACCAGCCGTGCCCAGGGTGTTGCCGGTGTCGACCTCGCAAGCTCGAGCGCTCGCTGGAGCTCACGCGCGGCAATCGATAGGGCCAGGGTCCGAGCAGTCTGGATCCGGCCCGGGAGCCCCTCGGACTCGGTTGGTTGCCCCCGGGTCGTGATGGCCCCCGCGGCGAGCAGGAGGTAGCTCGGTCGACCCGCGACCAGATCGTCTTGCCAGTCCGTGACGTCGTCGATCATCTGGCGGCCCCGGTAGTAGTGCTCGACCGAGACGAGCAACGTGTGCAGCGGTCCGGCGGCGCCTGCCAGCTCGGACAGCAGGAGCGGCACGACCTGCGCGAGCGCCGATCGATCCGCGGCGCGGTGGAGGGCGCCGCGCTCGGACGCGACCGCATACGGGCGGTCGTCGTCGGGCGGGAACTCGTCGAGGATCGCGCTCGCCGTACGTTGCCAGAGCGACCGGAGCTGGTCCCAGAACTTGCTGTCGGCGGCGACGACGCCCCGTAGGACTCGCTCGGCCTCGAACGTCAACGCGCCGCCACGAATCGCGAGGTCGGCGCGGGCGATCGCGCTCGACTCGTCGTCGTCGATCAGCGCGTCGGTGCAGAAGCTGGCGGTCGCGAGCAGCCGCGAGGCGAGACAGATCGCGACCAGGGCGTCGTCGTCCACCGCTGGGTACGCCGGCTCGAACAGCAGGCCGTAGGCGCGGTACATCGAGGTCATGCTCCGGCCCGGCACCTCGAGATCCACCGCCGGCAGCCAGCGGCGGGTCGTGCGCCTCCACGCCTCGTCGATCGCGGGGAGGAGGGACGCTCCCCTCGCGGAGAGGAGGCTGCTCAGCCCGTCAGCCGGCACGGCTCTCCTCGGCGGGATCGGACCTCTCGCTCCATGACTGGTAGGCAGCGGCGACGTCCGCGCGGAACGTGTTCTGGAAGCCGTCGCAGTAGTTGGTCAGGTATCGCGCCTTGGTGTCGAGCGCATACGCGGCGCAGCCGCCGCCGCAGAACAGGGCGTAGCGACAGCGCTTGCACGCGTCGTTCGTGGTCACGTTGCGGCTGCGCCAGGTTGTGGCGTCGGTGGGCTCCTCGCTCGCGATCGGCAGGTGGCGGCGCCGCTTCGCCTCGTTGTCCTCGGTCGCGCGGGTGCTCGCCGCGCCGTGCTCCTTCAGCAGCACGTGCCCCGACGCGTCGATGTGCCCGATCCTGAGCCGCGCGTCGCCTGTTCGCTCCCAGCAGGCGTAGATGTCGCCGAGCGGATCGAACATGTAGTCGGCGGTGTGGGCGCCACAGTACGTGGATCGAAGGAGCGAGCGGATGCTCCGGCGGCCCGCGAGCACGGCGGCGACGTCGCGTCGCCGCATCCCGGTGGGCCCGAGGATCATGCGAGTCGCGGAATCCTCCTCGGTCAGCCTGGTAAGCGCGGTCGTCGCTTCCCACGAGTCCAGCGTGCGGTCCCGCCGGGGGTGGTTGCGGTCGACGACGATGACCGCGATGTAGGCCAGCAGGAGGCGGTTCTCGTGCCAGCCGCGGGACGTCATCTGGCGCGCGAGCTCGGGTAGCTCGGCGATGTTGTCGCGGTCGACGTTCAGCCGGATGGAGACGGAGACGCCCTTGCTCAGGGCGAGGTCGATGTTGTCGGCGATGGCGTCGAACGTTCCGGATCCGTCCGCGCGGATGCGCCGCCTGTCGTGCTCGGCGCGGGGCCCGTCCAGCGTGATCTGGACGCCGGTGATGCCGCCGGACCCCAGCATGTCCTGGTAATGGTGGAGCTCGGTGGCGTTCGTGATCGCGAAGAGTCCAGAGCCACCGAGGCGCGAGGTCCGAGAGATGAGCTCCTCGACGGTGGCGCGATTGCCCCGGAGCAGCGGCTCACCACCGTAGAGCGTAAGGTCAGTCTTGCATGCCTGCGAGGGGGCCATCCCGTGGCGTGCCGCCAGCTCCTGGATCGCGACGAAGATCCGCTCGATGAGCTCGGGCTGCATCGGGCGCAGCACGTGTGAGTACGCCGTGTTCGTCCGGAGGTGGTCCTGGAAGCAGTAGCCGCACCGGAGGTTGCAGTCGTAGGAGGGCATGAACAACCACGTGGGCCGTCGCTTCGACTCCTCGTGCATCGACGACGCGATGCGGACGAAGAAGGCGAGCTCCTCGTCGGACGTCTTCGTGGTCATGAATCCCCGCCGACGGAGCCGCTCGAGCGTCTCCGCGTTCGGTGCAGGCGGGGGAGCGGTGGGCCTGGGCTCCGGCGCCCAGGCTCCGAACAGGGGCCTGGGTGGCTTGGATGACTCACACCATCGCAGGTAGTCGGCCACCTCGCGCGTGACGCGCTCGATGGAACCCGTGTAGCCGTGGACGAGCAGGATCTCGTCGCCACGGTCCGGCAGGTCGGCGTAGATGGTGTAGCTGCTGGTGCGCATCGCGCGGAGCCTTCAGCAATCGAGATGCCAGCCGGGGCGCGGCGCCGCTCGGTGTATCCCCGCGCGAACACGACGCTCGACCTCCACTCGCGCTGTACCGGTGCTGTTCCACACCTGTTCCAGTTGATCCACTCGCAGTCTGCAAGTACGGGTCGCGGCTGGCCGGGGACGAGCGTCACGAGCGGCGCGCCCCTTGCACCGCGGTCGCCCAAGCGCACCGAGGCAATGACATGCAACGACGTCCGAACACTCGCAAGCTTCTCCTCGTGACTGCCGCCGCGGCTGCCGCGTTCGTCGCGGCGTGGCTGATCTGGCCGCGCGACTCCGCGCGCGAGGCGGATGCGCGCGCCGATGGCGAGGGCGGCGCGGCGCGTGCGCCGGTCGGCGAGCAGGGCGCGGCGCGCGCGCCGACGCGGGCGTGGGAGGGGACGCCCGATCCGGTGGGCGAGCTGGTGCTGGAGGGCCAGGTGCTCGACAGCGAGGACCGGCCGGTGGGCGGTGTGACCGTACACGTCGACACTCAGCCCGAGCGCACGGTGATCACCGAGGCCGACGGCTCGTTCGGCGTTGTGGGCCTGATCGAGCGCCGCTACCGGATCAGCGCCTCGGGCGAGGCCGGCGTCGTTGGGCCGGTCGAGGTCAGGCTGTCGCCGACCAGCGATCCGGTCGTGCTGCGGCTGGCCTCGCCCGGGCGCATCGCGGTCCGCGTCGTTGACGCGACGACGCGCGCGCCGGTCGCCGGCGCCGCGGTCGAGGTGCGGGCGCCGATCACCATCGCCGCCACGACGTCCGCGGAGGGCGAGGTGGCGCTCGCGCCAGTGATGCGCGGTCACTGGAACGTCGTGGCGCGCGCGCAGGGCTTCGCCTGGGGGATGGGCGCGGTCGTGGTCGGCGACGACACCGCGACGCTCACGATCGCGCTGGAGCTCGGCACCACGATCAGCGGCCGCGTTCGCGACGAGCGCGGCGTCGCGATCGCCGGCGCGCGCGTGTGGGCCGAGCCGACCGGAGACTGGACCGTGGGGATGTCGGCCGAGCGCGATGGCACGGTGTCGGGGCCGGACGGCGCGTTCGTGCTCGACGGGATCGCCGCCGGAGCGTACCGCGTGCGCGGGCGCGCGCACGGCCACGCTCCCGGGGAGTCGAGCGAGTTGCTGGTCGCCGACGCGCCGGTCGAGGGAGCCGCGCTGGTGCTGCTCGATGCTGGCGTCGTGCGCGGGCGCGTCGTCCACGTCGATGGCACGCCGGCCGCCGGCGCGGCCGTGCGCGTGTACAACGCCGGGGTCGCGCCCCCGACCACCCACGCCGCGGCCGACGGGAGCTTCGTGATCGAGGGCTTGCCGCGGCAAGAGGTATGGGTCGGCGCCGAGGGCGGGGACGCGGCCTGCTGGGCGAAGTCGGCGGATCTGACGCAGGGCACGGCCGAGCTGGTCCTGCGCCTCGACCTCGCCGAGGCGCTGTGGGGGGAGGTCGTCGACGACGACGGTGAGCCCGTCGAGGCGGCGCAGGTCGACGTCGCGCTGGTCGACGCGCGCGCGCGGTTCATCCGCCGCGCGCTCACCGACGGTGGCGGCGGGTTCCGCGTCAGCGGCCTGCCGCCGGGCGAGTACGAGCTCGTCGCGACGCGGCCCGGAACGACCACGGCGCCGTCGCAGGCGCCGGTCCGCGCCCGCACCGGGCAGGCGGTGCGCCTGGTGATCCCCGCGCCCGGCGCGATCGTCGGCCGGCTCGCGTTCGCCGACGGTGGCGCGCCGGCGGTGTTCACGGTCCAGCTCGTCGCAGGCGCGGCGCCACGGGCGTTCACCGACGGCGCGTTCCTCCTCGACGGGGTCGCGCCGGGCACGTACCGGGTGCGGTTCGAAGGTCCGGAGCTGGCGCCCGGCGAGCCGGTCGAGGTCGTGGTCCCGTCGTCGGGGCAGGCCGACGTCGGGACGATCACCGTCGAGCGCGGCCGGAGCGTCGAGGGCGTCGCCGTCGACGCCAGCGACCGCCCGGTGGCCGGCGCCGAGGTCGTCGCCGCGACGGTGCTCGTCGGTACCGGCGTCGCCGCCGACAGCGGCAGCCGCGCGCCGACGTTCCAGGGGCAGGTCACGCGCGCGCTCACCGGCGCTGACGGTCGGTTCACGCTCCGCGGCTTGTCCGGCGGTGCGGTCTCGGTCGTCGCCAGCCATGCGACGGCGGGGCGCTCGACGCCGCAAACCGCGGTGCCGGGCGCGGAGCCGCTGCGCGTGGTGCTCGCAGCCACCGGCTCGATCTCTGGAACCGTGCGCGTCGGCGGGCAGGCGGGCCCCGCCGTCGTGGCCGCGCAGCCGCACGCCTCACCGCTGGCGATGTCGATCGTGCTGGCCGGCGCCGACGGCGCCTACCGCGTGCCGCGCGCGGCCGCGGGCCGCTACAGCGTCGCGGCGGTGGCCAGCGATCCGTTGCGCGGCGCGCCGCTTGCGCCCGTCGGCGTCGCGGTCGCGTCGGGCCGCGATGCGCAGGTCGACCTCGTGGTGGTGCGCGGACTGCGCGCGCTGGAGATCACGACCGGCGGGCCCGCGGTCGTGTTCGTCACGACCGAGCCGCACGAGGCGCGCGACGCGCTCGCGCTGGTCTCGCGGCTAGGCGTCCAGGAGCGTGGCCACTGGGCCATGCGCGCCGCCGACGGCGGCGTCGCACACTTCGGCGCACTCGAGGGCGGAGCCTACACCGCGTGTGCTGTCGCGATCACCGAGCCGGTCGAGGATGTCGGCGAGATGCTCGAGCTGATCGCCCGCCGCGGCGCCGGGATGCCCGTGTCGTGCGCGGCCGTGCCGGACGGCGCCACCGCGGCCCAGTTGCGTGTGGCCCGGTGACGCGAGCTCGTGGCGCGGGCTGCGGCGGCGAGTTCCGCGCACACCCGCGGTCGTCCACGCTGGTTGGACGTGGCCGGCGACACGCTGGTGGCGATGCTCGAGCTGCGACAGCCGAACAACCACAACTTCGCGCATCGATGCCTCACGAAGTGCGCCGCCCAGGACTTCGGCGAGTACAAGATCTCCGCGTGGAAGCGCTGGCTGGCGGGAGAGCGGGCTCGGGCGCGCGCGAGTGACTTCGTCTCACCCGGACACTGGAGCCAGCCTGTCAGGCCCGTCGCACCCGAGCGCGCCGACGAGAGTGCGCTTCTTGCTCCAGATCGCGACCATCGCAGCGGCGTGCGTCGCCGGAGCGCTGTCGGCGCCGACGCCGGCAGGGCGTGAACGAGCCGCCACGGCCACGGCGCGCGAGGGCGAGATCCCGGCGAGCGAGACGCCGCAAGACGCCGTCGCGGCGAGGCAGGCGCCGCGCCGTCGGTGGAGCCGCAGCCGCCCGGTCGGCGTCGATGCGGCGCGCTTCACACCTGCGGTGGTCGTTCAGCGCGAGCTCCCGAAGGTCGAGTTGCCGCCCGACACGGAGCGCGACGAGGAGTGGGCGTCCGGGATGGAGCGTTCGATGTCGCGTGCGCTCACCGCCGCGCTCGAGGTGTTCCCCGATGTGGACGTCGCCGAGGTGCGCTGTCTGAGCTGGACCTGTGAGGTCGAGGTGGACGTCCCGGGCGACATCTACGACCGCGTCACGCTGTTCGTCGGGCTCACATCACCGCTGGGGCCGAGCGTCAAGCCGAGGTTCCAGGCCGGGAACGCGGACGTGATGAAGCTGCGGTACACGGTCAAGCTCGAGGGCTTCGACGGAGCTAGCCAGTGGCAAGAGTGGTACGACCGGCTGCGGGAGGCGCGTCGCGCCGAGATCGAGCGGATCGTGCGAGCAGAGCAGGAGGGGCGACCGTGGGACCGTTGAAGAGCTGGTTGATCGTCGTCCCGCTGGCGATCGCGGGGTTCTGGACGGCGCGGGCGGTAGCGACGCCCGCGCCCGCGCGCCCGGCAGATGCCGGTCGGGCGGCGCGGCCCGCGCGGGATGTGCCCCGGAGCGCTGGCGTCGCATTCGAGCCGTCGCTCGGCTCGGTGGGCGGGCTCGCCGACGAGGATGACCTCGAGGTGGCCGGTCGCGAGCTGTACGTCGACGTGATGGAGGCCGACGCGGTGCAGGGGCGCTACACGTTCGCGCGGATCGATCGTGCCGTGTTCCAGGCGCTGGAGGCGCGCATCGCGAGCGTCGGCACGCCCGCTGAGGTGTGTGGCCTCCGGGGGGTGTCCGAGACGGCGGTCGTCGATGTTCGCTGGCGCGTCACGACGCGTGACCAGACGGTGCAGGTCAGCGGCGGGCAGGTGGACGCGCCGGCGCTGCCGGGTGTGGAGCGAGCCTGCCTCGACGAGTACTTCGGCGTCGCCACGGCCACGCTGACCACGCCGGATCCGATCGTGGAGCTCGACATCATCTTCGAGGCGCCGACGGCGGTGGCCGCGCGCCTCGCGCCGCGGTGACGCGGCTCGTCGCTGGGGATGGATCCGTCCGCCTCGATCGTTCCGTCGAGGTGCTCACGCGGTGCGATGGGAGGTCGAGGCCATGACGCGGGCGACGCGCGGCCTGTTGATTGCTGCGGCCTTCGCGATCGGCGGGCTCGTGGCGTGGTCGAGCCGACCGGGGCCGAGCCCGACGCCGACGGCGGTGGAGGCGCGGCATGGGATGAAGGAGCGTAGGGGCGGTGGCGTATCCGCTCCGATCGTCGCGTCGGGATCCGAGGTGGAGGGCGACACAGGCGCGGGCCCCGGCGCGCGCCCCGATACGGCAAGGTCGGCGACGGCGTCTGCGAGTGGGCCGTCGCGGCGCCTTCGCGCCGACGAGACGGGCTTCGACTTCTCCGATCCCGGACGAGACGAGGCGTGGGCCGCGCCGATGGAGCGCACGCTCGTGGACGTCGTCGCGGCGGGCTTCGCCGAGCACCAGCCCTACGTCGAGGTCCGGTCGGCGTCTTGCCTGTCGCGGACGTGCGAGCTGATGCTCGGCGCGCCGGCGGACAAGGTCGACGTGGTGCGTGACGCGATGCCGTTCGTGGTCTTCGCGGACGGCGTGGTGATGCGACCCGGATCGAGCGTCACGGGTGAGCGCGCCGAGGTGACGGTCCGGCTGCTGTTCGAGGCGTTCGAGCAGCCGCGGCTGACCGCGGCGGCGTTCGCGCAGGCGCAGGTGGACGCGGCGCGCGCCTATCCGACGATCCGCGAGCGCTACCAGCGCTTCCTGGCGCACGCAGAGGCTGAGGCGCCATGAGGACGGCGCTGCTGGTGGTGGCCGCGGCCGCGCTCGGCTTCGTGCTGGTGCGCGCGATCGCTCCGGCACGCCCGCGCGCGGCGGTGGACGCGCCGGTCGCAGCCGACGTGGTCGAGCGAGGCGAGGCGGGCCTGAGACAGCGAGAGGCGCCGGCGCCGCGAGCTCGGCAGAGCATGCGCGCGGCCGTGGCGACGGTTTCGGAGGTGGAGACGGCGGTCGATCTCGTGCGGCTGCGCGCCGAGGAGCCCGGGGCGTGGAGCGCGGTCGCGGAGGGCGTCGACCGCGCGCTGGCGCGCTTGATCATCGACGCGGTCGCGCGACAGGGTGTGGCGCTGTCGCTCGATGGCTGCCGCGCGAGCGCCCAAGGACCGGCGCCCGGCGCGATCGAGGTGGACGTGGATGTCGTCGCTGGTCCGGCACGCCTGGCCGTCTCCGGCCTTCGGCCAGCGTCGGGGGAGTCGGGGTGGAGCGAGGCGTGCGTGGCGGAGTTGCTCGAAGGGACGGGTGAGGCGAGCGACCTCGACGTCGACGCGCCGTTCCCGGAGGTGACCTTCACGACGCGAGTGACCCTTCCCGTCGACCTCGACGCACACTTCGCGGCCGCGGCACGGCCGTGACCGTGCGTGTGGCCGGCTCGGCGTGAGCGGGGCGCACCGCGCGCTGCCGCACCTTGCCGGGCAACTCGGCCGCGTGTGGACGACATGCGGGCGCACCATCTGCCGCCGCAGTGTCTGGGCATGACGGTTGGCCCGGCGGGGCCGCTGAGCCCCTCGAGGAATGACATGACTCGACGCAGACCTACGTTCGTCTTCCTGGTCGCCGCCGCGCTCGCCGCGCTCGCCGCAGCCTGGCTGCTGTGGCCGCGCGACGCCGCGCGAGGCGTGAGCAAGCATGGCGGCGGCGGCGAGGCGCGCGTGGGCGCGAGCGGCGGGCAAGGCGCCGGGGCGCGCGCGCCGGCGCGCGCGTGGGAGGGCACGCCCGATCCGGTGGGTGAGCTGGTGCTCGAGGGCCAGGTCCTCGACGGCGAGGAGCGGCCGGTCGGTGGCGTGACCATCCACGTCGACACGCAGCCGGAGCGCACCGCGATCACCGAGGACGACGGCTCGTTCAGCGTCGCGGGCCTGATCGCCCGGCGCTACCGGGTCAGCGCGTCGTCGGTGGCCGGCGTGGCGGGGCCGGTCGAGGTGCGGCTGTCGCCGTCCAGCGATCCGGTCGTCTTGCGGCTGGCGTCGCCGGGGCGCGTCGCGGTCCGCGTCGTCGACGCGTGGTCGCGCGCGCCGATCGCCGGCGCCGTCGTCGAGGTGCGCGCGCCGATCGTGGTCGCCGCGACGACGTCTGCCGAGGGAGAGGCGTCGCTGCTGCCGGTGGTGCGCGGGCACTGGAACGTCGTGGCGCGGGCGCCGGGCTTCGCGCGCGGGCAGGGCGCGGTGGTGGTCGGCGACGACGTCGCCGCGCTCACGTTCGCCCTGGAGCCCGGCACGACGGTCAGCGGCCATGTCCGCGACGAGCGCGGCGGGCCGATCGCGGGCGCGCGGGTGTGGGCCGAGCCGACCGGCGACTGGACGGCCGGGATGTCGGCCGAGCGCGACGGCGCGGTGTCAGGGCCGGACGGCGCGTTCGTGCTCGACGGGATCGCCGCGGGCGCGTACCGGCTGCGCGCGAGAGCGCACGGTCACGCCCCGGGGGCGTCGGGCGAGGTGCTGGTCGCCGACGCGCCGGTCGAGGGCGCGACAGTGGTGTTGCTCGCCGCGGGCGTCGTGCGCGGCCGGGTCGTGTACGTCGACGGCACGCCCGCCGCTGGCGCCGCCGTGCGCGTGTACAACGCCGGCGTCGTGCCGCCGACGACGCACGCGGCCGCGGACGGCAGCTTCGTGATCGACGACCTGCCGCGCGAGGAGGTGTGGGTCGGCGCCGAGGGCCAGGACGCGAGCTGCTGGGCGCAGTCGGCGGACCTGACGCAGGGCACGGTCGAGCTCGTGCTGCGCCTCGATCTCGTCGAGGCGCTGTGGGGCGAGGTCGTGGACGGCGCGGGCGAGCCGGTCGAGGCGGCGCAGGTGGACGTCTCGCTCGTCGACGAGCACGCGCGCTTCATCCGTCGCGCGCTCACCGACGGCGGCGGCGGCTTCCGGGTCAGCGGCCTGCCGCCGGGCCAGTACGAGCTGGTGGCGACGCGGCCGGGGACGCCCGCGGCGCCGGCGCAGGCGCCCGTTCGCGCGCGGACCGGCGCGCCGGTGCGGCTCGTCCTGCCCGCGCCCGGCGCGATCGCGGGACGGGTCGCGTTCGCCGACGGCGGCGCGCCCGCGGTGTTCACGGTGACGCTCGGCGCGGGCGTCTCCCCGCGGGCGTTCACCGACGGCGTGTTCCGGGTCGATGGCGTCGCGCCGGGCACGTACGGGCTGCGCGTCGAGGGGCCCGAGATCGCGCCCGGGGAGGCGGTCGAGGTCGTGGTTCCTTCGGCGGGAGCCGCCGACGTCGGCACGATCACGGTCGCGCGCGGGCGCAGCGTCGAGGGGATCGCCGTCGACAGCGGTGATCGGCCGGTGGCGGGCGCGGAGGTGATCGCCGCGACCGTGCTGGTCGGCACGGGGATGGCCGCCGACAGCGGCAGCCGGGCGCCGACGTTCCAGGGAGAGGTGAAGCGCGCGCTCACCGGCGCCGACGGTCGGTTCACGCTGCGCGGCCTGTCCGGCGGGCCGGTCACGGTCGTCGCCAGCCACGCCTCCGGCCGCTCGACGCCGCAGACGCTGGCGCCGGGCGCGGCCGGCCCGCTGCGCCTGGTGCTCGCGGGGACCGGCTCGATCTCGGGCACCGTTCGGGCCGGCGGGCGCCCGGCGCCGGCGGTCGTCGCGGCGCAGCCGCACGCCTCGCCGCTGGCGATGTCGATCGTCCTCGGCGGCCCCGACGGCGCGTACCGGGTGACGCGCGCGGCCGCCGGGAGATACAGCGTCTCCGCGGTCGCCGGCGATCCGCTGCAGGGCGCGCCGCTGGCGCCGATCGGTGTCGACGTCGTGCCCGGGGGCGACGCGCGCGTCGACCTCGTCGCGGTCCGCGGCGCGCGCGCGCTCGAGGTCGCGACGGGCGCGCTCGCGGTCGTGTTCGTCACGACCGAGGCGATCGACGCGCGCGACGCGCTCGCGCTGGTGTCACGGCTGGGCGTGCAGGAGCGCGGTCACTGGGCGATGCGCGCCTCGGAGGGCGGCGTGGCCCGCTTCGGCGCGCTCGAGGACCGCGCGTACACCGCGTGCGCGGTCGCGATCACCCGGCCGGTGGCCGACATGGGCGCGATGCTCGAGCTGATCGCGCGCAGCGGGGCGACGCTGGCCGCGACCTGCGCGGCGGTCCCGGCCGCCGCGACGGCCGCGGAGCTGGGCGTGGCGCCATGACGCGCGCGGCGGCGGGCTGGCCGTTGCCGCCCCTTGCCGCGCATCCGCGCGCCGTGCCGGGCGACATGCGGGCGTGTTATGTCCGGCAAGGTCGTGTCCTCGGTCGATCCCACGCCTGATCTCACCCAGACGGTGAGCCGCACCGACGACGAGTCGGGCGAGGACCTGCTGGTCGAGGCGCCGCGGCTGATCGTGGCGATGGTGACGAAGGCGCCGCTGACGGCGGCGATGCGGGTGGCGCTGGGCGAGGTCGACGAGCTGGTGCTCGGGCGGGGGCCGCGGCGGGCGGTGGTGCGGGCGGGGCGGCGGGCGGAGCTGGCGCTGGCCGATCAGGAGCTGTCGCGGCAGCACGCGCGGCTGGCGCGGGTGCCGGGCGGGTGGGAGCTGCACGATCTGGGGTCGAAGAACGGGACGGTGGTCAACGGCGAGGCGACGGCGCGGGTGGCGCTGGTCGACGGCGATGTGATCGAGGTCGGCGGGACGATGCTGGTGTTCCGCGACGAGGCGGCGGGCGCGGCGGGCGCGGGCGTCTCGGGCGCAGGCGGGGGTGGGCCCGGCGCGCTCGTCGACCGGGACCTGGCGGCGGAGCCGGCGGCGACGCCGGCCGCCTTTCGCACGGTGAGCCTGGTGATGGAGCGGCACGCGACGGACCTGGCGCGGATCGCGCCGTCGGGGGTGCCGGTGCTGGTCCGCGGCGAGACGGGCACGGGCAAGGAGCTGATCGCGCGCGCGGTCCACGAGCGGTCGGGGCGGCGCGGGGCGTTCGTCGCGGTGAACTGCGGGGCGCTGCCGCGCACGCTGATCGAGAGCGAGCTGTTCGGGCACCGGCGCGGCGCGTTCTCCGGGGCGCACGGCGATCGCGAGGGGCTGGTGCGGCGCGCCGACGGCGGTACGCTGTTCCTCGACGAGATCGCGGAGCTGCCGGCGGACTCGCAGGTGGCCCTGCTGCGCGTGCTGCAGGAGGGCGAGGTGCGGCCGGTCGGCGCGGAGGACGCGATCGCGGTCGACGTGCGGGTGGTGTCGGCGACGCACCAGGACCTGGCCGGGCGGATCCACGCGGGCGCGTTCCGCCAGGATCTGTACGCGCGACTCGCCGGGTTCGAGGTCGCGCTGCCGCCGCTGCGCGAGCGGCGCGAGGACGTCGGCGCGCTGGTCGCGGCGATCTTGCCGCGGGTGTGCGAGGCGCCGGCGCAGGTGAGCTTCCACCGCGCGGCGGCGCGGGCGCTCCTGGCGCACGGCTACCCGCTCAACGTCCGCGAGCTGGAGCAGGCGCTGCGCGCGGCGGTGGTGCTGGCCGAGGGCGGCGAGGTCAAGCTGGAGCACCTGCCCGAGGCGATGCGCGAGGCGCCGGCAGCGACGAGCGCGCTGGCGGCGGCGGCGCTGCGGCCGGAGGACCGCGCGCTGCGCGAGCGGTTGATCGAGGTGCTGCGCGACAGCCGCGGCAACGTGATGGCCGCGGCGCGCGCGATGGGCAAGGCGCCGGTGCAGATCCGGCGGTGGTGCCGGCGGCTGGGGATCGACGTCGCGGCGATGCGGGGGTGAGCGGCGCGGGGGGCGACGAGACCGTCGCGCCCGAGGGAGACACGGGCCCGAGATTCTTCGACCCTTCGCGGCGGGGCGGCGCTAGACTCGGATCGTGACGGCATTCGAGGCCCTGCTCGCTCAAGCGCTCCAGCTCCCCGACGACGAACGGGGCAAGCTCGCCGCGCGGCTGCTCGGCAGTCTCGAGCCCGAGGCGGAGGAGCTGTCACCCCAGGAGTGGGAGGAGGCGTGGTCTGCCGAGGTCGACCACCGGCTCCGCGAGGTCCGTGATGGCAGCGTGGACACGGTCGATGGCGCCGACGCTCGCGCCCGGGTCCGCGCGGCGCTCGATGCGCTTCGTCCGTGATCCCTCATCGCTTCCACCCCGCCGCGCTCGCCGAGTACCTGGCCGCCGCGCTGTGGTACGGCCACGAGGGCGGGCGCCGGTTCGCGGATGCGGTCGATCGTTGCGTCGATGAGATCTGCGAGGTTCCGCTGGCGGGGTCGCCGTGGCGTGGACGCGCCGAGATCCGGCGCCGCGTGCTGCGCCGCTTCCCGTATTCGGTCGTCTATGCCGTTGATGCGGAGGGCGTGCTGATCGTGGCCGTCGCCCATCACAGGCGCCGGCCTGGCTACTGGGCCGCGCGGCTGCGCGGACGTTGAGCCGGCGGTTGCCCGGCGGGTAGGCGCACCTCGCACCGATGGCCCCTCGCGCCGCGTGGAATGACCGCGACGGCTCGCGCGTGTGATCTGCATGCGGACGGAGATCCTGGTGCTGTCGTCGGTGCTGGCGCTCGGGAGCTGCGGCGGGGCGGCGCGGGGCGTGGTGCCCGCGGTCGCGGGGGAGTCGGGCGCGCTCGGCAACGCGGTCGAGGTCGCGGGAGTGCCGCGTGACGGCGCTGACGCGCGCGGGCGCTGGCGGGTGCTGGCGCCGACCGCGCTGGGCTACGAGGCGCAGCTCGCCGAGCTGGACGCGGAGCCGGCGACGGCCGCGGCGATGGCGCGGACGCTGCTGCGCGATGGCGGCTTCGCCTGCGAGGACGTCATCGTGCACAACGAGTGCGGCGACGAGTGGACGGAGCTCGACGCGCTCGATCCGGGCGCGACGTTCGACGATCCGTGCCTGCGCCGCCGGCTGGCGCTGTGGGCGCTGTCGCGGCTCGAGCCTGGCGACGCGGCCGGGCTCCACGACGTGCTCGTCGGGCTGGTCGCGATGCGCGCGCCCGAGGCCGAGCTGCAGGCGGCCGCGTTCGACGCGGTCGAGGACGACGCGCAGCGGCTGGCGCTGCTGGCGGTCGCGGACGAGGCGCTGGCCGAGGAGCAGGTCGCCGCGCTGGAGGGCGATGACGCGATCCTGCGCGCGGCGACCGAGCTGCACCTCGACGCGGCGGTGCTGCGGCTCGTCGAGCGGCCGGCGGCGCACCGCGACGCGCTGCTCGGCGCGCTCGACGACGACGCGCTCGGCGTCGACACGCGCGCGGCGGTGCTCGCGGCGTTCGCCGACGATCCCGGCGCGGACGTCACCACGGCGCTGGTCGCGCTCGCGGACGACGTCGACTGCGGCCTGGCGGCGCGCGCGGCCGAGGCGCTGGCGGTGCGCGGGGACGCGTCGTACCTGCCGGCCCGCCCCGACACGCGCGATCCCGAGGCCCACCTGCGCGCGCTGTGCGTGCTCGGCGCCTCCAGCCTCGACGACCGGCTCGAGCGGCTGTCGGCGTGGATCGGCCGGCGCGGGGTGATCACCGTCGACGAGTCCTACGACGACTACCACGACCCCAGCCAGCCGCAGGATCCCGACGACACCGACCTCGACGACGACGGCGAGATGGTCGAGCACGACGGCTCGATGACCCGCATCACCCGGCGCGTGGCGCCCGCCGAGCTCGACGGCGAGGCGCTGCTGGCGAGGCTGGCGCTGGGCGGCTCGTGCGCCGCGGGCAGCACCCACTGCACGCTCGTCGGCGGGGAGGTCGTGGCGCTGGCGGCGGCGGGGCGGTCGCTGGTGATCGCCGAGCTCAGCGAGACGCGGTACTCGGGCTGCGGCTGCTGAGCCCGATCAGCCGCGGCACACGGCCGCGGCGGGATCCGGGGGCGGGGTGAACAGGTCGGCCTGCGGGGCGTGGGCGGTGTTCCAGTAGTGGTAGGGCGCGAGGTGGACGTCGTGGTCGGCGTCCTTGACGACGAACAGCGTGGTCGCGGCGCGGACGGCGGCGGTCGCGCCGTCCTGGTCGGGCGAGGCGACGACGAGCTGCAGGCCGAGGTCGGTGGCGAGGCGGAGCAGCTGGTCGCGACGGCCGGCGTCGATGCCGTAGAACGCCTCGTCGAACAGCAGCGGCCGGACCGCGGCGCCGGCGGCGTCGAACATCAGGTGCGCGAGCGACAGCACGAGCAGGTAGTTGGGCACGCCCTGCTCACCGCCGGAGCCGACCTGGCGCAGCCGGTGGGTCAGCTCGACGCCCTCGGCGTCGGTCGTGCTCATCCGTAGCTTGAACTCGAACCAGCGGCGGTAGTCGAGCAGGGGCGGCGTGGCGTCGTCGCCGGCGCGCAGCTCGTCGAGGTGGCCGTCGATCCACGCGCGGAACTGGCGGCGGCTGTCCTCGTCCAGGAGCGACAGGCGCCCGACGACGTCGACGATCTCGGCGCGGTCGGGGCGCGGCGACACCTGGAACTGGTACTCGGAGGGCCCGAACCGCAGGCCGCGCAGCACGCGGTTGATGCCCTTGACCGTCTCGTGGAGGTGGTGGACCTGGCCCTGCAGGTGGCGCGCGAGCTCGCCCATGACGAGCGTGTCCATCAGCGTGCGCGTGTGCTCGTTGATCACGGTGCGCTGCTCGGCGAGCGTGCGGTCGAGCTCGGCGAGGACGCCGGCGAGCGGCTGGCCGCGGCGGTCCTCGACGTGGTTGCGCGCGCGGTCGTAGGTGAAGCCGAACCGCGCGGCGTGGGCGAGGAACCGCACGCCGCGCGAGCCGTCGCGGTCCAGCTCGTCGGCCGCGGCCTCGCCGGCGCGCTCGGCGTCGGCGAGGCGCTGGCGCAGGTTGTCGAGGCCGCGGAACGCGTCGCCGCGCTGGGTGACGCGGACGTGGTGGGCGAGCGCGGCGTCGTCGCCCGCGAACGGCTGGAGGCCGGCGGCGGCGAGCGCCGCGCGCAGGGCGCTCGCGCGCTCGGCCAGGTCGGCGGCGAGCTGCGCCACGCGCGCGCCGGCCCCGGCGAGCCGGGCGTCGGCCGCGTCGATCTCGGCGTCGGCAGCGGCGCGGGCGCGCTCGGCGTCGCGCCACATCACCGGCCGCCCCAGCGCCAGCGCCGCCTTGGCCACGACGAT
>WYBA01000048.1 GCA_011526095.1 Myxococcales bacterium | reverse complement strand
GGCGGGGGCGGTCGCATTCTGCTCCGCCACGGCACGCCGCCTCTAACCCCGGGGGCGCGCCGCCCCGCCCGACGAGCAGAGCTCGTCGGGACCCACCCCGCCCAGAAGTGCTCCGACCGGATCACTTCGTGTCGGTCGGAGCGCCTAGCTGCCCGGGATCAGGTCGATCGTCTCGCCGGCGACCTTGCGGCCGCGCAGCACGCGGTACTCGCCGCCCCACTGCTCGACGATGAGCGTGTCGTCGCCCGCGGCGTTGTAGAGCCACCACCGGCAGCGCTCGACGTGGCCGGCCGGGCGCGCCTCCTTCATCCCTCCCATCGCCCCGACGTCGCCGGACAGCTTGGCGGTGGCGGTGCCGCGCTTGTCGAGCGCGTAACGTGTCGAACCGACGACGATCGCCTCGGGCGGGTAGCCCGACATGTCGACCGCGGGGTCGTGCGTCATCAGGCGGATCAGCGACGCCCCGACCCGCTCGATCCCGACGACGATCCACTGCGCGTCCGAGCCGTCGACGATCCGCCCGGCGCTCCACCGGTGGCCGTCCTCGTCGTAGCCGATCACGCCCTCGACCAGGAAGTCGCGCCCGTCGATCGACAGCACGTCGCCGGTGCGCAGGTCGCGGATCGTCCGCTCCAGCAACCTGTCGCCACCGCCGGATGGCAGGGCCTTCGGCGCCTTGCCGCCGAGGCCACGCCGCTTCTTCTCGTTGGCGTACATGACGCCGCCCACCGTGGCCGCGCCGCCGACCACGACGAGGAGCGCGATGAGGATGAACGTCAGCACGGGCGCATTCTGTCTGGCTCGACGCACACGGTCAAACCGGACCGACCAACTCCTCTCGCGGCCTGCCTTGACACCCCTTCATGGGCTCAGTACACCGGGGGCCGCGAAGCTCCGAGGAGGTCTCCATGGTTGCCGTGCAGATGCAAGACGACCTGCGCCGCGTGCTCGACGACGAAGGCCGGGTGTTGCCCGGAGTGAAGGTCCCCGAGCTCTCGGAAGAGACGCTCGGTCGGATGTTCGACACGCTGCTGCTCGTCCGGACGATGGACGACCGCATGATGCGCCTGCAGCGCCAGGGGCGCCTCGGCTTCTACATGAAGTCGATCGGCGAGGAGGCGACGCACTTCGCCGTCGTCCCGCTGCGGCTCACCGACTGGGTGTTCCCCAGCTACCGCGAGCAGGGCGCGTGGTTCTGGCGCGGCTACAGCGTCGAGAACTTCATCAACCAGATGTTCGGCAACGAGAAGGATCCGGTGAAGGGGCGGCAGATGCCGGTCCACCACACCGCGCGCGAGCTCAACCTCGTGTCGATCAGCTCGCCGGTCGGCACCCAGATCCCGCAGGCGGTCGGCGCCGCGCACGCCGCCAAGATCATGGGCAAGGACGATGTCGCGATGACGTTCTTCGGCGAGGGCACCTCGTCGACGGGCGAGTTCCACGTCGCGATGAACTTCGCCGGCGTGTACAAGGCGCCGGTCGTGCTCGTCTGCCGCAACAACGGCTGGGCGATCTCGGTGCCGACGGAGCGCCAGACCGCGGCCAAGACCTACGCGGCCAAGGCGGTCGGCTACGGCATGCCGGGCATCCGCGTCGACGGCAACGACATCCTGGCGATGATCCAGGTCGCGACCGAGGCGGTCGATCGCGCGCGCGCCGGCGACGGCCCGACGATGATCGAGGCGCTGACGTACCGCGTCCAGGGCCACAGCTCGTCGGATGACCCGTCGGTCTACCGCGACCCGCACGCGCCCGAGCCGTGGGAGAAGCGGGACCCGCTCAACCGGTTCCGCACGTACCTCAAGCACATCGGCCTGTGGAGCGAGCAGCTCGAGGGCTCGATCGTCGAGCGCCACAACCAGTCGATCACCGAGTTCCTCGGCAAGTCCGACAAGCTCGGCGCGCCGCCGATCGAGTCGATGTTCGAGGAGGTCTACGAGCACATGCCGTGGCACCTCGCCGAGCAGCGCGACTGGCTGCTCCAGCAGGCCCGCACCAAGTCCCCCCACGCGCACTGATCTGATGTGGGGGGAGGTTCCTCCCCCCACACCCCCCAGCGATCTCGTAGAGGGGGAGGTCCCTCCCCCCACACCCCCCAGCGCCTCCCTGGTCGTCGTGTCTGAGGCTGAGCCCCGCGCTGGCGCGCGGGGCGAGACCTGGAGAGCCCCCGGATCCGGAACCCGAACGCTCAGGAACCTCTACATGCCCACGATGAACATCATCGAAGCCGTTCGCGACGCGCTGCGCACCGAGATGCGGCGTGACCCGCGGGTCGTCGTGCTCGGGGAGGACGTCGGCAAGTTCGGCGGCGTGTTCCGCGCCACCAGCGGCCTGTACGACGAGTTCGGCGCGGACCGCGTGATCGACACGCCGCTCGCCGAGGCCGGCATCATCGGCACCGCGATCGGCATGGCGCTCTACGGCCTGCGCCCGGTGCCGGAGATCCAGTTCGGCGACTTCATCTTCCCGGCGTTCGACCAGATCGTGAACGAGCTGGCGAAGTTCCGGTACCGCTCGGGCGGCCAGTACCCGTGCCCGGTCGTGATCCGCACGCCCGTCGGCGGCGGCATCCGTGGCGGCCACTACCACTCGCAGTCGCCCGAGGCGCTGTTCATCCACACGCCGGGCCTCAAGGTCGTCGCGCCGTCGAACCCGTACGACGCCAAGGGCCTGCTGCTGGCGTGCCTGCGCCAGTCGGACCCGGTGCTGTTCATGGAGCCCAAGCGGATCTACCGCGCGTCGCGCGGCGAGGTCCCCGAGGACGACTACACGCTCGAGCTCGGCAAGGCGGCGATCGTCCGCGAGGGCACGCACTGCACGCTGCTGGCGTACAGCGGCATGGTGTCGATCGCCGAGGAGACGGCGAAGAAGGCCGAGGCCGCGGGCATCTCGGTCGAGGTCATCGACCTGCGCACGCTGCTGCCGTTCGACATCGACACGATCATCGCGTCGGTCAAGAAGACCGGCCGCTGCGTCGTGCTGCACGAGGCGCCGCGCACGTGCGGCTTCGGCGCCGAGCTGATCGCGTCGATCCAGGAGCGCGCGATGGAGTACCTGGAGGCGCCGATCCTGCGCGTCACCGGGTTCGACACGCCGTTCCCGTACACGCTCGAGCACGAGTACATGCCGAACGCGGACCGCACGCTCGGCACGATCCGCAAGACGCTGGAGTGGTGACATGGCCTTCGAGTTCCACCTGCCTGACATCGGTGAGGGCGTCGTCGAGGGCGAGATCGTCGCGTGGAAGGTCGCCGAGGGCGACGTCGTCGCGCTCGACCAGCCGATCGTCGAGATCATGACGGACAAGGCGACGGTCGAGATCCCGTCGCCGCGCGCCGGTCGGATCGCCAAGATCAACTACGCCGCGGGGCAGATCTGCCCCGTCGGCCAGGTGCTGCTGGTGATCGACGACGGCAGCGGCGGCGCGGCCGTCGCGGCGCCGGTGGCGCACGGTCACGCGGGCAGCAACGGCAACGGCAACTGCCACAAGGCGCCCGCCCACGCCGCGGTCCCGGCCGTCGCGGCGCCGCGTGCGGCCGCGCCCGCGGCTGCGGTCGAGGTCGTCGACGCGACGCCTCGCGCGCCCGGCGAGCGCGTGCTCGCGACGCCGGCGACGCGCCGGCTGGCCCGCCAGATGGGCATCGAGATCGGCCGCGTCCCGGCGACGGGCAAGCACGGCCGCGTCACCACCGACGACGTCAAGCGGTACGGCGTGGGCGGTGGGGCGCCGGCGGCCTCGTCGCCCGCGGCGGCGGCGGCGCCCGCGCGCAGCTTCGCGCCGGTGGCGATCGCGGCGGGCGGCGAGGAGGAGCGGATCCCGTTCCGCGGCATGCGCAAGCGCATCGCCGACAACATGACCCGCAGCAAGTTCACGGCGACGCACTTCACCTACGTCGAGGAGGTCGACATGACCGACCTCGTCGCGGTGCGCGAGCGCGCCCGGGCGCGTGCGGCCGAGCGCGGCGTCAAGCTGACCTACCTGCCGTTCATCATCAAGGCGGTGGTGTCGGGCCTCAAGAAGTGGCCCGCGCTCAACGCCTCGCTCGACGAGGCGACGCAGGAGATCGTCCGCAAGAAGTACTACCACCTCGGGATCGCGGCCCAGGGCCCCAACGGGCTGGCGGTCAGCGTGCTGCGCGACGCCGACAAGCGCTCGATCTTCGACCTCGCGCGCGAGATCGACCGGCTCGGCGAGGCGGTGCGCACCGGCACCGCGACGCGCGAGGAGCTCACCGGCTCGACCTTCACGATCACCTCGCTCGGCAAGCTGGGCGGCGTGCTCGCCACGCCGATCATCAACTTCCCCGAGGTCGGGATCGTCGGGATCCACAAGATGGAGGAGCGCCCGGCGGTCCGGAACGGCCAGATCGTCGCGCGCTGGCTGATGAACGTGTCGATCTCCCTCGACCACCGCCTGGTCGACGGCTGGGACGGCGCGATGTTCCTGCAGGACGTCAAGGCGCTGCTCGAGGACCCGACCACCATGTTCATGGAGATGGTGTAAGGATCGCCCCGTGGCCGAGCCCTCCGTCGAGACCGCGACCGGATCCACGCCCGATCCGGTGCTCCACGCGCCGCGGCGGGGCTCGTTCGTCTACTTCGACCTCGACGAGGACGCCAAGGCGCGCAGCCTGTTCCAGATCCTGCGCGAGGACGGCACCGCGGACGACGCCGGCGTCGCCGGGTTCGACCGCGCGCTGACCCGGCGGCTGCACGAGGGCATGCTGACGATCCGCGTCACCGACGCGCGGATGATGGCGCTGCAGCGCCAGGGCCGGATCGGGTTCTACGGCGAGGCGCTCGGCCAGGAGGCGGCGGTCGTCGGCTCGGCCGCGGCGAGCCGCCCCGACGACTGGATCGTCCCGGCGCTGCGCGAGGCCGGCGTCGGCCTGTTCCGCGGGATGACGCTCGAGTCGTACATCGCGCAGATCTTCGGCAACGCGCTCGACCCGACCAAGGGCCGGCAGATGCCGTGCCACCCGATCGACCGCGCGAACCACTACGTCGTGATGTCGTCGTGCATCGCGACGCAGATCCCGCACGCGGTCGGCGTCGCGATGGCGATGAAGGCGCTCGGCGATCGCGATCGCTGCGCGTTCGGCTACATGGGCGACGGCGCTACCAGCGAGGGCGACTTCCACGTCGCGATGAACTTCGCGGGCGTGTTCCACGCGCCGGTCGTGCTGATCTGCCAGAACAACCAGTGGGCGATCTCGACGCCCGGCGTCCACCAAACCGCGGCGGAGACGATCGCCCTCAAGGGCCTCGGCTACGGCCTCGAGTCGCTGCGCGCCGACGGCAACGACGTGCTCGCCGTGTACGAGGTGTGCCGCTACGCCGCCGACAAGGCGCGGCGCGGCGGAGGCGCGACGTTCATCGAGCTGCTCACGTACCGCGTCAGCGCGCACAGCTCGTCGGACGACCCGACGCGCTACCGCGACGAGGCGGTGACCGAGGTGTGGCGCCGCCAGCGCGACCCGCTGCACCGGCTGCGCGTATTCATGGAGGCGCGCGGCTGGCTCGAGCCGGGTGAGCACGACGCGCTCGCCGCGGCGCTCGAGGCGCGCGTGCGCGACGTGATCGCGACGGTCGAGGCGGCCGGCCCGCCGGCGGTCGACACGCTGATCGAGGACGTGTACGAACAGCCGACGTGGCGGCAGCGCGAGCAGCTCGCCGCGCTCCGCGCCGCGGACGGCGACCCACACGATCACTGACGCGGCCTCGTCGGCCGCGCGAAGTCCGAAGGAGAGCACCGATGTCCGAGGTTCGAGTCGACGCCGTCGTGATCGGCGGCGGTCCTGGTGGCTACCCGTGCGGCATCCGCCTGGGGCAGCTCAAGATCAAGGCCGCCGTCGTCGAGAAGCAGTACTGGGGCGGCGTGTGCCTCAACGTCGGCTGCATCCCGTCCAAGGCGGTGATCCACGCCGCCAAGACGTTCGAGAAGATCGGCCACGCCGACGACCTCGGCATCACCGTCGGCAAGCCGACGATCGACATGGCGAAGCTGCAGGCGTGGAAGGGCGGCGTCGTCGGCAAGCTGACCGGCGGCGTCAAGACGCTGCTCAAGGGCAACGGCACCCAGGTGATCGAGGGTACCGCCAAGCTCGCCAAGCCGGGGCCCGACGGCCACCGCGTGATCGTCGACGGCCCGTCGGGCCAGACGACGATCATCGCGCGCAGCGTCGTCATCGCGACCGGCAGCCGCCCGATGGAGATCCCCGGGTTCAAGGTCGACCAGGGCCGGATCATCGACTCGACCGGCGCGCTCGCGCTCGACCACGTGCCCAAGCGCCTCGTCGTGATCGGCGGCGGCTACATCGGGCTCGAGCTCGGCATCGTCTACGCCAAGTTCGGCAGCAAGGTGACCGTGGTCGAGGCGCTGCCGTCGATCCTGGCGTCGATGGACAAGGACTGCGTCGCCGTCGTCGCGCGCAAGCTCAAGAAGATGGGCGTCGAGGTGATGACCGACGCCAAGGCCAAGAGCTGGGAGGACAAGGGCGATCGCGCCGTGCTCACCGTCGAGAAGGACGGCAAGCCGGTCACGATCGACGCCGACAAGATCCTCTTGTCGATCGGCCGGCGCCCCAACACCGAGGGCCTCGGGCTCGAGGAGGTCGGCGTCGCGCTCGACAAGCGCGGCTACATCGTCGCCGACGACCAGTGCAAGACCAACGTCGGCGGTATCTACGCGATCGGCGACGTGATCGGCGGGATGATGCTGGCGCACAAGGCGACCAAGGAGGGCGAGACGGTCGCGGAGATCCTCGCCGGCCACAAGGCGGCGGTCGACGTCCGCGTCATCCCCGCGGTCGTGTTCACCGATCCGGAGATCGCGTCGGCGGGGCTCACCGAGGACGAGGCCAAGGCCAAGGGCCACACGGTCAAGGTCGGCAAGTTCCCGTTCGCGGCGCTCGGCCGCGCGCTCAGCGTCAACGACACCGAGGGCTTCGCCAAGGTCGTGTGCGACGCCAGGACCGAGGAGATCCTCGGCGTCCACATCGTCGGCAACGGCGCGAGCGACCTGATCAGCGAGGCCGCGCTGGCGATCGAGATGGGCGCGGTGGTCCAGGATCTCAACCTGACCGTGCACCCGCACCCGACGCTGTCCGAGGCGATCCGCGAGGCCGCGGCCGCCGCGATCGGCGAGGCCGTCCACATCATCAACCGCTGACGGTGCGGGCGCGCGTGGGCCATCGCTGCGCTCGCTGGCCGCTCGCGCTCGCGCTCGCGCTCGCCGGGTGCAAGGGCCAGGGCGGAGGTGAGCCGTCGGCGTCCGCGCCGGCCGGGCGCGACGCGGCGGCGCAGCCCGCGGCCGCTCGCGACGCGGCGGTGGCGGCGGACGCGCGGCCGCCGGTGGCCGCGGGGCCGCTCGACGGGGTGTGGCGGGTGGAGTCGCTGGTCGACGCCGGCGACGGCAAGGCCGTCGGGGCCGGGTGGACGCACCGCGTGTTCGCGGGCGCCACGGCGCGGATGGTCACGCCCACCGACGTCGTCTACGACGACGACCCGGGCGAGGACAGCGCGGTCGTGCTCGACCCGTCGACCGATCCGCCGGGGATCGAGGTCCAGATCTTCCGCGTCCCGGCCAAGGGCGGACGGTTCCTCGCGTGGGGGGACCGCGGCACCTACCGGCTCGACGGCGATCGCCTGGTCATCACCTGGCGCAGCACGGTCGAGACGCTCGTCCGGGAACCGGACGCCGCACTCGCGGCGCGGCTCGCGGCGGCGCCGGCGCGGGTGCCGCGGCCGACCCGCGTCGTCCCGGGGCTCGCCACGTTCGCGTGGGACGGCAACCTGAGGTGGTGGAGCACGAAGGTCGAGCTCGACGCCCACGGCCCGTCGAAGCTCAGCTTCGAGGGCCCGGCCGAGCCCGACGCGGTGTTCTTCACCCGCGCGCGGCGGCTCACCGCGAAGCTGCAGCGCACGGCGATCGAGCAGGCCCGCGCCCACGCCGCGAACAAGCTGCTCGCGCTGTACAACGACACCTGGCGCGAGGCCGGCGACCCCGCGCTCGACGCCGCCGGGTTCGCGGCGAAGCTGTTCATCGAGGGCGTGACCGTGTTCGAGGACGGCTCCGCCGAGGTGTTCTTCTACGACAGCGACATGTTCGCCGGCCACGCCGTGGTCGTCCGCCTCGACGCCAAGCTGCGGCCGACCGACGCGTCGATCTCCGGGTGAGCAGATCCCGGTTGCCGGGAGCGCCGGCCGGCGCCATCCTGGGCTCGTGCACAGCATCCGCCTCCGCTGAGCCCGGCAGCGCCCCGTGCGACGCCGCCCCGATCCTGGGGCGAGCGTGGTCGTGCGCGCTGCCGCGTGACCTCTGCAGTCCGTGAGGTGGACATGTCCACGCTTCGCGCGCACGCGATCGTCATCGCCGCGCCGTCTCTCGATCTTCCCGACGCCGCCGTGCGTCGTTCCCTCGACGAGCTCGCCCACCTGCTGGCCGGGCTCGGCCTCCCCGTCGTCGCCGAGGTCGTCCAGCGGCGCGGCCCGCGCGCGTCGCCGAGCTACCTCGGCGACGGTAAGCTCCGCGAGGTCGCCGCCCGCACCGGCGGCCCGGGCGAGGTGCCGCGCGGCCCCCACACCCCGCCGCCGGCGCGCGCGGACCTCGTCGTGGTGGCCGACGACGAGCTGACGCCGGGCCAGCACCGTCAGCTCGAGGGCGCGCTCGGGGTCGAGGTGCTCGACCGCACGGCGGTGATCCTGCGCGTGTTCGAGGCGCGCGCGAGCACGCGCGTGGCGCGGCTCGAGGTCGAGCTCGCGCGGGTCCAGCACGAGCTGCCGCGCGTGCGCGACGATCACGCGCTGGGAGACCGCGAGGGCGGCGGCGGGCGCGCGTCGCGCGGCCACTCCAACGTCGAGCTCGCCAAGCAACGGCTGCGCGCACGCGCCGCGGCGCTGCGCCGCGAGCTCGCGACCGCCGCGGAGGTCGAGGCGGCGCGGCGCGACGCGCGCCCCGGGCAGTTCCGGGTCGCGCTCGTCGGCTACACCAACGCCGGCAAGTCGGCGATCATGCGACAGCTCACCGGCCACGACGTGCTCGTCGCCGACCGCCTGTTCGCGACGCTCGGCACCACCGTGCGCCCGGTCGCGCCGCCGGCGACGCCGCCCGTGCTCGTCGTCGACACGGTCGGGTTCCTCCACCGCCTGCCGCACGCGCTGATCGCGTCGTTCCGCTCGACCCTGGGCGAGGCGCGGGACGCATCGTTGCTGCTCCACGTCATCGACGCCGCGGACCCGGCGTCGACCGTCCAGGCCGAGGTGACCGAGACCGTGCTGGGTGACATCGGGGCGCGCGCGCCGGTGCTCCGCGTGCTCAACAAGGCCGACCGGCTCTCCCCAGAGGCGCGCGCGGGCCTCACCGCGGCGCACCCGGACGCGGTGCTCCACAGCGCGCTGGTCCCAGGCGACGGCGCCGCGCTCCGCGCCCGGATCGACGCGTTCTTCGCCCGGTTCCTGGTCGAGGCGTCGGTCACCATTCCGTACGCGCGCCAGGACGCGCTCGCCGCCGCCCGTGACCGGTTGACCGTCGTCCACGCCGAGTATGGCGAGGCGATCGAGGCGGTCGTGCGTGGCACGCCCGAGGCGGTGGCGGCGCTGCGGGCGCGGCTGCGCTGATCCTGCGCGGCGAGGGTGCTATAGACCCGCCATGCCCGCGCTGCAGCTCGTCGACCTCGGCGTCCTGGACTACCCGGCGGCGTGGGCGCGCCAGCTCGAGGAGGTCGAGCGGCGCAAGGCGGGGCAGGGCGAGGACGTCGTGCTGCTGGTCGAGCACCCGCACGTGATCACGCTCGGGCGCAGCCGCGCGGCGCAGGGCAACGTCCTCGTCCCCGGCGACGTGCCGGTCGTCGAGATCGAGCGCGGCGGCGACGTCACGTACCATGGCCCGGGGCAGCTCGTGGCGTACCCGATCGTGGCGCTGCGCGAGGGCGAGCGCGATCTGCACCTGTTCCTGCGTCACCTCGAGGACGCGATGATCGCGACGCTGGCGCGGTGGGCGCTGGCCGCCGGCCGTGAGCCGGGCAAGACCGGCGTGTGGCTCGACGACGCGGGCGGCGCGCGCCGCAAGATCGCGTCGATCGGCATCGCGTGCCGGCGGTGGGTGACGTTCCACGGCCTGGCGCTCAACGTCACGACCGACCTGAGCTACTTCACGCGGATCAACCCGTGCGGGTTCGAGGCGAGCGTGATGACCAGCATGGCCGCGCTGCTCGGCCGCGACGTCGCGATGGCCGAGGTCAAGGCCGCGCTCGCGACCGACCTCGCCGCCGCCCTCGGGCGGGATCTACAGTAGCGGCCCGGCGTCGTCGCCGAGCATCATCCGGCGGATCACCGGCAGCGGCGCCTCGCCGTGGAACAGGAACGCGTCGTGGAACGCGCGCAGCGACGCGTCCTCGCCGCGCGCCCGCCGCTGCGCCTGCCAGTCGTCGCGCAGCTTGCGGATGATCAGCTTGCCGAGCGTGTAGCTCAGGTACATCGGGTCGATCGTGCCGCGCAGCGCCTGCTGGCGCGCGTTGGCCGGGTCGGCGAACGCGTGCTCGGCGAACAGCGCGGTCGCCTCCTCGACCGTCAGGCCGCCGGTGTGGATCCCGAGCGCCACGACGAACCGGACGTCGCGCAACAGCGCGTTCTTGAGCATGCCGATCCGCGCGCGCGGATCGCCGTCGCCGAGGCCCGCGTCCCACATCATCTCCTCGACGTAGTGGGCCCAGCCCTCGGACGTCGTGTACGTCTCGAAGCTCATGCGCATCCGCGCGCCGCTGGCGCGCTGGTGCATGCCCTGGACGAAGTGGCCGGGCCACACCTCGTGCGCCGTGACGAACAGCAGGTCCCACCGCGACGGCACGTAGGCGCGCTGCTCGTCCTCGGGCCAGCCCGGGTCGGGTGGCGCGATGTAGTAGAAGCTCGGCAGCGCGGCGGTCTCGAACGGGCCGACGCCGCCGAGCGCGGCGAAGTTGCCGCGCATGAACGGCGGGCTCGGCGCCACCTCGAGCACGTCCTGGCGCGGCAGCGACACGACGTCGCGCGCGACGACGAACGCGCGCAGCGCGTCGACCTGCGCCGTCGCCAGGGCGATCACGTCGGCGGGCGCGGGCTTGTCGGCCGACACCTCGGCGACGACCTCGGCGACCGGGCGCGCGGGGTCGAGCTGCCGCGCGGCCTCGGCGAGCGCGGCGAGGTTGCGGTCGAGGTCGGCGCGGGCCGTGGCCTCGAGCGTCGCCAGGTCGGTCGTGATGCCCTCGTTGTTCGCGAGCATCGCGAGGAACGCGTCGGCGCCGAGCGCGTAGGCGTCGGTCGCGGTGGCGAACCGCTCGTCGAGCGCGGCGACGAAGCCCTCGAGCTGGCCGGCCATCGCGTCGAGGCACGCGCCGAGGTCGGCGGCGAGCGCCGGGTCGGTGACCGCGAGGTCCGGCAGCGCGGCGCGCGCGTCGCCGCGGACGAACGCGATCGCGCCCCGGGCCATCATCTGGCCGACGGCGAGCCACGGCCGCGGCAGGTCTCGCTCGAGGTTGGCCGCGGCCTGCGCGTAGTAGTCCCCCGCGCCGCGGCACGCCGCGAGCATCGCGCGCGCGCGCTCGGGCAGCGGGGCGTAGGCGCGGATGACGTAGGGCGCGAGCGAGAACCCGCGCAGGTAGTAGAACGGGTCGCGCCACGGCCGGCGCCGCATCTCCAGGTCGAACCGCTCCTTGCGCAGCTCGGCGAGGGCGATCTCGCGCTCGAGCCGCAGCTCGCGCGGCAGCCCGTCGGGCGAGATCCGCTCGAGCGTCGCCTGCGCCCGCGCCAGGCGCGTGATCTCGGCGGCGATCGCATCGGCGTCGCGCGGCGGCACCTGGCCGTCGAACCGGTGGTGGCCGAGCTCGACCGCGAGCGTCGGGCGGAACGCCAGGTGGGCCTCGTAGAACGTGTCGAGGGCGGCGCCGAGGGCGCGGGCGTCCCGGGCGGCGGTGTCGTCGGGCGCGGGCGCGGGCGCGGGTGAGCGGCCGCCGCACGCCGCCAGCGCCGTGATCAGGGCGAGCGCGGCCGGCGCCCGCATGTCACGACGTCCGCACGCTGAAGTCGCGGACCGCGACGACCTCGCTCTGGCCGAGGTCGATGAGGAAGCTGCGGCCCGAGCCGATCCGGCCGTCGAACGCGAGCAGGTACCAGACGTCGAGCGTCCACCGCTCGTGCTGCGACTCGCACGGCGGCGTCCACGACACCGCCTCGAGGTCCCCGAGGTAGCTCGGGCGCTGGGGCGAGCCGGACACGAGCTTCTGGAACTCGGCCGACTGCGACGCCAGCTTGACCGCCGCCGCCGCGTCCGACGACGCGATCGTCCGGCGCCACGCCGAGGTCAGGCGAGCGCGCCCGACGGTGCCGCTCGCGGTCAGCTCGATCTCGTAGGCCTCGTCGGCGGGCAGCGCGTCGAAGTCCGGCACGTCGAACTCGGGGTAGCGGTCGCGCTCGGCGATCTGCTCGAGCCGGTCGTCGAACGCCTCGGCGCCGGCCTCGAACGTCTCCTCGCTGTAGTAGGCGAAGATCCGCAGCGCCAGCGCCTGCGACGGCAGCCGGTGGTCCCAGTCGATGACCGTGATCGCGCCGGCGTACTCGCTGCGGAAGCACGGCAACGGCGGCATCGCGGCGGCGATCCGGGCCGAGGCCTCGGCCCCCGCGAACAGGCCCTGGTAGGCGACCCGGGGGTGGAGCCGGATCTCCTCGGCGACGAACGGGCGCAGGTCCCTGCTCACGGCCGGACCTCGGTCGGGCCGTGGATCCCTCGATCCGCGCGTCCGTTCGCTGCGCTCACGGTGACGGGGACGTTACCACGGCCTCGAGCCGGCTCAGCAGGCTCGCGACCTCGTCGCCCCGGAGCTTGAGGCTGGCCGGGTTGACCACCAGGCGGCTGGACACCTCGCCGAGGAGGTCGATCTCGCGCAGGCCGTTCTGCTTGAGGGTCTCGCCGGTCTGGGTGATGTCGACGATCCGCTCGCACAGCCCGGTGAGCGGGCCCAGCTCGATCGCCCCCGACAGCTCGATCACCTCGGCGGTGAGGCCCTTCTTCTGCAGGTAGGCGCGGGTCGTGCGCGGGTACTTGGTCGCGTAGCGCAGGTGCGCCTGCGACCGCTCGTCGACCGGCGCCTCGGCGCGCTCGGCGACGATCATCCGGCAGATGCCGATCCGCAGGTCGAGCGGCTCGTACAGGTCCTCGCCGTGCTCGTCGAGCACGTCGCTGCCGGCGACGCCGACATCCGCGGCGCCGTGGGACACGTACGTCGGCACGTCCGAGCTGCGCAGCACCAGCACGCGCAGCGGGCCGCAGTCGAAGATCAGCTTGCGCGAGCTGCCGAGCGCGGGCGACAGGTCGTAGCCGGCGCGCGCGAACACCGCGGCCGTCTCCTCGAGGATGCGGCCCTTGGGCAGCGCGACGATCAGCGGGCGGGGCGGGTCCATCGTGGGGTCGGCCATGGTCACGCCTTCACTCGCTTGATCTTGGCCCCGACGCCGCGCAGCTTCTTCTCGATCGCCTCGTAGCCGCGGTCGAGGTGGTAGACGCGCAGCACCTCGGTCTTGCCGCCGGCGACGAGGCCGGCGAGGACGAGGCTGGCCGAGGCGCGCAGGTCCGTCGCCATCACCGACGCGCCCGACAGCTTCTTGCCGCCGCGCACGCTCGCGACCTGGCCCGACACGGTGATGTCCGCGCCCATCCGGCCGAGCTCCGGCACGTGCATGTACCGGTTCTCGAAGATCGTCTCCTTGATGACGCTCTGGCCCTTCGCCATCGTCGCCAGGACCATGAACTGGGCCTGCATGTCCGTCGGGAAGCCGGGGTGCGGCTGGGTCGTGATGTCGACCGGGAGCACCTCGGCGGGGCCGCGCACGCGCAGCCCGCCGGCCTCGGCGGTGACGGTCGCGCCGGCGGCGCGCAGCTTGGCGACGATCGCGTCCATGTGCTCGGGGCGGGCGCCCTCGAGCAGCACGTCGCCGCGGGTGATCGCCGCCGCGACCGCGAACGTCCCGGCCTCGATCCGGTCCGGGATGATCGCGTGCTCGATCGGCTGGAGCTCGTCGACGCCCTCGATCGTGATGATCGGCGTGCCGGCGCCGGAGATCCGCGCGCCCATCTTGTTGAGCACCAGCGCGAGCTCCTCGACCTCGGGCTCGCGCGCGGCGTTCTCGATCACCGTGCGGCCGCGCGCCAGCGCCGCCGCCATCATCAGGTTCTCGCACCCGGTCACCGTCGGGACGTCGCACACGATGCTGGCGCCCTTGAGCCGCTTGCACGACACGTCGACGTAGCCGTGCTCGAGCGTGACCTTGGCGCCCATCGCGGTGAGGCCCTTGAGGTGCTGGTCGATCGGGCGGGCGCCGATCGCGCAGCCGCCGGGCAGCGAGACGCGGCCGTGGCCGTAGCGCGCGACCAGCGGCCCGAGGACGAGCACGCTGGCGCGCATCGTCTTGACCAGCTGGTACGGCGCCTCGTAGTGGCTCTTGCCGCGCGGCGGCTTCGCCGGCGGCTCGATCCGGCACAGGTGCTTGGCCGGCTGGGCGTCGACCTCGCAGCCGAGGTGGCGCAGCAGCTTGCCCATCGTCGCCACGTCCTGCAGCCGCGGGACGTTGCGGAAGGTCGAGGCGCCCGAGGGCAAGAGCGCCGCGGCCAGCAGGGGGAGCGCGGCGTTCTTGGCGCCGCTGATCTTGATCTCCCCGGCGAGGCGCGAGCCTCCTTCGACGACGATCTTGTCCATGACTTCCGCGGCGGGGTTACCACAGGTGCCGCGGCAAGGGAACGCTAGGGTGAGTCGCGATCTTCCAGGACGACGTCGATCTCCCCGCCGACCATCCGCACCCGGATCGTCGAAGCCGCTTCGCCGCCGAAGTGCTCGAACGCGACGTCCTCGAGGTTGCGGGTGAGCGTCGACGCCAGGCCGCGCGCGCCGGTCTCGCGGCGCAGCGCCTCGGCGACGATCGCGTCGAGGACCTCGTCGTCGACGGCGAGCGTGAACCCCTCGGCGCGGAACTCGCGCGTCATCCGCGAGATCACGTCGGCGCGCAGGATGTCCTTGAGCGTGCCGGCGTCGAGCGCGCGGAACGGGATGATCCGGGTGAACCGGGCGATCAGCTCGGGCAGGAACCCGTAGGCCTGGAAGTTGGCGACGTTCTCGACCTGCTCGGCGGTGAAGTCGACCGCGATCGCGTCGGCGCCGGCGCCGCCGCCGACGGGCGCCCGGCCGAACCCGATCTGATCGCGCGCGGCGCGGTGGCGCGCGACCTGCTGGAACCCGCTGAACGCGCCGGCGGCGAGGAACGCGATGTCGCCGGTCGACATCACGACGTGGTCGCCGTAGGTCGAGTGGGTCAGCTCGAGCGGGACGACGACCTCCGACGTCTCCAGCATCTTGAGCAGCTCGCGCTGCACGCCCATGCCGGTGACGTCCTTGGTCGTGCCCGCGCCGGCGAAGATCGCGTTGTTCTGGCCCGAGGCGATCTTGTCGAACTCGTCGAGGCAGACGATCCCGATCGCCGCGAGCATCGGGTTGTCGTCGGCGGCGTGGAGCAGCCGGGTGAGGATCGTGCTCGGGTCCTGGCCGACGTAGCCGGTCTCCGAGTACGTCGTGATGTCGACCAGCGCGGTCGGCAGCTTGAGGATCTTGCCGAACAGCTGCTCGACCAGGAACGTCTTGCCGCACCCGGTCGGCCCGACGAGCAGGTAGTTGCTCTTGCGCGGCAGCTCGGCGCGGTCGACGCCGTCGAGGTAGATCCGCTTGACCCGCCGGACGTGGCGGTAGGCCATCAGGCACAGCGCGCGGCGGGCGTCGTCCTGGCCGCGGTAGCCCTGGTCGTGGAGCATCCCGAACATCGCGCGCGGCGTGAGGTCGGGCAGGTCGCGCACGAACTTGACGAAGTGCTCGAGGCCCTGCTTGCGAACCTTGCGGTGCGTCTCCATGGCCTGCCTCCACGGTAACACGCGAGGGGTGAGCCGGCACCGGCGTCGTCGGGGCCCGGCCCCGGCGCCCGCGGGGGCGTCGCCGGCATTGCGCAGATCACGCCGCTGTGGCCTGATCGCCGCACGTGACCACGGCGCCCTCGCTCGTGCCCCCGTTCGTCGCCGCCGCCCCGGCGGCGCTGCGCGCGGGCCTGTCGTCGATGGTCGACCTGCAGCGCCGGCTGTGGAACCTCGTCGCCGAGGGCCGCGGCGCGTGGCCCGACCTGCACGTCGAGCCCGCCGCGCTCGCGGTGTTCGTCGCGCGCCAGCTCGACGCCGACGGCGATCTCGCCGACGCGCTCGACGGGCTGCGCCCGGCGGACCTGTACCTGGCGTGCGCGTGCGCGTGCGGCGACACCGCCGCGATCGGCGCGTTCGACAAGGCGTACATGCGCGAGGTCGACATCGCGCTGGCGCGGATGCGGATCGGCCCGCCGCGCGCCAGCGACGTCAAGCAGCTCGTCCGCCAGCGGCTGTTCGTCGGCAGCGAGCCGCTCACCGTCGGCGGCCACCGGTTCACCGGCAAGATCACCGAGTACGCGGGGCGCGGCGACCTGCGGCGGTGGGTGCGGTCGGTCGCGGTGCGGACCTGCCTCAACGAGCTGCGGCGCGGCAAGCACGAGGTGCTCACCGACGACGATCAGCTGATCGCGCAGCACACCGTCGGCGGCGACGACCCCGAGCTCGAGTACATGAAGCGGACGTACGCCGCCGAGTTCAAGACGGCGTTCGCCGAGGCGCTCGCCGGGCTGGGCCCGCGCGAGCAGACGCTGCTGCGCTACCACCACGTCGACGGGCTCAACATCGACGAGATCGGCGCGATCTACCGCGTCCACCGCGTCACCGCGTTCCGCTGGCTGGAGAAGGCCAAGGAGCAGCTGGTGCAGCGCACGCTCGAGCTGCTGCGCGGGCGGCTCAAGGTCACGCCGCGCGAGCTCGACAGCGTGCTGCGGATGATCCGCAGCCAGATCCACCTGTCGCTGGTGCGCCAGCTCGGCGGGCCGGCCGACAAGGTCGAGGACGACATCGAGGAGCTCGACGCGAGCGACCTCGAGGAGGAGCCGGCGGACTCTTGACGGCGCGGCCGGAGGTGTCGGGGCGGTGGTCCGCCGGCGAGCTGGCGATCGCGGCGGTGATCGTCGCGGTGGTGCTGCTCGTCGTCAGCCCGGTGCCGCCGTGGGCGCTCGACGCGCTGTTCGCGGCGTCGATCGGCCTGGCGGCGGTGATGCTGACCGCGGCGCTGGCGGTGCGCACGCCGGGCCGGCTGACCGCGTTCCCGGCGCTGGTGCTGATCGCGACGCTGGTGCGGCTCGGCCTGCTGGTCGCCGCGACGCGCCTGGTGCTGACCGAGGTCGACGCCGGCCGCGTCGTGGCGGCGTTCGGCGCGTACGCCACCGGCGGCAGCGTCACGGTCGGGCTCGTCGTGTTCGCCGTCGTCGCGATCTTCCAGTTCGTCGTGATCGCGCGCGGCACCGAGCGCGTCGCCGAGGTCGCGGCGCGGTTCGCGCTCGACGCGATGCCGGGCAAGCAGCTCGCGATCGACGCCGACCTGCGCGCCGGCGCGATCGACGCGGCCGAGGCCGCGCGGCGGCGGGTGGCGCTCGAGCGCGAGGCGCGGCTGTTCGGCGCGATGGACGGCGCGATGAAGTTCGTCAAGGGCGACGCGATCGCCGCGCTGCTCGTCGTGCTGGTCGTGCTCGGCGCGGGCCTGGCGATCGGCGTCGGCCAGCGCGGGCTGCCGCTCGACGCGGCGCTCGGGACGTACGCGGTGCTCGCGGTCGGCGCCGGGCTGGTGGTGCAGGTGCCGGCGCTGCTGATCGCGCTGGCGGCGGGCCTGCTCGTGACGCGGGTCGCGGGCGACGACGCCGACGCCGCGCTCGGCGACGACGTCGTGGCGCAGCTCGCGGCCCAGCCGCGTGCGGTCGGGGCGGCGGCGGTGGTGCTCGGCGTGCTCGCGCTGGTGCCCGGGCTGCCGGCGCTGCCGTTCCTCGGGCTCGCGGCGCTGCTCGGCGGCGCGGCCGGGGTGCTGGCGATGCGCGCCGCGGCGGTGGCGCCGGCGCCGGCCGCGGTCGTGATCGCGGGCGGCGCGGTCGCGACCGACGCGACGCCGCCGGTGTCGATCGAGGTCGGCCGCGAGCTGGCGGCGGCGCTGGCCGGCGCGCCGGCGCGCCAGGCGGTGCAGGAGCGGCTGGACGAGGCGCGGCAGGACGTCTACGACGCGCTCGGCGTCGCGGTGCCGCCGCTGGCCGTGCGCGCGGCGATCGGGCTGCAGCCGCGCGAGGCCGCGCTCGCGCTCGACGGGATCTCGGTCGAGTACGCGACGCTCGAGGGCGCGGACGTGCCCGCGGTGGTGGCGACGATGGCGTCGCGCGCGCTGCGCCGCCACGCCCACGAGCTGGTGACGCTCGACGCGGTGCAGGCGCGGCTCGACGCGCTGGCGGTGACCCAGCCGGCGGCGGCGCGCGAGATCGTGCCGCGCGTGATCGCGCTGCCGGTGCTGGTCGAGGTGCTGCGGCGGCTGGTGCGCGAGCAGGTCTCGGTGCGCGAGCTGGCCGCGGTGCTGGGCGCGCTCGCCGGCGCGCCGGAGCGCGCGCACCGCGATCCGGACGCGCTCGCGGAGCTGGCGCGGGCCGGGCTGCGGCGGCAGATCACGGCGGTGCACGCGCCGCGCGGGGCGCTGGCGGCGTGGACCGTCGACGGGATGATCGAGGACGCGCTGCGCGGCGCGGTCGTGCAGCGCGACGGCGCGCCGGTGCTCGCGCTCGAGCCGGAGCTGGCGCGCGACATCGTCGGCGCGGCGCGCGCGGCGCTGCCGCCGGGGCAGCCGGGCGTCGTGCTGGCGTCGGGCGACGTGCGGCGCCACCTGCGCGCGCTGCTCGCGCCGGAGCTGCCGGACATCGCGGTGATCGCGCCGCACGAGCTGGCCGCGGGCGTGACCGTGCGCGCGGCCGGGCGGATCCAGGTGTGATGCGCGCGGCGGTGGTGATGCTCGGCGTGGCGGTCGGCGCGGGCACGGCGCACGCCGACGAGGCGGCCGCGCCGGCGCCGCGGCCGGTGCGGTGGTCGATCGGCGGCGGCGGCGCGCTCGTCGTCACCGGCGAGGGCGAGCGGCCGCGCAACCGCCTCGACGGCCACGTGGAGGTCATGCCGGGCGGGCGGTTCGGGCGGTGGGGCGTGCTCGCGGCGGCGCGCCAGATCGTGCTCGATCCGCTCGCCGACGACGCGATGCTCACGCTCGGCGTCGTCCACGAGGCGGCGGCGTCGCGGCCGCGGCTGACGCTGGCGTTGCACGGCGACGTCGGGCTGGCGGTGGCCGACCGCGCGCCGGTGCTCGGCGGCGGGGTCGAGACGCACCTGTGGATCGTGCCCAAGCTGGCGCCGGTGGCGCTGGTGCTCGACGTGACCGCGCACCTGGTGCTCGACGGGGTCGACGACACGCGGCTGACGATCGCGGCGGCGACGCGGCTGGCGATCGCGATGTAGCGCGGCGACGCGGCTACGGCGTGAACGACGGCGCCTGGTTGGTGGGGAACGCCTGCGGCACGCGCGTGGTGGCGCCGAACGCCCAGCCGGCGGCGATGACGACGCGCGCGCCGGTCGCGGCGTCGAGCACCGCGGCCGAGCCCGGCGTCGCGACGACGACGCGGCGGCCGTCCTCGGACCAGGTCACCGACGGGAACGCGCGCGCGCCCGCCACCGACCACAGCGCCGCGCCGTCGGTGGCGAACACCTTGACCGCGAGCGTCGCGTCGACGATCGCGAGGCGGTCGCCGGTGGGCGCGGCGGCGACGAGCGAGGTCGCGCCGATCGCGAGCTTGCGCACGACCCGGTCGCCGTCGCGCAGCTCGACGCCGTCCGCCGCCTGGACGTAGGCGATCCCGGCGCGGTCGTAGAACCACGCGGCGGCGCCGACCGGCTCGCGGTCGCGCATCTCCTTGGCGGTGACGCCGCGCGCGAGCTCGGCGGCGGTGTAGCGGCGGCGGGTCTGCGCGGCGTCGATCGTGACGAGCACCGCGCCGGTGGCGGCGGGGTCGAGCAGCGCGAACGACTGGGCGCCGTCGCCGATCGCGACCGGCGCGCCGAGCGGGGCGGCCGCCGCGGGGTCGACCTCGAGCACCCACACCACGCCCGCGTCGTGCATCACGGCGAGCCGCCGCGTCGTCGGGTTCCACTGGAACCACGGCGTCGACGTCGCGACGTGCAGCGCGGCGCGCTCCTGCCCGGTGACGCTGTCGAACAGCACGATCGCGCCGTCGTTGCGCGCGGCGAGGACGTGGCGATCGTCGACGATCGCGGCGCTGCCGAACCAGTCGGTCGGGCCCTTGATGCGCACGTCGGCGCGGCCGTCGAACCGCTGGACGACGACGGCGCCGGTGGTCGTGATCCACGCGGCGCTCTGGCCGTCGGCGGCGAGCGCGCCCGAGCTCGGTGACAGGTCGTCGTAGCCGACGTACCGCGCGACCTCGCCGCCGCGGCGGACGACGAGGTGGCCGTGGTAGCCGGCGGCGACGACGCCTGTGGCGAACGCCGGCGGGGTGGTGCCGCCGGGCAGCGCCTCGGAGTACCCCGCGGCGGTGGCGCCGTCGACCTCGACGCGCCAGGCGTTGCCGCCCTGGCCGCCGAGCTCGAACCGGCCGGGCGCGGTGAACGCGCCGAGCGTGGTCGCGGGGGCGGACGGGACGACGTCGCCGTCGATCGCGATCGCCGCGCCGTCGGCGAGCCGCATCATCTGGACGAGGGTGCGCTGCGAGGCGTCGGTCGCGACCCACGCGAGCAGGGCCCCATCGGGGGACACGGCGGACACCGTGTGCGGCAGGCGCGCGGGCGGCAGCGGCAGCGGGTGCGCGGCGCCGTCCCACGCGAGGCGGTCGCCGGCGAGCGCGAGCTTGCGGACCTCGAACGTCGGCGCCTCGCCGCCGCGGCGGAGCAGCGCGAACGCGGCGTCGCCGGCGGCGGTGGCGTGGACGGCGAGGACGCGCGCGCCGCGCGCGGCGAGGCGCGCCAGCTCGGCGCCGCGGTCGTCGAGCAGCAGCAGGTGCTGGTCGCTGCGGACGGCGAGCACGCGCGTGCCGCCGGGCAGCGCGACGACGCCGGCCAGCGGCACGTCGGGCGCCAGCGAGGCCGCGCCGAGGACCAGCCCGTCGGCGTCGAGGCGGAGCAGGGTCGAGACGCCGTTGCCGTCGATGACCGCGACCAGGCTGCCGTCGTCGCGGCGCGCGATCGCGAGCGCGGCGGGCGCGGCCACCGGGAGCGCCTGCGGCTCGCGCGAGCCGTCGAGCGCCGGCCACACGCGGACGCCGCCCAGCGCGTCGCGGCTGACCGCCATCGTCCCGTCCGCGTCGAGCACCACGCCCGTGATCGTCCCGAAGTGCGGCGTGCCGCGGCGCCGGCCCTCGACCGTCGCCTGCGGCGGCGCCGGGGCCACCGCGGCCTCCGCCGTCGCCGCGACCGTGGGCGCCCCGCCCGGCGCCAGCGCCTCGCCCGGCCGCGGCCCGACCTCCGCCCGCCGCGCCCGGCCGGACTCCCCGCCGCACGCTGCCAGGGCGAGGACGACCGCCAGGAGGCTTCGCATGGCCGAGTCCAACGCACGATGCCCCGATTCGATCGACCGCCACGCAGCCCCCGTCCGGGTGTCAGCCACCCGGACGAAGTGCAGCGCGGCTCACAGTGCGGCGGGTGTCAGCCACCCGGGCGAAGTGCAGCGTAGCTCACCGAACCGCGCCGCAAATGCCCGTGACCGCTCAGTGCTTGTGGTCGGGGCCGCCGACGCAGTCCGGGCCGCAGTCGAGGCGGCCCTCGCGCGGGCGGTCGGGGTCGCCGTCGTCGTGGTCGTCCTCGCGCTCGGGCACGGGGCCCTCGAGGTCGCCCTCGGCCTCGGCGTCGTCGGCGTCGGCCGCGTCCTGATCGGTCAAGCCGCCGGCCGCGATCAGGGCCGCGGCGCGCTCCGGGTCCACGCCCGGCACCATCTGCGCCCGCGCCAGGTACGCGACGTAGTACGGGTCCTCGCGCCGCGCCTCGAGCTCGCCGCGCTCGATCGCGCCCTCGAGCGCCTTCTTCAGGTCGCCGATCAGCTTCGACGGCGGGAGCTGGAACGCCGCCATGATCGCGTTGCCGACGCCGGTCGGCAGCGGCGGCTGCTTCGCGTCCTCCTCGGCCAGGCGCTCGACGCGGTCCGCCAGCGCCGAGATCTGATCGAGCAGCTGCTTGCGCCGCCCCGGGCGCTTCGACGTGATGTCGGCGCGCGACAGATCGAGCAGGTCGCGCAGGTGCGGCAGCATCTCGCGGTGGAACCGCCGGACGGCGCTGTCGGTCCACGTGTCGCTGTACTGGTTCGTGCGCAGGTGGTGCTTGATCAGGAACCGCACCGTGCGCCGCTGGTCGCGGTCGAACGGCAGCCGGTTCGCGACGCGGTCGAACATCCGCGCGCCGACCTCGGCGTGGCCGTGGAAGTGGACGCCCTTGTCCGTGTACGTGCGCGTCGGGACCTTGCCGATGTCGTGCAGCAGCGCCGCCCACCTGACGTCCGGACGCCGGACAGCCTGCTTGACCACCTGCTTGGTGTGCGCCCACACGTCCTTGTGCTGCCGCCCCTCCTCCTGCACCAGGTCGACCGTCGCCGCGAGCTCGGGGAACATCGGCGCGAGCACGCCGATCTGCAGCAGCCACTCGAGCGCGTGGTCGACGTCGCGCCCCATCAGCACGCGCTCGAGCCGGGGGCGGACCTTCGCCGGCTCGACGGTCGCGAGCCGCGTCGCCTCGTCGGACGCCGCCTGGGACGCCGCGTCCGCCGGCCACACGCCCCGGGTCTCCGCGATCTGCGCGGCGACGTCGAGCAGCACCAGCGGATCCTCGGACACCAGCTCGCGCACGCGCGCCGCGGTGCCGGCGTCGTCGGGGAGCTCCAGGACCGTGGGCGTCGACATCGGACCCGTGTACCTACCCACCGCCAAACGCGGGGTCAAGCACGCTGGTACGGCACGTGCTCAGGCGAGCGGCACCGTGCAGGGCCGTATCACCGAGCGTCAGCTCCCCATGGCGGAGGCGTGCTTCCCCGGGATCTCCGCGCTCTACGCCCGGATGCCGCAGAAGCCGGCGACATTCCTGCAACTTCTCTGGGCCTACGAGGGCCAGGTCGCGGCCGCGCAGGCGCGCCGCGCCCGCCCGACTCGTCGCCGGCGGGGTTGATTCTCGGAACCGTTCCGAGGAACAACCTCTCGTGAGCACGACGTTTTCCCGGCAATTCGATCAGCCGGTGCGCCACGTCGTCTCAATCCGGAACGCCCATGACCGAGCCTGAGCCCGCTTCTGCACGTCGTCCGATCGGCGTCTTCGACTCCGGTGTCGGGGGGCTGACGGTGGTCCGCGCGGTCCGGCGCGCGCTCCCGGGCGAGGACCTCGTCTACCTCGGCGACACCGCGCGCGTGCCGTACGGCGCCAAGAGCCCGCGCACGGTCGAGCGCTACTCGCTCGCCTGCCAGCGGTTCCTGCTCGACCACGGGGTCAAGCTCGTGCTCGTCGCGTGCAACACCGCCTCGGCCAACGCGCTGCCCGCGCTGCGCGAGGCGAGCCCGGTCCCGGTCATCGGCGCCGTCGACCCCGGCGCCGCCGCCGCGCTCGGCGCCACCCGCAACCGGCGCGTCGGCGTGATCGGCACGCTCGGCACGATCCGCTCCGGCGCCTACGAGCGCGCGCTCGCCGCGCTCGATCCGGGCGTCGTCGTCACGACGCTGGCGTGCCCGCTGCTCGTGCCGCTCGCCGAGGAGGGCTGGACCGACGACGAGATCGCCGAGGCGGTCGCGCGCCGCTACCTGACGCAGCTGTTCGCCGCGGACCCCGCGCTCGACACGCTCGTCCTCGGCTGCACCCACTACCCGCTGCTCGCGCCGGTGCTCGATCGCGCCGCGCGCGCCGTCGCCGGTCACGCGGTCGCGATCGTCGACTCGGCGAGCGCGATGGCCGAGGCCGCGCGCGCCGCGCTCCACGCGCCGGGCGACAACCGCCGCGGCGCGCCGGGCACGCTGCGCTGCTTCGCGACGGACACGTCGCGCCTCGACGAGATCGCGCCGCGGTTCCTGGGCGAGCCGGTCGACCGGTTCGAGCTGGTCGATCTCTAGCGGGCTCTAGCGGGCTCTAGCGGGCTCTAGCGGGCTCTAGCGGGCTCTAGCCCGATCGGCGCCGTGGCTCAGGCGCCGACGCGCGCTTCTTCGGCGCGGCGGCGCTTCATCACGTCGGTCACCGTCGACGCCTTCTTGAGGCGGTCGCGGATGTTGCCGTCGTCGACCGGGTACTCGGTGCGGAACACCAGCCCGTCCTCGAACAGCTCCTCGCGCGCCTCGTCGTCGTCGAGGTACTTGAACGCCTTGCGGCCCTTGTGGTCGAGCACGCGCAGGCCGTCGAGCTTGCCCTCGAGCCACTGCATGATGTCCGGCATCACGCCGCGGCACAGCGCGAGCTCGTCCTCGAGGCTCTCGAAGATCTCCGCGAACCGGTCCTTGAAGTCCACCGCATCGTCCGCGCCCTTGGCGACGATGTCGCGCAGCGCCAGGCGCAGCAGGATCGCGTCGTCGACGTAGCTCGCGACCGCCTCGTTGCGGTCCGACACGAAGTCGTTCGGGTTGACGACGTAGATGATGGCGCCGGCCGCGAGCTCCCGCCCTTGACGGGGGAGGTTCTCGTCGTCCATGGCCTCGTAGGCGATCTTCAGATCATGTGGCAGTGAAACCAGCCAGCCTCGGACCAGCTCGACGAAACGCGACTCCGATGAAGTAGACACGGGATGACTCTTGCGGCGAGGTTTGGAGGCGCCGCCGCGGCGCGAAACGTGAAAACAGACGAGGAACCGCGACGCGGCTCCTGTCCTGAGTACCAACGGAAACCTCGAATTACAACCCTGATCGCGGTCTTGCGGGGCGTGATACCCTGAGCCGTCGCCGTGGCCAAACTGCGCTCGCCGATCCTCGGCTACAACCACAACATCCGCTTTCGCGGGCTGGTGTTCCACGTTCAGACCGAGGACTCGGGCGTCGCCAACCCCCACGTGTTCACCCACCTGTTCCACGGTGGCGTGATCCTCACGACCCGCAAGCTGGTCTACGACCCGAGCGCCTCTGACGACGCGGTCAAGGCGCTGATGCAGGCCCAGCACAAGGCCGTGCTGCGGGACCTCAAGCGCGGGCTGTTCGACGACAAGATCGACCAGTACCTCGGCGGCACCGAGGGGCTGTTGCCGCGCGGCGCCGACGACGGCGGTGGAGACGCGGGCGACGCCCCCGCCGCCGCGGCGCCCGCGCCGGCGCCCGCGACCGCCGACGCGACCGTGCCCACGCCGGTGCCGGCGAGCGTCGCCGTGCCCGAGGCCGTCGCGGTGCGGGCCCGCACCGGCTCGCCGGGGCCTGCGTCCGTCTCGATCCCCGCGCCGACGCGGGTCACCGGCCGGATGCCGGCGATGTCGCCGCCCACGCCGATGGCGCCGGGCGACGGCGCGCCGCCGCCGCCGGCAGCGCCACCCTCGGCGGGGCCTCACGAGCGCGCGCAGACCCAGGTGATGGGCTCGCGCCAGGCGCTCGCCACGCCGCCGCCCGTCGTCGTGACCCGGCCGTCGCGCGACACCGCGCAGCCGCCGACGCGCCGCGAGGTGTCCGCGGCGTTCCAGGCGATCATGGTCGGCGACGGCGAGGCGCCGGCCGGCGGCGCGCTGGTCGAGGTCCACGACGAGCCGGCCGAGATCCACGCGGCGGCGCCGCCGTCGGCCCCGCCGCTGCCGGGCGTCGCGGCGATGCCCGGCGCGCGCGCCAGCGAGTACGCGCAGCACCGTCGGCGCGAGAGCGCGCCCGCGATCGACCTCGAGCCGCCACCGCCCACGCCGACGGCGCCGCGGCCCGGGCCGCGGACCACGCCGCCGCCCGCGGTCGTGTCGGCCGAGGCCCGCGCGCTGCGCCAGTCGAGCTCGATGCCGGTCCAGCGGCCGTCGGCGCCGCCGCCGATCCCGCCCGCGTCACCGCCGCCGCTGCCGCCGAGCCGGCCGAGCGCGCCCGTGCTGCGCACGCCGCAGGCGCGTGCGCCGAGCACCCCGCCGCCGACGTTCCCCCCGCGCGCGCCGACGGTCGCCGCGCGCCCGCGCAGCGCCACCAGCAGCGGCGTGGTCGTCACGCGCCCGGCGGTCATCGTCGGCGCGCCGCCGCGCAACATCGGCGGCTCCGCGGCGCCGCCGCCGGTCGCCGCCGCCCCGGTGGTCCCTCCCGCCGCGCCCCCGCCGGCCGGCCGCGTCCGCGTCGCGCGCGAGGACAGCGAGAGCGGGATGTTCGGGCAGGACCTGATCTCGGAGAAGAGCCTCGACGAGGTCATCCTCGCCTACCTGAGCGAGGACCCGAGCGACTGACGTCGCGCCGCGCGTGCCGGCGCGGCAAGGACTTCAGGCGTCGCTGTCGGCGACGCGCCAGTCGGTGCCCTGCGGCGTGTCGAGCACCTCGACCCCGAGCGCCGCGAGCTGACCGCGCACCTCGTCGGCGCGCGCCCACTCCTTCGCGGCGCGCGCCGCGGCGCGTGCCGCGAGCAGCCGCTGGACCTCGGCGACGTCGAGCCCGCGGCGCTCGACCAGCCGGTCGCGCCGCGCCGCCAGGTACACCGCCGGCGCCTGGTGCAGGACGCCGAGCGCCTTGCCGACCGCGCGCAGGTCGCGCGCGATCCGCGCCAGCGACCGCCGCTTGACGTCCTTGGCGATGCCCTTGCCCTCGTCGAGCAGCTTGTTGGCGAGCTTGGCCGCCTCGCCGAGCGCCGCCACGGTCACCGGCGCGTTGAAGTCGTCGGCGAGCGCCTCGCGCGCGGTGGCCACCAGCGCCTCGCACTCGGGCACGACCGGCCCGTCGCCGCCGTCGCCGCCCTGCGCGACGAACGCGTCGATCCGCTGCAGCGTGACGTAGAAGTACTCGAGCCGGCGGTCCGCCGCCTCGAGCCCGGGGAACCGGATCGCCGTGCGCTCGCCGGCGGCGTTCTTGACGACGTGGAACTCGAAGTCGATCGGCGAGCGGTAGTGGTGGCTGACGAAGTAGAACCGCACCGCCTCGGCGCCGACGGCCGCGGCGATCTCGCCGCAGCCGAACACGTTGCCCTCCGAGCGCGACATCTTCTCGCCCTCGAAGTTGAGGAAGCCGTTGTGCACCCAGTAGCGCGCGAACGTGCCGTCGCCGAACGCGCCCTCGGACTGGGCGATCTCGTTCTCGTGGTGCGGGAACACCAGGTCCTTGCCGCCGCCGTGCAGGTCGAACGTCTCGCCCAGGTGCGCCCACGTCATCGCGGAGCACTCGATGTGCCAGCCCGGGCGCCCCGCGCCCCACGGCGACGGCCACGCCGGCTCGCCCGGCTTGGCCGCCTTCCACAGCGCGAAGTCCGCCGGCGCGCGCTTGCGCTCGTCGACGTCGACGCGGGCGCCGGCCTCGAGCTCGTCGACCGCCTGGCCGCTGAGCTTGCCGTAGCCGGGGAACGTCTTGACCTCGTAGTACACGTCGCCGTCGGCGGCGTACGCCTTGCCGCGCTCGATCAACTTCTCGGTCAGCTTGACGATCGGCTCGATGTGCGTCGACACCAGCGGCTCGACGTCGGGCGGCATGACGCTGAACCGCGCCATGTCGACGTTGTACTCGGCGGTGAAGTGGCGCGACAGCGCGAGCGGGTCCTGCCCGGTCTTCGCCGCCGCCTTGATGATCTTGTCGTCGACGTCCGTGATGTTGCGGACGTACTTCACGTCGTAGCCGAGGAAGATCAGGCTGCGGCGGATCAGGTCGAAGCAGCACGCCGAGTACGCGTGGCCGATGTGCGCGGCGGCGTAGGGCGTCGGCCCGCACACGTACATGGACACCTTGCCGGGGACGAGCGGCTGGAGCTCGACCTTCTGCTTGCGGAGCGAGTCGTAGAGGCGGACGGGCGCGGGCGTGGTCACGGTGGGCCTTCCAGGAAGGGAACCGTTGTACACCATGAGCCATGTCCAAGGACGGGCCCGAGATCACGCGCGGTGGCAGCCGGGTGCTGCGTCACGGCGAGGCAGCGGCGGACGCGGCCGGCGTCGCGCCGGGCGTCGCCGAGGACGCCGCCACCGTCGAGGCGATCGAGGCGCACCTCGCCGCGCACCTCGGCCCGCCGGCGAGCGTGTGGCACGAGCTGGTGTCCGACCTCGTCCACATCGACGTCCACGTCATCCCGCCGCAGCCCGAGCGCGGCGACGGGGAGCCGATCACGCTGTTCACCACCGGGATGAGCGCGCGAGAGATGGCCGTGCCCGCCGAGCTGGGCGACGCCCCGCGCCGCGCCGAGCTGCTGCTGCGGCTGCCGCCCGACTGGCAGCTCGGTGACGACGCGTTCTCCGACGAGCGGTGGTACTTCCCGGTGCGCTGGCTGAAGATCCTCGCGCGGCTGCCGCACCAGTACCGGACGTGGCTGGGGTGGGGCCACACGATCCCCTCGGGCGACCCACCGGCGCCGCTCGCGCCCGGCGTGCCGTTCACCGGCTGGATCGTGGCGCCGCCGACCTGCCTCGACGAGGCGGCCGCGACGGTGGCGACCCCGGCGGGCCCGGTCGCGCTGCTGGCGATCTACCCGCTGCACGCCGACGAGCTGACCTACAAGCTCGAGCACGGCGCCGACGCGCTGTTCGAGCAGATGGACAAGGCGGGCGTGATCGACCGGATCGACCCGGCGCGGCCGAGCGTCGTGCCGCGCGGCGGCCGCAAGCGGTAGCGCCGCGCTCAGCTCGCCGGCGTCGGGACGCGCGGCGCGAGGAACTCGCGCTTGATGCCGCGCGCCAGCGCCCACCCGAACAGCAGCCCGAACAGCACGAGCGCGCCGTACAGCGGCCGCACGTACCAGTACGTCGCAGGGCTCTCGCCCTCGATCACGACCCAGGCGTCGCCGGGCACGGTGCGCGCCGCGTGGACCGCGACGACGTCGAGCGCCGCCCATGGCACCGTCGCGCCCTCGACGACGAGGCCGTCGTCCCCGACCTTGGCCTCGGCCCAGGTCGTGCGCATCCGGCGGGTGACCGGCTCGAGGCGCGCGCCCCACAGCCCGGCCTGGGCCAGGGCGGCGGTCGCCGAGGCGAACGCGTCCGGGCGCCGGACCTCGAACCGGACGAGCCGGTTGACGGTCTCGGGCGGCGCGGTGCCGGGCGCGACCAGGCCGGCCGTCACCAGCGCCTCGGTCCAGGCCTCGGCGCTCGGCAGGCGCGCGTTGAGCGAGGCCGACACGGTGACGGCCGTCGGGTCGACGACGACGACCTCGACCTCGTCGCCCGGCGCGACCGTGAACGCGTCGCCGGCGATCGCGGTGAGCTGGGCGTCGCCGGCGCGGTGGGCGCGGCGCAGCTCCTCGCCCGTCACGTAGCGGGGCGCGTCGAGCTTCGCGACCTCGGCGCGCAGCCCGTCGGCGAACGGCAGGTCGTCGAGCTGGCGCAGCCGCCCGCGGTAGGTCGTGCCCTCGTGGGGCGTCGCCCAGCCGTCGCCGTCGAGCGCGACCCACACCCGGTCGCCGGTGCCGTGCATCGGGACCAGGCGCAGCCCGTTGGCGCCGCGGCTCTTGCGGACGCGGATCGCGGCCAGCCGGTCGAGCGTGCCCGCGAGCTCGACGTGCGTGTCGGACTCGGCGCGGCCGCCGGCGACGTCGGTCGCGGCGCGGCGCGTGGGGGCGCCCTCGCCGGCGAACCCGAAGTCGCCGCGCAGGCGGATCCCCATGACGACGCAGAACAGGACGACCGCGAACGACGTCACCAGGCCGATCTGCGTGCGGGGGCGCAGGCTGACCAGCTCGGGGTCGAGCGCGTCCTTGGGGACGGGCTCGCCCGGGGCGGGGCGCTCGGGAGCCGGGGATGCGTCGTCGGAGGGGGCAGCCATGGCGGGCGTCGGCTCGGGCATCCTATCCTGCCGGTCGACACCACGCCATGCCGCCGGTTGCGCGTGGGTGGCGCAACCGGCGGGAATCGCGGCCCTCAGGGCCTGTGAGGCTTTCAGCCTCGCAGGCTCTGTCGATCGGCTGGCTCGCCCGAAGACGGGCTCGCGGCGCCTGTACGGAGGTCGCCTCGCTTCGCTCGGCTCAGGTGCCCGGGGTGGGCGGCGCGACGCCGACCCAGTCCGCGTTCGGGTCGTTGGTGTCGCGCGGGACGCCGCCGTCGTAGACGCGGACGAGCGAGCCGGTGAAGTCGCTGGTCTCGTTCGGGCCGGCGGCGCCGAACAGGTTCAGGCCCGCGCCGGAGCCCTCGGTGAAGTCGCGGGTCTGGCCGGTGGCGATCGTCCCGGTCGTCACGTTGCCCTCGTAGGAGAGGGCGTCGACCAGCTGGGTCGCGGCGATGTCGAGGATTCCCAGCGCGTCGCCAGCCGTCGCGCTGAAGGACCCCTGTCCGTTCTGGATCAGGTCCGCCGCCCCGCCTCGGATGCGCAGCGCGCCGGCGTCGATCGTCACGGTATTCGACGCGATGACCAGCCGCTGTCCCGGCGCGAGCGTGGTCACGTTGACGTTGCTCGCGTCACGTGCCTCCGACAGCAGGATCCGCGCCGAGCGACCGAACGAGAAGTACTCGGCGTCGTTGCCGGAGCTGGCGCCGTTGATCAGCACCAGCGAGTACGCCGTCAGGTCGACCGGGAGCCCGCCGACGTTCGTGATCTCGATGAACTCGGTGGAGTCCGTGCCGGGCTGGTCGTAGTCCACCTCGGTCAGCAACAGCCGCCCCGGCTCGAGCTGGCAGCTCGACGAGCAGCCGTCGCCGTCCACCTGGCCGCCGTCGTCGCACGTCTCGCTCGGCTGGATCAGGCCGTCGCCGCACGGGTCGCCCGGCAGCTCGCAGATCCGGCCGGCGACGAAGCCGGTGAAGTTGCAGTTGGTGTCGAGCCACTCGCCCGCGGCGTCCATCGCGAGGCACTCGCCCTGGCCGTCGACGCCCACGTCGTCGTCGGGCTGGCCCGCGGCGAACGCGTCGTAGCCCCACGCCTCGTCCGTCACCCAGTCGAACACGTCGTCGTCGTCCGCGCCGACGTCCGACGCGCCGATCCACGCGATGCCCGCCGGCAGCGCGGCCACCAGGTCCTGCTCGGCCTGATCCGTGATCGTCACCATGTGGCCGTCGAGCGCGAGGCACGCCGCGTACGCGGCGCCGAACGTGGTCGCCTCGCCGTCGAACGCGACGTAGCAGGTGCCGGTGGCCGGATCGACGGCGAACGCGTCGCCGCCGGCGATCGCGGCGCTCGTGCACACCGGCCCGGCCGCGCACTGCGCCGTGCAGCCGTCGGTGTCGTCGCCGTTCTGGTCATCGCAGCCCTCCCCGCCGACGACCTGGCCGTCGCCGCAGATCGGCTCGCACGCGCTCGGCGCGCCCGCGCACGACCAGCCGGTCTCCGTCGCGCAGCTCGCCGAGCAGCCGTCGCCGTCCGCGGCGCCCTGGTCGTCGCAGGTCTCGGGCGACTCGACGACGCCGTCGCTGCACTCGATCACGTTGGTGATCGTGACGCTCACCGTGCCCGGCAGCGAGGTGACGCCTCCGTCGTTCGCCGTCACCGTGAACTGATCGGCCCCGGCGTAGTTCAGGCCGGGCGTGTACGTCACCGTCGCGGACAGCGGGCCGGTCGCGGTGACCGGCCCGAGCGTGCCGTGGCCGGGGCCCGCCGCGACCGCGAACGTGACGGCGGTCGAGTCGACGTCGGTCGCGGCGAGCGTGACGACGACCGCGACGTCCTCGGTCGTGGACGCGCTGACGTCGGCGACGACCGGGGGATCGTTCACGTTCTCGACAGTGATCGTGACCGTCGCGGTCGCGGTGTCGCCGTCGCCGTCGGTGAGCTCGTAGACGTAGCTGTCGACGCCCGAGAACTCCGGCGCCGGGAGGTAGGTGATCGTCTGGTCCAGGTTGACCACGGTCGAGCCGCTGGCCGGGCCGCTGATCACGACGACCGTGACGCCGTCGCCGAGGCCGGTGTCGTTGGCGAGCACGACGGTGCCGACCGGTTCGTCCTCGTCGGTCGTGGCCGCGTCGTCGACCGCGACCGGCACGTCGTCGATCGCGCCGACCTCGACCGTCACGACCGCGACGTCCGTCAGCTGGCCGTCGGTGACGACGTACTCGAACGACGACTCGCCGATGTAATCGGTGTCGGGCGTGAACGTGATCGTCCCGGCGGCGAGCGCGACCGCGCCGTGGACCGGGTTCTGGACCCCGGCGATCGACAGCACGTCGAGGTCGGGGTCGGCGTCGTTGGCGAGCAGCGTCGCGGTCGGGATCGCCACCGGGACGTCCTCCTCGGTCGTCACGGTGTCGTCGATCGCGACGGGCGGGTCGTTGTCGCTGTTGACGTTGACCGTGACCCGGCCGACGTCGGTCAGCGCGCCGTCGGAGACCGTGTAGTCGAAGCGGGCCGCGCCCGTGAAGTTGACCGCCGGCGTGAACGTGATCGTCGCGCCCGCCAGGCTGACCGTGCCGTTGACGGCGCCGGACACCGCGACGACGGTGAGGGTGTCGCCGTCGATGTCGGCGTCGTTGGCGAGCAGGGTGGTGGCGGCGATCGCGACCGGCGTCTCCTCGCCGGTCGCGGCGGAGTCGTCGGTGGCGACCGGCGCGTCGTTGACCGGCGTGACGGTGACGGTGACGTGGCCGATGTCGGAGAGCGCGCCGTCGGAGACCGTGTAGTCGAAGCCGGCCTCGCCCGTCAGGTCGGGCGCCGGGGTGAACGTGATCGTGGCGCCGTCGAGCACGACCGTGCCGCCGCTCGCGGCCGACACGGCGGTGATCGTCAGCGTCGCGGTGTCCGGATCGAGGTCGTTCGCGACGAGGGTGGCGGCATCGAACACCGCCGCGGTGTCCTCGGGGATCGTGCCGGCGTCGTCGATCGCGACCGGGCCGTCGTTGACCGGGGTGACGGTGACGGTGACGTGGCCGACGTCGGTCAGGTCGCCGTCGGAGACGGTGTAGTCGAAGCCGGCGTTGCCGGTGAAGTCCTCGGCCGGGACGAAGGTGATCGTGCCGGCGGTGAGCAGCACGGCGCCGCCGGTCGCGCCGGATACGGCGGTCAACGTCAGCGCCGGGCCATCGACGTCGGTGTCGTTGGCGAGCAGGTCGGAGGCCGCGATCGTCGCGGCCTGCTCCTCGGTGGTGGTCGCGCCGTCGTCGACCGCGATCGGCGCGTCGTTGACCGGGGTGACGGTGACGGTGACGTGGCCGACGTCGGTGAGCGTACCGTCGAAGATCGTGTAATCGAAGCCAGCGGTGCCGACGAAGTCGGGGGCCGGCGTGAACGTGATCGTGTCGCCGGCGAGCGCGACGGCGCCGCCGGTCGCGCCGGAGACCGCGGTCAGCGCGAGCGACGGGCCGTCGAGGTCGGCGTCGTTGGCGAGCAGGTCGGAGGCCGCGATCGTCGCGGCGGTGTCCTCGGCGGTGGTGGCGGCGTCGTCGGTGGCGACCGGCGCGTCGTTGACCGGGGTGACGGTGACGGTGACGTGGCCGACGTCGGTGAGCGTGCCGTCGGAGACGGTGTAGTCGAACCCGGCCTCGCCGGTGAAGTCGGCGGTCGGGGTGAACGTGATCGTCGTGCCGTCGAGGGCGACCGCGCCGCCGGTCGCGCCGGAGACCGCGGTGACGGCGAGCGAGGGGCCGTCGACGTCGAGGTCGTTGGCGAGCAGGGTCGCGGCCAGGATCGCGGCGGCGGCGTCCTCGGCGGTGGTGGCGGCGTCGTCGGCGGCGACCGGCCCATCGTTGACCGGGGTGACGGTGACGGTGACGTGGCCGGTGTCGGTGAGGGCGCCGTCGGAGACGGTGTAGTCGAAGCCCGCCGTGCCGGTGAAGTCGGCGGCCGGGGTGAAGGTGATCGTCGTGCCCG
>WYBA01000393.1 GCA_011526095.1 Myxococcales bacterium | reverse complement strand
GAAGGACTGTCAACACCCTTCGACCAGCGCCTCGCTGGCGCTCGGCGCAGCTCAGGGTGAGCGGAACATGGCTGTTCGTCTGACGGCAATTTCCGACGACGTCGGTGAGAGGCTCAGGACGAGCGGGGGCTCCCAGACGGAGACGGAGACGGAGACGTCCTTCGACACGGCCCTCGCTCGGGCTCGGGCCTGCTCAGGATGAGCGGGGAACACGGAGCAGGAGACGGAGACGGAGACGGAGACGGAGACGGAGACGGAAACGGAGACGGAGACGGAGGCGGAGACGGAGACGGAGGCGGAGACGGTGACTAGAGCGTCTCCAGGTACGCGACCAGGTCCGCGATCTGCCCGTCGGTGAGCTCCTGGACGTCCGCCATGCCGTGGACCAGGCCGGTGTCGCGGAGCAGGGCCTCGAGGGTCGCGGCGCTGCCGTCGTGGTAGTAGGGCGCGCTCGCGGCGAGGCCGATCAGCGAGGGCGTGTCGACCTCCTTCAGGTCGCTGGCCAGCTCGTGGCGGTCGCCGTCGGTGAGCCGCGCGCCGCCGTGGCAGCCGTCGCAGCCGAGCGCGCCGGCGAACAGCTTCTTGCCGCGCGCGATCTGGGCGCGCTCGCGCGTCGGCGCGCGCGGGGCGGGGAGCGCCTCGAGGTAGGCCGCGAGCGCCGCGACGTCGCCCGCGTCGAGCCCGACGCCGCCGAGCCGGCGCATCGTCGAGGTCAGGCTCGTCGTCAGGTCCTTGTCGCCGCCGTCCCACTTGTACGGGTGGGTGCCGGCGATCCGGCCGGACAGCACCGGCGTCTGCAGCGTGTGGCCCTCGATCCGCCACGACAGCCCGTCGGCGCGGCCGTCGGGGTGGCAGCTCGCGCACGCCATCGCGCCGCGCGTCGACACGCGCCCGTCGTTGCCCGCGCGGAAGATCTCCAGGCCGCGCTGCGCCAGCTTGCCGCGCGACGACGTCGTCGCCTCGGGGCCGAGCACGACGGTCTGCGAGCCGTCGAGCGCGAGCTGCGCCACCCGCCGCGTCAGCGAGCACCACACCCACGCCTTGCCCGCGGCGACCGCCACGCCGTCGGGGCCGCACCCCGCGCCGATCGCGACGTGGCCGCGCAGCGCGACCGACGCCTGCGACGCGCGGTCGAGGATCAGCACGTCGTCGGAGCCGTAGCCGGCGATCACGAGCGTGTCGGTCGCCGCCTCCCAGCCGATCGCGTTGGGCTGGTGGACGATCACGCGCGCCGCGACCACCGGCTGGGTCGCGCCCTCGGGCGCGCCGAGGAACGCGAGCCGGTGCTCGAGCGGCGGCTCGGCGCCGCCGCCGTAGGAGCCGCGGTTCTCGCGGAACCCTCCCTCGCCGACCTGGACCGGCGTGGCGTGGTGGTGCCCGACGACGGCGAGGCCGTTGCCGATGAACCGCGCGGCGAACGCGCCGCGCGCGAACCCGCGCTGCGCGCCGCCCTCGGCGACGAACCCGGTCACGGGCTGGGCGGCGCCGGCGCCGCGGTTCATCGCGCTGCCGCCGGTCAGCGACACGTGGGCGCCGGCGTGGTCGCCGTCGAGCGCGAGCCGCTCGACCGTGCCGGTCGTCAGGTACGCCACCAGCGCGGTCGCGCCGTCGGGCGCGATCGCGACGCCGCGCGGCTCGCGCGACAGCGCGCGCTGCCACCGCGCCTCGCCCGTCGCCGGGTCGAGCGCGACGAGCGTGCGGTCGGCGATCGTCGTGACCAGCAGCGTGGCGCGGTCGGGCGACAGCGCGAGGCCCCACGGCTCGGCCGGCGTCGCCCACGCCGCGCGCTGCGTCAGCTGCTTGCCGCCGAGCGCGACCGCGACCACCCGGTCGCCGCGGCGGTCGGTGACGTACGCGATGTCGGCGTCGCCGTCGACGACGAGCTGCGCGGCGCCCGCGCCGATCGCGAGCCGCCCGGTGACCTTGCCGCGGCCGTCGACGCGGATCAGCTCGCCGGAGTCGCCGTCGATCACGACGGCGCCGCCGGCGTGGAGCGCGATCGTCGAGCCGGCCAGGTGGTCGGGGACGTCCGCCGCCGGCGCGCGGTCGGCGCCGAGGGCCGCGCCCTGCAGCTCGAACGTCGGCTGCACGAACAGGTCCTCCTCCATGACCATCATCCGGGCGTCGACCCGGTCGGCGAGGGCGCCCAGCGTGGCGGCGATCGAGGTGACGCCCAGGGCGACGGCGGCGGCGGCGTGGCGGCGCATGGGCGGTGGCTACGCACCACGCCGCGCGGCGATCTGCAACGCCGCGAGATCGGCCGGGTCGACGTGGGCGCCGCGTGTGTTGTCGCGGGGTTGCCGCCGCTACTCCGCTCGCAGCGCGCTGATCGGCTCGAGCAGCGACGCCTTGCGCGCCGGGTAGACCCCGAACACGACCCCGACGCCGGCGCTGACGCCGACCGCGAGCGCGACGATCTCGGTCTGGATCAGCATCGGGAACCCGAACGCCTTGGCCATGTACGTCGCCGCGCCGAACCCGGCCGCGATCCCGAGCAGCCCGCCGATCACCGACAGCACGATCGCCTCGATCAGGAACTGGGTGAGCACGTCGCGCGGCCGCGCGCCGAGCGCCATCCGCAGCCCGATCTCGCGCGTCCGCTCGGTGACGCTGACCAGCATGATGTTCATGATCCCGATGCCGCCGACGATCAGGCTGACCAGCGCGACGCCGGCGAGCAGCGAGGTGATCGTCGCGGTGCTCTCCTGCATCGCCGCGGCGATCGCCGCGAGGTCGCGGACCGAGAAGTCGTCGTCCTGGCCGTCGCGCAGGCGGTGGCGCGTCCGCAGCAGCTCCCCGATCGCGCGCACCGCGGGCGCGGTGCGCTCGGGGTCGGCCGCGGCGACGAGGATCTGCCCCGCCAGGTACTTGCCGCCGCCGCCCGACACCTTGGTGGTGAACGTCGACGACGGGATCACGATCACGTCGTCGTTGTCCGACCCCATCGCCGAGGTGCCCTTCTTGGCGAGCACGCCGGTGATCACGAACGGCACCTTGCCGATCCGGATCGTCTCGCCGACCGGGTCGGCGCCGTCGCCGAACAGGTTGGTGACGACGGTCGTGCCGATGACGGCGACCTTGCGTGCGCTCGCCACGTCGGCGGCGGTCAGCCGCTCGCCGCTCGTCACCTCCCAGTCGCGGATCTCGAACCACTCCGGCTGCGTGCCGTAGACCTGGGTCTGCCAGTTCGCGCCCTCGGACAGCACCTGCTGGTTCGAGCGCAGCTGCGGCGCCGCCCACGCCACCTCGGGCAGCTCGCGGATCGCCTCGAGGTCGTCCCACGTCAGGGTCGGCTGCGACCCGGCGCCGCCGCGCGCGCCGCCCGACTGCGAGCTGCCCGACGACACGACCAGCGTGCTCGTGCCCATCGACTGGAACGTGCCGGCGACCTTGCGCTTGGCGCCCTCGCCGATCGACACCATCGCGATCACCGCGCCGACGCCGATGATCACGCCGAGCACGGTGAGCAGCGACCGCGCCTTGGTCCGGCCGAGCGCGGCGATCGCGACGAGCAGGGTGCGCCACAGGCTCACGCCGCACGCTCCTGCCGCGCGCGGCGCGGCGTCTGGCGCACGTCCGAGGCGATCGCGCCGTCCTTGACCACGAGCACGCGGGTCGCGTGCGCGGCGACGTCGGCCTCGTGGGTGACCAGGATGATCGTGATGCCCTCGGCGTGCAGCTCCTGGAACAGCGCGAGGATCTCGGCCGTCGTCGTCGAGTCGAGGTTGCCGGTCGGCTCGTCGGCGAGGATCACCGCGGGCTCGTTGACTAGCGCGCGGGCGATCGCGACGCGCTGCTGCTGGCCGCCCGACAGCTTGGCCGGGGTGTGGTCGAGCCGGTCGCCCAGCCCGACCCGGCGCAGCGCGGCGGTCGCGCGCGGCGCCAGCTCGCGCCGCGGCGTGCCGGCGTAGAGCATCGGCAGGATCACGTTGTCGAGCGCGGTCGTCCGCGGCAGCAGCTGGTAGCTCTGGAACACGAATCCGAGGGTGTGGTTGCGGATCCGCGCCAGCTCGTTCGCGGACAGCCGCGCGACGTCGTGGCCGAGCAGGCGGTAGGCGCCCGCGGTCGGGCGGTCGAGGCAGCCGAGCACGTTGAGCAGCGTCGACTTGCCGGAGCCCGACGGGCCCATGATCGCGACGAGCTCGCCGGCCTCGATCGTGAGATCGACGCCGCGCAGCGCGTGGACCGCGGTGTCGCCCTCGCCGTAGGTGCGCCACAGCCCGTGGGTCTCGATGACGGGGATCGTCGGGGTGGTCATGGCGTCCTCAGAACGGGGTCGGCGGGCGCGGGCCGCCGGTGCGCCGGTTCGCCGCGCCGCCGCCGTTGCCCGACGGCGCCTGGGTCGAGTCGCCGGTGATGACGACGTCGCCGGCGTGCAGCTCGCCGCCGGTGATCGCCGTCGTCGTGCCGTCGGACAGCCCGGTGGTGACCTCGACGCGCGCCGGGGCGCCGTCGCGCAGCACCCACACCGCCTCGGCGCGCCGGCGCGCGGGCGCGTCGCCGCCGGCGCCGCCGCCGCCGTTGCGGGTCCCCGCGGCGGGCCGGCGCGCGCTCGCCGGGCGGTAGCGCAGGGCCTTGCTCGGCACCGTCCGCACGTCGCGCGCCTCGGCGATCACGAACGTGACGTTCGCGGTCATCCCCGGGCGGAGCTTGAGCGCGTCGTTGGCGACCTCGACGACCGCGTCGTAGGTGACGACGTTCGACACCGTCGTCGCCTCGTAGCGGACCTGGCGGACCACGCCGGTGAACGTGTCCTGCGGGTAGGCGTCGACCGTGAACTCGACCTTCATCCCGGCGGCGAGCTGGCCGACGTCGGACTCGGCGACCGAGGTGTGGACCTCCATCTTGCGCAGGTCCTCGGCGATCACGAACAGCACCGGCGCCTGCAGCGACGCCGCGACGGTCTGGCCGACGTCGACGCTGCGCGAGATCACGACGCCGTCGATCGGCGAGGTGATCGTCGTGTACGCGAGGTTGGCCTCGGCGTTCTCGACCGACGCGCGCGCCTCGGTGATCCCGGCCTTGGCGGCGGTGACCGACGCCTCGGCGGTGCGGCGCGCGGCGAGCGCGGCCTCGACGTCGGCGCGCGAGGCGGTCCCGCCCTGCTCGAGCGCGACCGCGCGGGTGTACGACTGGCGGGCGTTGGTCAGCGTGGCCTCGGCGCGGGTGAGGTCGGCCCGGGCAGACGCCAGGCGCGCGCGCGCCTGGGCGACGGCGCCCTCGTTGAGCTGCGGGTCGAGCCGCGCGATCACCTGGCCCTTGGTGACGCGGTCGTTGTAGTCGACGAGCAGCTCCTTGATCCGGCCGGAGGTCTGGCTGCCGACCTCGACGGTGACGACCGGCGACAGCGTGCCGGACGCGGTGACGGACTGGGTCACGTCGCCCTGGGTGACCTCGACGGTGGTGTACGTGGTCGGCGCCGGCCCGTCGCGGAGCTGCCGCCAGATCAGCCAGCCACCGAGGGCCGCCGCGACGAGGACGGCCAGCGGGAGCACGCGCCGCGTCAGCCGGTGGCGCGGCAGCGGGGCAGCGTGCGAGATCGGCTTCATGCCGACGAGGGGTTGCATCGGCCGTACCGCCCCGCGCGGCGGTGTGATCTCACGCGCTTGAGGGCGGGCGCGGCCGGCGCGCACGCAGCTTTTGCAGCCGCGTGCGAGGTCCGCAGCGTCGCGGCTTCAGGGCCACGCCAGGCCCGCTCGTGGGCTACTCGAGCCCGTAGCGCTTGAGCTTGTCGTAGAGCGTGCGCTCGGCGATCCCGAGCAGATCCGCGGCCTTGCGGCGGTTGCCGCTGACCGCCTGCAGCGCCGCGGCGATCGCGTCGCGCTCGAGGTCGGCGAGCGCGCGCGGGCCGGCGACCACCGGGCGGGCCGAGGACGCGGCCTCGAGCAGCACGTGGTCGGCGGTGATCGCGTCGCCGTCGGCGAGGATCGCCGCGCGCTCGAGCGCGTTGGCCAGCTCGCGCACGTTGCCGGGCCAGCCCCAGCCGAGCAGCCGGCGCTCGGCGTCGGCGCCGAGCCGCAGCCCGGGGCGGCCGAGGCGCGGCGCGATCTGGCCGAGCAGCGCGCGCGCCATCGGCACGAGGTCGCCGGGGCGCTCGCGCAGCGGCGGCAGGCGGATCGGGAACACCGCGAGGCGGTGGTAGAGGTCCTCGCGGAACCGGCCGGCCTTCATCATCTCGCCGAGGTCGCGGTTGGTCGCGGCGATCCACCGCACGTCGGACTCGATCGTCCGCGTCCCGCCGACCCGCTCGAACCGCCGCTCCTGGATCACCCGCAGCAGCTTGGCCTGCAGCCGCTCGGCCAGCTCGCCCACCTCGTCGAGGAAGAACGTGCCGCCGTCGGCGAGCTCGATCCGGCCCCGGTGGCGCTCGGTCGCGCCGGTGAACGCGCCCTTCTCGTGGCCGAACAGCTCGCTCTCGAGCAGCGTCTCCGACAGCGCGGCGCAGTTGACGGCCATGAACGGCCCGCCGCGGCGCTCCGACACCGCGTGGATCGTGCGCGCCGCGACCTCCTTGCCGCTGCCGGTCTCGCCGAGCAGCAGCACCGACGCGCTGGTCCTCGCGACCTTCTCCATCGCGGTGACGACCGCGGCCATCGCCGGGTCGCCGTAGGTGAGGGGCGGCAGCGCCGGCGCCGCGGCGTCGCTGCGGTCGCGCGCGTCGCGCAGCCGGCGGCGCTCGATCGCGCGCGCCGCGAGCAGGCGCAGCGCGTCGGGGCTGGCGATCGGCTTGTCGAGGTAGTCGAACGCGCCGAGCTTCATCGCCTCGACCGCGGAGTCGACGCGGCCGTGCGCGGTCAGGACGATCACCTCGGTCTCGGGCTGCTCGGCGCGGAGCTTGCGGACGACGGTCATGCCGTCGACGTGCGGCATCCGCAGGTCGGTGATCACGAGGTCGAAGCTGCGCGCCTCGAGCTGGCGCAGCGCGTCGCGGCCGTCGACCGCCTCGGCGACGTCGTGGTCGTCGAGGCGCAGCGCGTCGCCCATGAACTCGCGGAGGCCAGCCTCGTCATCGGCGATCAGGATGCGCGCCACGGGTCACCGTCGGGGCAGGTGGGGGAGCTCGACGCGGAACACGGCGCCGCCGTCGGGGGCGTTGCCGGCGGCGATCGTACCACCGTGCAGCTCGACCAGGCGGCGGCACACCGCCAGCCCCAGGCCGGTGCCGCGGGTGCGGCGGGTGAAGAACGGCTCGAACACGTGGGGCAGGTCGGCCTCGGCGATGCCGGGGCCGCGGTCGCGGACGGTGAGCACCAGCGCGCCGCCGGCGCGGGCGAGCGCGACGTCGATCCGGCCCTCGCTCATCTCGACCGCGTTCTCGAGCAGGTTGAGCGCGACCTGGCGCAGCCGCGCGGCGTCGAGCCGCCACGAGCGCGGCGCGGCGGCGACGTCGAGGTCGACGCGGTCGGGCGCGATCGCGTCGGTGGCCTCGCGCACCAGCGCGACCGGGTCGACGTCCGCGAGCTCGAGCTGCCCGGCGCGCGCGAACTCGAGCAGGTCGTTGGTGAGGTGCTCGAGCCGCGTCGCCTCGCCGACGACGCGCTCGGCCTTGGCGCGCGCCTTCTCGCCCTCGGGCAGCGCGCCGGCGAGCAGCTGGGCGTTGCCCTTGAGCGAGGCCAGCGGGTTGCGGATCTCGTGGGCCAGCACCGCCGACATCTGGCCGAGCGTGGCGAGGTGGCGCGCTTGCTCGGCGGCGCGCACCGCCTGCTCGCGGCGCAGGGACCACTGCACCAGCACGATCGACAGGCCGAGCAGGGTCGCCGCGGCGACGCCGCCGAGCACGAGCAGCCAGCGTGCGGTGTCACGCAGCTCGGCGGCGGCGCGCGGCACCAGCTCGATCACCGTGAACCGAGGCGGCGGCTCGCCGGGCGCGCGCGGCCGCCCCTTGTAGACGACGCGGGCGCGGCCGTCCTGCTCGCGCGGCACGCCGCTCTCGGCGGTGGCGATCCACGCCGCGAGCTGCGCCGGCGTCGCGCCGGGCTCGCCGGCCTCGGCCACGATCCGACCGTCGGGATCGGTCTCGGCGACGTAGACCAGGCCCGCCGACGCCTGCGTCGCGAGCGCCTCGGCCAGCCGCGCGGCGCGCTCGTCGTCCGGCGCGCTCGCGACGCGGGCGCGGACCGCGGCGAACGCGGTCGACGCCTCGCCGCGCACGGTGGTGTTCGAGGCGGCGCGGACCGCGCGGTTCATCGACCACACGACGAACACCAGCGCCGCGCCGACCACGGCGATCGCGACGACCATCGCGGCGCGGCTCGCGCGCGCCAGCCCGGGCCGGTGCGCCATCGGACCTCCGCGGGCCGTCACCGCGCGCCGCCGCGGCGCACGCCGGCGAGCGACGCCGCGACCTCGTCGAGGGTCAGCGCGCCGTCGCCGTCGAGATCGACCGCGGCGAAGTCGGCGAGCACCGCGGCGCGGTCGCCGCGCCCGGCCCGGGCCTCGGCCAGCGTCAGCGCGCCGTCTCCGTCGGCGTCGAGCTCCTTCATCACGCGCTCGGCGTGCGGGCGGGCGCGCGCCATCCGCATCGCGCGATCGGTCGCGCCGCGGTCGCGCGCCGGCGTGACGGGCGGCGCGTCGCGCTCGACCGGGACCGGCTCGGCCGCGCCGTCGCCGTCGCCCGCGGTGGCGGCGGCGCGCGGCGCGGGCGCCGGCGCGGACGTGTCCTTGCAGCCGCCGGCGGCAGCGGCGAGCAGCGCCGCGACGAGGCTCCAGCGGCTGCGGTGGCTCATCGCCGGCGGCCCCGGCGGTCGCGATCGCGGCGGCGATCGTCGCGGTCGCGGTAGCGGTCGTGATCGTGGTCGTCGCAGTCGTCGTCGCACCGGTCGTCGTCGTCGTACCGGTCGTCGTCGTACCGGTCGTCGTCGTCGTGCCGGTCGTACCGGTCGTCGTCCCACCGGCTGCGTCTCCGCTCACCTCGGTCGGCGCGGTCGGCGCGGCGCTCGGGCTCCCACCGCGCGTCGACCCAGTAGTACTGATCGCCCCGCGTCTCCCAGCCGCCCTGGACGTAGCTGAAGCCGCGGCGCGCGCGCACCCAGTGGCCCGGGACCCAGCTCCAGTCGCGGCCCTGCACCGACCAGTAGCCGCTGACCCAGACGTGCCCGGCCTTCGCGACGCGGGCGCGCTCGTGCTTCGCGGCCGGCGGGCGGCGCTTGGACCACCGGTCGGCGGCCGCGGTGTCCACGGTCGCGCCGAGCCACAGGAGCGTGGCGGCGGCGATGGCGACGAGGCGTTGCATGACGGGCTCCTTCACTTGTGACGGACCGCGGTCCTGGCAGCAAGGCTCGCGCCAGCCAATGTGCGCGCGCAACCCACCGTGATCCTGTGACCGTCGCGCCCGCTCGTCTGCAGGATCCGCAGCCCGTCCGCGAGATCCGCGTATGCTCGACGCGTCGATGGCGGAGCCGGTCGAGATCGTCACGCCGCGGCTGCGGCTGTACCTGCCCGGACCGGGCGGCGCGACCCGCATGATCGGCTTCCACGCCGACAACGCCGAGCACCTGCGCCGGTGGTCGCCGCCGACGCCGCCGGGGTGGGGCACGCTGCCGTTCTGGGAGCGCCGGCTCGCCGGTGATCTCGACGACGCCGCCGCGGGCCGCACGCTGCGGCTGGCGATCGCGTGGGCGGACGACGACGAGCGCCGCGTGCTCGGGACGATCGCGCTGACCGAGCTGGTGCGCGGACCGCTGCAGCAGGCCAACCTCGGCTACGCGCTCGCCGCCGCGGCGCAGGGCAAGGGCATCATGGTCGAGGCGGTGCAGGCGGTCGCCGCGCACGCGTTCGACGTGATGCGCCTGCACCGGCTGTCGGCGAACTACATGCCGACCAACGAGCGCTCCGCCGCGGTGCTGCGCCGCTGCGGGTTCGTCGTCGTCGGCTACGCCCGCGACTACCTGTTCATCGACGGCGCCTGGCGCGACCACGTGCTGACCGCGCTGACCGATCCCGCGGCACGCGGCCCGGTGTAGCCCCAATGCCCGTCAGTTTGCGACGCAGGCAAGAGTCCGTTCGTCCGCCGCCTCCCACCGACGTCGTCGGGAATGGCCGTCTGGCGAACAGCCCTGTGCCGCTCACCCTAGGAGGGTCGATCAGCGTAGATCCCTCCGCTCGTCCTGAGCTTCCCACCGACGTCGTCGGAGGTCGCGGTCTGACGAGCAGCCTTGTCCCGCTCACCCTGAGCCCCGTCGAAGGGCGCTGGCGCTCGGCCAGGCCCCGGATGAGCGGACTTCGAGATCCTGCGAGCCTGGACGAGCGGTTCGTAGGAGCAGCGCCTGGCTCGTGGATGAGCGGGGAGACGGAGGCACCCGCTCACTCTGACGAGGCCGGCCGCGGGCAGGCACGCAGGCTGGCGCGGAGCCAGGTCTCGAGCGG
>WYBA01000392.1 GCA_011526095.1 Myxococcales bacterium | reverse complement strand
TGCCCCGCCGCCAGGGGCGGGCCCGCGCCGGCCAGGCGCGCCCCTACGCGATCGCCGCCGACCAGGCGCGCGTGTGCGCGGCGTGCCACGCGCCCGCCGCGCTCGCCGCGCTCGCCGCGACCGGCGCGGCCCCGCCGCGCCCCTACCCCCCTTACGCCGTCGACCCCGACTACGGCCTCGGCCTGTCGCACGCGGCGCACGCCGCGGCGCCGTGCACCACCTGCCACCCCGCCGGCGGCGCCGCGACGCGCCCCGCGCGCCCGCACGATCGCTGCGCCGGCTGTCACCTCGCGCCGGCCGCCGGCTCGGCCGCTCCGCCGATGACCGCGTGCGCGCGCTGCCACGTCGCCGCGACCGGCCCGGCGCGCGGCCCGACGATCGTCGCCGGCGCGCTGCCGCTCGAGGGCTTCGCGCACGACGCCCACGCCGCGCGCGCCCCGGCGGCGAGCTGCGCCAGCTGCCACGCCGCCGTGCTGACCGCGGCGGGCGATCCGCCGGCGCCGCGCACCGCCGACTGCGCGTCCGCCGGCTGCCACGACGGCGCCGGCGCGTTCGCCACGACCGAGGCGTGCCGCCGCTGCCACACCGCCGCGCCGGCGGCGAGCTACGAGCTCGCGCTGACGGTCCACCGCTACTCCCACGAGCGCCACCGCGCGGTCCTGCCCGACGGCGCGTGCGCGGGCTGTCACGCCCTCGACGCGCGCGGCGAGGCGCCCGCGCCCACCCACGCCGCGTGCGCCGACGCCGCGTGCCACGCCGCCGACTTCGCCAGCACCACCCCGGTGACGTGCGGCGCGTGCCACGTGTCGATCGAGCCGTGGCGCGCGCTGCGCGCGACCGCCCCGCCGGTCGCCGAGACCGAGTTCGGCGCGGCGATGCCGCACCGCGACCACGCCGCGCTCGGGCTGACGTGCGCTGGCTGCCACCAGCTCGCGACCGCCGCGCGCGACCTGCGCCCGCCGCGCGGCCACGCCAGCTGCGCCGGCGCGGGCTGCCACCAGGCCGGCGCCGGCCCGGCGCCGCGGCTCGACGCGTGCGCCGACTGCCACCGCCCCTCGCTGATCGCCACGCGCGAGCGCGATCGCCGCGCCGCGGCGTGGAGCGTGCGCGCGCGGTTCGACCACGCGCCCCACGGCGCGGCCGCGTGCGAGCAGTGCCACACCGACGTGTGGCAGGACGACGTCGCGGTGTCGACGCCGGCCAAGGCCACCTGTCGCGCCTGCCACGACGGCGGCGCGGCGTTCAAGATGACCGGCCACGGATGCGCGCGATGCCACGGCGGATGAGCGACGGCGCACGCACGGCCTCGGCCGGGGGGCGGCGATCATGCGCAAGATGATCGTCCTGGTCGCGGGCATCGCCGCGGCGGTGCTCGCGGTGTTCGGCGTCGCCGCGGCGCTCGGCGCCCCGGTGGTCGCGGCGCCCGAGCGCCTGGTCGCGGCCGGCGGCGCGACCGCGACCGCGATCGCCGTCGCGCTGCTCGCGGCGGACGCGCTGCTCCCGGTGCCGTCGTCGCTGCTGCTGGCGTACCTGGGCGCGGCGCACGGCGCGCCGCTGGGCGCCGCGATCGGCGCCGCCGCGCACCTCGCCGGCGGGCTCGCCGGGTTCGCGATCGGTCGCGCCGCCGGCGGCGCGATCGGCCGGTGGCTGGGCGACGCCGAGCGCGCCCGGGTCGACGCGTGGCTGGCGCGGTACTCGCTCGCCGGGATCGCGGCGTCGCGGCCGCTTCCGGTGCTGGCGGAGACCGTCGCGATCGCCGCGGGCACGTCGCGCGCGGTGTCGTGGCCGGCGTTCGCGCTCGCCGCCGCCGCCGGGACGCTGCCGTTCGCGGCGCTCAACGCGGCGGCCGGCGCGAGCGCCCGCGACGGCGACCTCGGGCTCGCGGTGGTCGCGGCCGCCGTCGTCGGCGCCGCGCTGTGGGCGGCGAGCCGGCACGCGCGCCGCCACGCGGGAGGCGCGACGTGACCGCGCCGATCGTCGTGTTCGGCCGCGCCGAGCGCGCGCCCAAGCGCCACCTCGCCGGCACCCACCGCCTGCGATCGCCGGCGACGACGATCGCCCGGGCGCGCCGGCTGATGCGCCCGCTGCAGATCACGCGCCTGGCCAACCTCACCGGCCTCGACACGCTGGGGATCCCGGTGTGGTCGGCGATCCGGCCCAACGGCCGCAGCCTGTCGACGTCGCAGGGCAAAGGCTTCACCCACGACGCCGCGCGCGCCTCCGCCCTGATGGAGAGCGTCGAGACGTGGCACGCCGAGCGGCTGCCGCGGCCGGCGCGCGCCGCGTCGCTGCGCCAGCTCCGCGCCCGCGGCGTCGCCGCGGTCGATCCGCGCCGGCTCGCCCACACGCCGGGGGCGCGGCGCACCACGCTCGACACCCCGCTGGCGTGGGTCGAGGGGTGGGGCCTGCTGTCCGCGGCGCCGGTGCGCGTGCCGTTCGACGCGGTCACGCTCGACACCGTGTTCCCCGGCGGGCAGGCGCCGGCGCTCGACGTGTCGTCGAACGGGCTGGCGTCCGGTAACCACGTGCTCGAGGCGATCGTCCACGGGCTGTGCGAGGTGATCGAGCGCGACGCCGAGGCGCACTGGCGCGCGGTGCGCGGCGACGACCGCGTCGATCTGGAGACCGTCCGGTCGCCGGACACCCGGGCCGCGCTCGCGACGCTCGCCGCCGCCGGCGTCCACGTGACGGTGTGGGACCTCGGCGGCGAGCTCGGCGTCCCGGCCTACGGCTGCGCGATCCTCGAGGATCCTCGCGAACCGGCGTGGCGCGCGCTCGGCCTGTACCAGGGGTTCGGCTGCCACCTCGACCCCGAGATCGCGGTCGGGCGCGCGCTGTGCGAGGCGGTGCAGACGCGCGTGACCTACATCGCCGGCAGCCGCGACGACTTCTTCCCGTTCGACTACGACCGCGCCACCGACGAGGAGCTGCTGCGCGGGATCTGGGACGACCTGCACCGCCCCGCCGACCGCGTCGTGGATCTGCGGACCACGCCGCGGCTCGCCGGCCCGTCGTTCGAGGCCGACCTGCGCCTGCTGCTCCACCGCTGCGCCGAGGCCGGCGCGCCGGAGGTCGCGGTCGTCGATCTCGGCTCGCCGCGGTCGCGCGCCGCGGGGCTGGCGATCGTCAAGGTCATCGTGCCGGGCCGCGCGACCCGGGTGGACCTGATGGGATGACGGGATGAAGGCGACGACGCTGACCTACGTGTTCCTGGGGCCCTCGCTGCCGGCCGACGAGGCGCGCGCGCTGTGCCCGGACGCGATCGTCCTGCCGCCCGCCGCGGTCGGCGACGTCCACCGCCTCGTGCGCGATCACGCGCCGGCGCAGATCGTCCTGCGGGTGGCGTTGATCGACGGCTACTTCGAGCGGATGGCCGCGGTGTGGCACAAGGAGCTGCTCGACGCGCTGGCCGCGCGCGTGGACGTCCACGGCGCGGCGAGCATGGGCGCGCTGCGCGCCGCGGAGCTGCACGAGTTCGGCATGCGCGGCCACGGCGCGGTGTTCGCGGCCTACCGCGCCGGCCGCCTCACCGACGACGACGAGGTCGCGGTCGCGCACCTGCCGGCGTCGCACGGCTATCGCCCGACCTCCGACGCGCTGGTCAACCTGCGCGCCGGCCTCGGGCTCGCGCGGCGTCGGCGCGTGATCACCGCCGCCGCCCACGACGCTCTGCTCGCCGCCGCGCGCGCGCGGTTCTACCGCGACCGCTCGTGGGCGGCGCTGCAGGCCGACGCCCGCGCCTCGCGCCTGGCGCCAGTGCGCGCGCTCGACGCGCTCGCCCGCCTCGTCGCCGCCGAGCCCGCGCGCGTCGACGCCAAGGCCGCCGACGCCCGCGCCCTGCTGCGCCACCTCGCGCGCACCCCACCGCGCCGCCCCCCGCGCCCGCGCTGGGTGATGTCCCGCACCTGGTTCTGGCAGCGATTCACCGAGATGACGGATGATGTCTTGCTCCACCGCAAAGTCGGTGATTGACCTGGTCGCACGGTTTGAAGACCCTACGTGGGCGATGACCCTGTACGTCCACCACCTCGCGACCCTCATCGCCAACGGCGATACGAGATCCGCCTACGCCATGCCTGGATGTTGGTACTACGCCACGCTGAGGCGACAGGATGGTTCGATCGTGTGGCGCACGTTGCTGCCACGAACCGAGATCGAGCGCCTGACCTGTGACACGGCGCGTCTCGAGACGCCAGGCGGATGCGGGTTGGACGCGATGAGCGTCCCATTGCCCAAGCCGTGGTGAATGGACGGGTCACCGCAGGCAGGCGATTGACGCAGGGGCCAAGGTTCGGTACACCACCTGAGGCTCAGCTTCACGGAGCTGAGTTTGACCCCCCCGGAGTCTGGCGAGAGCCACACCCGGGGTCTTTTTTTTCGGAGGTGCCGTGCCCCAACGCGCGATGATCTTCGTCGACGGGAACAACTGGTATCACGGGCTCAAAGAGGCGGGCGTGGTCGGCCAAGCCGAGATCCACCATGGGAAGGTTGCTACGAAGTTGCTCGATGGAAGGACGTGGCTCGGTACCAGGTACTACATCGGGAAGGTTGAGCAGTACGGCAACCCCCAACTCTACGCGGACCAACGCCGGTTCGTAGCCAGGCTGCAGGCACAGGACACGCGCATCTCGGTTCACTACGGCCGGCTTGAACGTCGCCCGTCGAGGAATGACCTCGCAAACGAGATGCTTGCCTACTTCGCATCACTCACGGTTCGTATTGACCCCGCGGTGCGTCGCGACCTGATGGCGATGGCGCAACGACATCGTAACGTGCAGACGATCGTCGAGAAGGCGGTCGACGTCATGCTCGCCGTTGACCTCGTCACGATGGCGCAGCGCGACGACTACGATGTCGCGTACATCCTCTCGGCCGACGGCGACTACACTCATGCGGCCCAATTCGCCAAGGATCTAGGGAAGCGAGTGTTCGCTGTTTCCGCCAAGCACGGAGCTCAACTTGCATCCGTCGTCCACTCGTTCATCAGGGTGGATAGGGAGTGGGTCGCGTCCTGCTACGAGTAGGCGAGAGCTGGCCACCGTCCAGATCACGGAAATGGTTGCGTCGCGTCACGTGCGTTGCGTAGCCTCGGCGCGTGAACCCGACCCGACGCCAGGTCCTGGCCGGGCTCGGCGCCGCTGCGGGGACAGCGGCGCTGGGCGCCTGCGGCTCCGACGGCTCCGCCGCGCCCGACGGGGATCCCGGCGGCCCCGACGCCGGCGTGTTCCCGCCCGACGCGCGGATCGAGCCGGACGCCACGCCGATCACCGCGTGCACCGCCACCTCGACGCTGTCGCCGGCGGAGCTGCTGGCCCACGTCGAGACGGTCGTCGTGCTGTGCATGGAGAACCGCTCGTTCGACCACTTCCTCGGCTCGCTCCGCCTGGTCGAGGGACGGATGGACATCGACGGGCTCACCGGCGCCGAGACCAACCTGTCCGCCTCGGGCGAGGCGGTCGGCGTCCACCTGCTCGAGGACTTCACCCCGGCGGATCCGCCGCACGAGTGGGACGCGGTCCACGCCCAGTGGAACGACGGCGCGTGCGACGGGTTCGTGCGCGAGCACGAGGGCGCGAGCGAGCGCGACGTCATGGGCTACCACGTCCGGTCGCAGCTCCCCGTCACCTACGCGCTCGCCGACGCCGGCGCGATCTGCCAGCGGTGGTTCTGCGGGTGCCTCGGGCCGACCTGGCCCAACCGCTACTACCTCCACGGCGCGACCTCGCTGGGCCGCCAGGGCAACTTCCCCGTGCTCGGGTTCACGTCGATCTTCGATCGCCTCGACGACGCTGGCGTCGGCCACCTCAACTACTACTCCGACGTCGCGTGGGCGACCGGCGGCTACGGCAAGCTGACCGGCCTGGCCGGGATCGAGCGGTTCTTCGAGGACGCCGGCGCCGGCAACCTGCCGCCGTTCTCGATCATCGACCCGAGCTTCTTCGGCGGCGGCGCCAACGACGACCACCCCGACCACGACGTCCGGCTCGGCCAGGCGCTGATCGGCAGCGTCGTCACCGCGCTCGGCGCGTCACCTCAATGGGACCGTTGCCTGTTCGTCCTCACCTACGACGAGCACGGCGGGTTCTACGACCACGTGCCGCCGCCCGAGACGCTCGACGACGAGCCCGACTTCCGCCGCCTCGGGTTCCGCGTCCCGTCGCTGGTGATCGGCCCGACGGTGCGCCGCGGCTGCGCGATCGACGCCGTACTCGAGCACAGCTCGGTCGCCGCGACCGCGACGACGCGGTGGGGGCTCGAGCCGCTCAACGCGCGCGCCGCCGCCGCGGGCGATCTGTCGGTGTGCATCGACCCGCGCCACATCGACGACCCGCTGCCCGCGCCGGTGATGCCCACGGTCGAGATCTCGCGCCGCGCGGTGCGCCGCCGCCAGGAGCTCGCGCGCGCCGCGGGGCTGGTCACGCACAGGGAGCTGGACGCCGCCATCGACGCCCGCGCCGTCCCGCGCGCGCTCGATCGCCGCGCTGACGCCGACGCGATCGCGCACCGGGTGCTGGCGTGGGGCGAGCGCCTCGGCGCGGTGAAGCTCGTCGACTGACGAGTAGCCCGACGACGCGCTACCCGCGGCGCAGCAGCGCCTCGTACGGCGCGCGCAGATCGTCGAGCTCGGCCGGCACACCGCACGCGCACGGCACGACCTCCGCGACCTCGGCGGCGGCGCCCGCCGCGATCTCCCGCGACGTCTCGACGTCGCACGCCGGGCACAGGTACGGGGCGACCACCGAGCGCACGCGCGCGTCGGCGAGGAAGCCGTGGATCGACATCGTCTGGCGGACCACCGCCGGCGCGCACCGCTCGAACACCAGGCGCACGCCCCGCGCCGACAGCGCGCGCATGACCTCGAGCCACGCCTGGATCCCGCTCGAGGTGAACGCGCGGATCCCCGCGGCGTCGACGATCACCTCGCCGTCGCCGGCGAGCCCGGCGAGCGCGCCGAGCTCGGACGCGCCGGTGATGACCCCGGCGAGCGCGACCCGCCGGCCGGTGGCCCCTTGCTTCACGAGTTCGGTCGCCATCGTCAGCGCTCCGTGAAGAGGTTGAAGGACTTGCCCGCGGTGAGCAGCTTCTTGTACCCGCCCGCGATCTCGAACAGGCCGATCACCTCGGTGCGCCGGCCGCGCGCGACGTTGAACACGACGTGGGACAGCGAGCCGAGCAGCAGGTACAGCCCCAGCCCCGCCCCGCCCGGCCCGGTCCGGGGCTCGGCCCGGGTGAAGCACCGGCGCAGCGAGTCGACGACGACGTGCGGCTCGAGCGAGCCGAACGCGTCGCGCGTCGCGATCCCCAGGCGCGCGCCGTCGCACCGCAGCTCGATCTCGACCGCCTCCGGCTCCGCCAGCTCGACCTCGACCGTGCGCGCCTGGCTGGCGTGGCGGTGGGCGCCGTCGGGGCCGACCGGCGCGTTGTAGAACGCGTTCGTCACCATCTCGTCGACGACCACGACCAGCAGATCGACGATCCGCGTGTTGACGCGGTGGCGCTCGGCGAAGCCGCGCACCCACTCCTGGATCTCGTCGCGCCGGCCCGAGGTCCGGCGCGACATTTTCGCGACGTCGACCTCGGGCCCGCCGAAGTACCGCTCGAGCCCGAACAGCTCGCCGCCCACCAGCTTGTCGACCGTCACCGCGAGGTCGAGCGCGCGCGACGGGCCGCGCGTGCCGACGACGTGGACGACGCCGTGCGCGCCGATCAGCGTGCGCAGCGCCTCCTCGGCGACGTCCCCGGTGACGACGACCTGCGGCCGCGCCGGCGCCGGCCGCGCCGCCAGCGCGGCGAGGATCGCCTCCGCCGGCGAGCCGGGCGTCCACCGCAGCACGACGACGTCGCGCGCCGAGAACGCGGCGTCCTCGGGCAGCGCGTCCACATACCGCACCGCCGGGCCGGCGCCCGGCGCGGGCACCACCGGCTCGGCCGGATCGCCGACCACGGTCACGGTGCCCGCGGCGGCGGCGGGCTCGAGGACGGACGAGGGTGTGGACCTGGTTCTGCTCATCATGCTGCCTGCTCTGCGCCGGCCCGATCGACGACGTCGATCAGGACGAACGCGATGTCATCGACCTGGGACCCACCCGCCAGCAGCCCGCGCACCTCGGCCGCGATCGCGGCGTGCGCCTCGTCGCGCGCCATCCCCCGCGTGCGCGCGAGCATCCGGCTGACCCCGCGGTAGCCGAGCTGGCGCCCGCCGGGCACGACGAGCTCGTGCAGCCCGTCGGAGAACACGAAGATCCGGTCGCCGGGGTGGATCGCCCGGCGGTCCTCGCCGATCGCGACGTCGGCGGCGCCCAGCGGCGAGCCCGCGGCCGCGACGTGCTCGATCGTCCCGTCGCCGCGCATCACCAGCGCCGCCGGCGCGCCCGCGCTCCACATCCGCACCTCGCCGGCGCGCGGATCGATGTCGAGCGCCCCCAGGGTCATGTGGTGGGAGCCGCCGCAGATCCCGGTGAGGCTGTCGTTGAGCGCGCCGATCACGCCGCGGACGTCGCCGGTGCGCGCGGCGTCGGGCAGCGCCCGGTAGGCCGCGGCCACGCCGGCGGTCACCATCGCCGCGCCGACGCCGTGCCCGGTGACGTCGCCGAGCAGCACGCGGACGCCGCCGTCGGCGGTGCGCTCGTACCACCACCAGTCGCCGCCGCACTGGGCCGCGGGGGCGTAGTAGCCGCGCAGCGCCAGCGCCGGCGACGCGTAGCTGTCCTGGCGGGGCAGGAACAGCCGCTGCACGGCGCCGGTCACGGCGAGATCGCGCTCGAGCGCGAACGCCGCGGTGCGCGCCGCGTCGCGCTCGGCGTTGATCGTCGAGATGTGATCGCCGAGCGCGAACGACAGCAGGATCACCTCGAGCACCGAGCCGATGCGCTGGATGTTGCTGAAGAACAGGTTGGCCGGCAGCACGCCGAACGACACCAGCGCGTAGGCGATCGTCCCGAACAGCACCGTCGACCACGCCAGCACGTAGAACCGCGCCGGCCGGTAGCCGCGGCGCCACACGACGACGCCGACGGCGAGGCACGCCGTGCACACGAACATCACGGTCGCCGCGGCGAGCCGGATCGCCACCGCGTAGGGCCCGAACATCGCGACGGCGAGCGGCACGAGGCTGATGATGACCAGCGCGTCGATCGCGCGGTGCAGCCGCGGCACGTGGCGCCGCGTGTCGAGGAAGTGCTGCGCGAACAACAGCGGCGGCGACAGCAGCGCGGCGATCGTCAGCGGCGTGAACCGGTTCGCCAGGTCCGGGTTCTCGGGGAACAGGAACCGGCCCGCGGTGCCGTCGAGCCCCATCTGGGTCCCCGTGAACACGACGACGTAGACGACGTACCAGAGGTAAGCGCGGGTCCGGATCGACAGGAACAGGAAGAAGTTGTACAGGCCGAGCGCGAGCATCAGGCCGTAGTAGCCGCCGTGGATGAACAGCCAGGTCGACTCGACCTCGTGCTGGCGCGCCGGCGTCATCACGTCGAAGCCGATCTGGAGCGAGCTGTCGGTCGTGACCCGGAAGAACGCCAGCGTCTCGCCCGGCGGCAGCGTCACCTCGAACTGGATGACGTGGGTGTCGAACGGCCGCTCGGAGTAGCGCAGCATGTCGCCGTTGACCGCGCGGTCGAACGCGCCGTCGGGCCGCGGGACGTAGAGCTCGACGCGATCGAGCAGCGGGTAGCGGAACACGACGCGCCGCACGGCCGGCGCGGCGCCGGGGTTGACGAGGCGGACGCGGCCCCACACGGCCGCCGAGGTGAAGCCGAAGTTCGGGCTCGGATCCGAGACCCGCTGCCAGCGGCCCGGCTCGACCTCGTCGATCGTGTCGATCGTCAGCGCGCGCCCCGGGTCGCGCAGCATCTCGTATCGCCCGACACCCTCGACCCGCTCGGCCGCCACGTCGAGCGGAGGCGCCTCGGCGCGAGCCGTTGGCGCGGCGACGGCGAGCGCGGCCAGCGCGACGAGCGCGACCGCCGCCGCGCGACCGCCGCGCGCCCACGCGGGCGCGCCGGCGCTCGAGCGACCGCGTCCCGGGTGTGGAACTGCGTCGTGCAAGCGAACTGGACGATCGTATCGCGAGCGGGCGTGCGCGATCCGCTGTGAGGTGTCGCAGTTTCGCGAGGCGATCGCGCGCGGTGTGCGACGACGGCGCCGGCGCGGCGCGGATGTAGGGCAGCGGCCGCGCCGGCAAGATCAGCGCGGCGCCGTCAGCCGCGCTCGCAGCCGTCACGCCGGCCGCGGACCTGCGGGGGCGACCTCACCCGGCGATCGCGTGCGCGATCGTCCGGCGCGCGAACGCGGCGCCGGCGGCGTCGTCGGTGGCGAGCGCCTGGGCGAGCAGCGCGGCGCCGTGGCGAGACAGCGCGCCGACGCGGGCGCGCGCCAGCGTCGGCGCGGACACCGGCCCGTACGCGGCGAGGAACGCGGCGCGCGCCGCCGGCGGCAGGCTCCACGCGATCGCGAGGACGACCGCGGGATCGCCGACGCCGGCGTCGCCCCAGTCGATCACGGCGGTGAGCGACGCGGTGCGGGCAGCGTCGGCGCCGGCAGGTGCGACGAGCAGGTTGCCGGCGTGGCAGTCGCCGTGGATCACGGCGGGCGGCGCGTCGAGCGGTGGGATCGCGGCGAGCACCTCGGCCGCGCGCGCACGGTCGGCCGCGGCCAGGTCGGTGCGGTCGAGCCAGGCTCGCCCGCGCGCGGCGACGACGGCGACGTCGCCGCGCGGATCGTCGCCACCGCCGGCGGCGCGCAGCGCGGCCGGCGCGATCGCGTGGAGCGCGCGCAGGTGGCGCGCGAGCGGCGCGGCGATCGCCTCGAGCGCGGCGTCGTCGAGCCCGGCGCGGAGCAGCGGCGCGCCGGGCAGCCACGCGTGGCCCCAGAACGGCGCGTCGAAGCCGAGCGCGGGCGCGGGTCGCCCGACGTGCAACGGCCTCGGCACCGGCAGCGGGACGCGCGGCGCGATCACCGGCAGGCATCTCAGCTCGTTGATCACCGCGCCGACGCCGAGCGCCCGGCGCGGGAACCGGAACGCCAGCTCGCCGAGCCGCCAGACGTCGACGTCCCAGCCGTGGCCGGCGTGGACCGGCGGAGGCAGCGGCGCGAGCGCCCCGAACGCGGCCTGGACCAGCCGCGTGACGAGCGCGGCGTCGACCGCGTGCTCGGGCTGCCAGGGGGAGGACACGACGCGGCGAGGGTACCTGCCCGGCGGCGCCGCGACCGTGACGCCCTGCGCTGCCAGGTGCTGCCGGGTGCCGGCTGGGGGAAGCGCCGGCGAGCCGGCGCCCCACCGGCGGCCCGCGGGGCCCGCCAAGGTCGCGCAACGACTGGATCGCCCCCGAGATCGCGACCGGGGCCGCGGTGGGCCCGCGACTTGCTGTTCTGCCTGGCGTGCACACTCCCGCGCCGACACCGCTTCACCCCCCGACGTTCGCCGAGCGGTTCTGGCTCCTGGCGCGGGCCGCCGAGCCCGCGGTCGAGGAGGAGCCGCAGCGGTCGATCGCCATCGTCCGCCAGTTCCTGGCGGCGCTCGACGGCGCGGATCAGCTCGCGGCGCGGACCCCCGCGGCCGCGCTGATCTCGATGCTGCGCCACGCCGAGCTGGACGGCGATCTGTCCTACGCGTCGCCCGAGCAGGTGCGCGGCGAGATGGTCGACGCTCGCTCGCTGGTGTTCTCGCTCGGCGTCGTGCTGTTCGAGAAGCTGACCGGGCGGCACCCGTTCGGCGCCGAGAACAACCGGCCGCGCCGGATCGACCGGATCCGCCGCGGCGAGCTCGGCTCCGGCGTGAACTCGTTCCCGACCGTCGCCGCCGGCCTGCGCTCGGTGCTGGTGCGCGCGATGAGCCCGTTCTCCGAGGAGCGGTGGGCCGACCTGCGCCACCTGCGCGAGCTGCTCGCGCAGTTCGTCGCGCAGCAGGCGCCCGCGCCGCGGCTGCCGGGCACCGCGAGCGACGACGGCGTGACCAAGGTCGTGCGGATGTCGACCGACTTCGGGCGTGACCTCAACGACGCGGTCGCGCGCCACGACCGGCCGGCGACCCGGCCGCCGCTGCCGCCGCCGACGCGGACGTCGCAGCGGCTCGCGATCCCGACCGCGGGCCTCGGCGTCGCGACCGCGGCGGGCGCGCCCCGCAAGCCCCAGCCGACGCCGCGCGGCGGGGTCATCCCGCTGCACCCGGCGGCGCCCGCCGCCAACGACGCGACCGCGGTCGGCGAGGCGCCGACCGAGCGGTTCGCCGACAGCGCGATCACGCGGATCCGCACCGAGGGCGTCGACCCGCTCGGTCAGACGATGAAGCTGGTGATGGACGAGGCGGAGATCCGCGCGGCGCAGGCCGCGGACGAGGTCGAGGCGAGGGAGCGCAAGGCGAGCACCGGCGAGCGCCCGTCGGCGACGCCGGCGACGCCGACGACGCCGCCCACGCCGCCCACGCCGCCCACGCCGCCCACGCCGCCCACGCCGAACGCGCCGCCGCCGACCCCGACGCGCGCGCGCGCGCCCTCCCCGTCCCCGGTGCCGCGCCGCACCGTCACGGTCCCGACGGCGGCGCCTCGCCCGGCCAGCCCGGCGATGCAGGCCGCGCACGAGGCGCGGGTGCGCGCCGCGCGGCTGCGCACCCCGTCGCCGTTCGCGCTGCCGCCGCCCGAGGACGAGCTCACCGCCGAGGAGGCCGCGCTCGCGGCGTCGCTGTCGGCGACGTCGCCGAAGAAGCGCACCGCGGTGATCGCCGGCGTCAGCGCATGCCTCGGCGCGATGCTCGCCGCGGCGATCGTCGTGAACCTGCAGACGCCCACGACGACGAGCGCGCCCGCTGCCGCGGTCGCGGCCGCGCCGGAGCCTCCCGGGCCGCTCGTCGCGCCCGCCGCCGCGCCCG
>WYBA01000391.1 GCA_011526095.1 Myxococcales bacterium | reverse complement strand
GGCGGAGACGGAGACGGAGGCGGTGACGGAGACGGAGACGGAGACGGTGACGGAGACGGTGACGGTGACGGTGACGGTGGCGGAGACGGTGGCGGAGACGGAGACGGAGACGGAGACGGAGACGGAGACGGAGGCGGAGACGGAGACGGAGGCGGAGACGGAGACGGAGACGGAGACGGAGACGGAGACCGTGGCGGGGGCCGGGCGCGATGGTCCCTAGCGATTGCGCCACCACGCGACGGTCCACGCGTGGGTGTCGCCCCACCGGATCGTCGCGGTGCCGTCGACGCCGCGCGCCAGGACGTGGTCGGCGACCGGGCCGGCGTCGCGCGCGAACCACGACACCATGCACGACCGCCCGAGCCGCGACATCCGGTCGAGCGTGCCCGGCACGTCCTTGACGAAGTAGAGGATCTCGAACGCGGTGACGACGTCGAACCGCGCCGTCTGGTCGGCCCACGGCATCGACGGCAGATCGCCGATCCACAGCTCGGCCTCGGGCAGCCGGCGGCGCGCGCGCTCGACCGCGAGCCGCGACACGTCGAGCCCGGACACCCGGTCGCACAGCCGCGCGAGGTGCTCGGTCTGATGCCCCTCGCCGCACCCGATCTCGAGGATCGATCCCGTCCGGCTTCCGGACGTGATCAGCTGGTCGCGCAGCAGGCGGTTGCACTCGCGGAACCGGTGCTGCTCGCGCTCGGTCGCCATCCCCCACGGGTCGGCGACGACGTAGGCGAGCTCGACCCGGCGGTGCGCGTCGCGCTGACCGGCGTGCTTGAGCGTCGCGCGCAGCCAGCGGCGACGGAGCGCCTCGTGCGCGCGGCGCGCGAGCGCGGGGACGAGCTCGCGCAGCGTCGTGTCCGGACGCGTGGAGAGCGCGAGCGAGGCATCGGCGGGGGAGCGGAGGATCGTGGGCATGGCGAGCCGACCTTGCGAGGCGCGTGCCCGGGCGCGCGCGTGCGCGATCGCGCGGTTGGCGCGTGCGCGCGATGGGGACAGCCGTGCGCCGGGGACGCGCGTCCCGGGGACACGCGTCCGTGGCAGGAGGTGCGCGCGTGTCGGCGACGCTACCGCGGCGCCAGCGGCGGCCGCGCGACCCGCACGAGGCCCGCGCGCGCCGGGAACCCGGCCTCGTGCGGCTCGAGGTCGGTGACGACGAACCAGGCCGCCTCGTCGTTCACCCACAGCGGCTCGGTCCACGCCAGGTCCGGCTCGCGCCACAGCGCCGCGCTCGCGCCGTCCGACAGCCGGAGCACCCGGGCCCGGTCCGGAGCCTCGACGATCGCGACGACGCCGGCGTTGGCGACGAACGGCCGGTCGGCGGGCACGTCCGCGACGCGGCGCGCCGGGCCGAGCACGCCGCCGGGCGCGAGCGGCGCGACCCACAGCGACGCCGGCGACGCGCCGTCGATCGAGGCCTCGGTCCAGACCACCGCGTCGGCGCGAGCGCGATCGAGCGCGAACCACGTGACGTGGTGCCCGGCGGACGGCGTCACCAGCGCGCGACGCGCCCCTGCGTCCGACACCCACACCAGCGACGACGGCACCGTCGCGGCGAGCGCGATCATCCCGCCTTCGACCGGCAGCGGTCGCTCGACCGCGGGCTCGCCGTCGGCGGCGCCGGGGACGAACGCGCCGCGCGCGATCGAGAACGCCGCCCCGCGGACGCCGCCGCCCGCGCCGACGGCCTCGATCGTGAGCGTCGTGGCACCCCGCGCCACGCTCTGCGACAGCGGCAGGCGCGGGTCGAGGGCCGCCGGGGTCATCGTCAGCGCCACCGGCGCACCCCGCGGCGCCGCGCCGAGGTAGTGGGGCGCGCCGCCGGCGCGCGCCTCGTCGGGCACGATCGCCCGCGCCGCCAGCCCGTGGCGCGACGCCGCCGCCACGACGAGGCAACCGCGCTCGGGAGAGCGCCACGCCGCCTCGGCCGCGCCGTCGAGCGCCTGGACGATCGACAGCGTGTGGTCGGCGTCGCGCCGCAGGTACGCGAGGTGGACGCCGTCCGCGTCCTCGAACACGGGCTCGAGGGCACCGGGGCGGAACCGCAGCCCGTCGCCGCGCGCCCCCCACGTCGCCTCGAACACCGCGCAGCCGCCCCGTCCGCTGGCGCACCCGCGCCACGCCAGCGGCGGTACGGCGGCCGCGGGCTCGACGGCGACGCGCGCGCCGCACGCCTCGGGCAGGCCGTCGACCGCACGCCACTCGCCGGGTGGCGCCGTGGGGCGCACCGACACCGCCGGCGACACCGGCGACACCGCCGGCGACGCCGACGCTCCAGGCGCCGTCGGGGCGGCCCCGCTCTGGCAGCCGCCGGCGACGAGGGCGAGCGCCGTCAGCGTCGCGGCGCGGGACGCGATCGTTCGCGGCATGGAGGATGGACCCAGCACCCGTCACGGCAGTGCCGACCACCCCGCCCGCTGTGACCGCCTTCGCACGCCGGGCGCGGCGCGCACCTGCCCCGGGTCAGGGCGCCGGGCGCCAGCCGACGACGACGCGGAGGGCGTCGGCGGGCCGCCAGCCGGGGGCCCGTCGCACCGTCACCAGGCCGGCGCCGCCGTCGATCAGGTCGAACGTGCGCCGCGCCGGGTCGTCGACGTCGTCGAGCTCGAACCACCGGCGCGCCGGCGACGGCTCGAGCCGGCCGTCGACCGGCGTCACCTCGACCTCGAGCACCTCGCGCCCGGCGCGGAACACGACCGCGCGCCCGTCGTCGCGCCACCGCGCCCACCGGCCGCCGTGGGCGGACAGCTGCACGCGCGGCCCGGGCGTCGGGAACGCCTGGACGTAGATCTCGTCGCGCCCCGACGTGCTCGAGGTGTAGGCGAGCCAGCGCCCGTCGGGGGACAGCGCCGGCCGCGTCTCGTGCTCGGGCGTCGCCTGGTAGGGCGCGGCCGGCGCGCCCGGCGTGTCGAACCGCAGCACCATCACGTCGGCGGTCGCGGTCGCGGGATCGATCGCGTCGAACACCAGCACCCGGCCGTCGCGCGACAGCTCGAGGTTGGCGGGCGCGGCGTCGCCGCGCCACACCGGCTCGTCCTCGCCGGTGCCGTCGGCGCGGCGGCGGACGATCTCGGCGCGCGCGCCGCGCGTCACGACCATGTAGACGTGCTCGCCCCCCGGCGCGAGCACCGCGTGGTCGGCGTCCCACGCCCACGTCAGCCGGGTGTCGATCTCGCGCGGCAGGTCGTACAGCCACAGGGTCGCGTTGGCGCCGTCGGTGCGGAGCAGCAGCCGGCCGGCCGGCAGCGCGCGCACCGACGTCGTCGCGCGCGCAGGCACGGCGAGCGGCGTGGCGCGCCCCACCCGGTCGACCCGCACGACCTCGGTGTCGAACAGCCCGGGCCCGCCGGCGAAGTACGCCAGCGTGCCGCCGGCGAGGTCGAACGCGCCGACGCCGGTCGCCGGCGCGGTGATCACGCCGTCGACGGCGCGCGCGGCGGGCCCGGTCACCGCCCCGGTCGCCGAGTCGAACGGCATCGCCCACAGCGCGCCGTCGCGCGGCACGAGCAGCGTCCGCGGCGGCACGAACCGCGGCGCGCCGCCGGTCGTGACGGCGCGGCGCGCGCCGGTCGCGACGTCGACCCACTCGATCGCCGCGTCGTCGAACCGCTCGCGCCGCGCGTCGCTGACGACGAACAGCACGGCGCGCCCGCCGGGCAGCGCGTGCGGGTAGCGGTGGCTCTTCTCGTCGGGGCCGAGCGTCGTCAGCGGGCGCGGCGCGCCGCCGCCGGCCGGCACGACGACCAGCGGCGAGAACCACGACGGCGCCATCACGAGCGCGTCGTCCGACAGCCAGCTCGCGCCGCGGAACCCGGCGTGGACCGGCGCCAGCGCGACCGCGTCGCCGCCCGCGACCGGGCGCTTCATCAGGTGGCCGTCCTTGGCGTAGGCGAGCCACGCGCCGTCGGGCGAGAACACCGGCCCCTCGGCGTCCTCGGTCCCCGGCAGCGGCGTCGCGTCCGCCTCGTCGAGGCGCCGCAGGTAGAGCTGCGACGCGGCGCCGGTGCCGGAGGTCGCGGCGCCGACGAACACGATCGCGCGGCCGTCGGAAGACACGGTCACCGGCGGGCCCTGGAACGTGGCGAACGGCTCGGTCGGCGGCACGTCGACCGTGAGCTGCACCGGCGCCGGCGCGCGCGGTGCTGCGGGCGGGGGCGCGGGCGCGCGGGCACCGCCGCGCGCGGCGACCAAGGTGATGGCCGCCCCTGCCGCCGCCACGACCGCGGCGCCCGCGAGCCACCACGCGCGGCGCCGCGCGGGCGCGGCGCGCATCGGCGCCGGCTCGTCCGGATCGATCGCGGCGAGCGCCGCCTGCAGCGCCGCGGCGGTCGGGTAGCGGTCCTCCGCGCGCCACGCCACCGCGCCGGCGATCACCCGCGCCACCGACGACGGCAGCCGCGCCAGATCGTCGGTCCACGGCGGTCGTCGCAGGTCGTCCGGGCCGGCGAGCGGCGGCGGCTCGTGGCCGGTGACCAGCTCGTACAGGATCAGCCCGAGCGCCCACACGTCGGTGCGCGCGTCCTGCGGCGCGCCGGCGCGCTGCTCGGGCGCCATGTACGCCGGCGTGCCGGCGCGCGTCAGCGCGGCGGCCGCGGGATCCTCGGCCTCGGCCGCGCGCAGCGACGCCAGACCGAAGTCGAGCACCCACACCTGCCCGGCGTCGTTGACGAGGACGTTGTGGGGCTTGAGGTCGCGGTGGACGACGCCCTCGGCGTGAGCGTGGGCGACCGCGTCGACCACCGGGGTGACGATCGCCAGCGCGAGGGCGGTGGCGAGCGGGCGGCGCGGCCGCGCCGCGAGGCTACGCCCGCGCAGCAGCTCGAGCACGAGGTAGAACACGCCGTCGGCCTCGCCCGCGTCGTGCAGCGTGACGATCGCGGGGTGGCGCAGGCGCGCCGTCGCGCGCGCCTCGCGCGCGAACCGCTCGGCCAGCGCCTCGCGCGGCAGGTGCGCCCACCGCTCGGCGCGCATCAGCTTGATCGCCACCTCGCGGTCGAGCCGGCGATCGTGGGCGCGATAGACGACGCCCATGCCGCCGCGCCCGAGCTCCTCGAGCAGCGCGAAGTGACCGGCGATCACGCTGCCCGGCCCGGTGCGCGCCGGGACCTCGTCCACCGCGGGCGTGCGCGCGACCGCGCGCAGCAGGCTGTCGACCGACGTGCCGTGCGGAGGGTCCGTCACGGGCGGCTCGTCCGACATCGGCCCTCGACGGTACGCGCCGCGCCGCGCGCGGGCAAGCCCGGGCCCGGCGTGGGCCGCGGCGTCAGGCCACGCCGGCGTCGCGGGCGAGCGCGCGGATCCGCGCCTTGACCCGCTCGAACCGCTTGCGCAGCGCCGCGGCGGCGCGGTCGAGGTCGGCGGCGTCGGCGTCGGCGGCCGTCGCCGGCTCGCCGGCCCCGTCGCCGTCGCGCAGCACCTGCGCGATGTCCCGCCACGGCAGGTCGCGATCGACGCGCAGCACGAGCAGGACCTGATCGTCGGGGTCGAGCTGGGCGCGCAGGTCGGCGAACCGGTCGCGCACCGCGGCGAGCGCCGGCATCGAGGTGGCGCGGACCTCCGCCGCCAGCGCGTCGAGCGCCGACGCCTGCGACAGCGGGATCTCCTCGCGCCGGGCGCCGCGCGTCACCCGCGACACCGACCGCCGCGCCAGCACGTAGAGCCACGTCCGCAGCGACGAGCGCCAGGTGAACGCGGGCAGCCCGCGCCACACCGCGAGCGACAGCACGCTGAACGCGTCGTCCGCGACCTCGGGGCGGCGCAGCATCCCGCGGAGGAACCCCAGCAGCTCGACGCCGAACGCGCGCAGCGTCGCCGCGGTCGCGTCGTCGAGCCGGCCGGCGGCGACCAGCGCCGCGACCTCGCGCTCGAGCGG
>WYBA01000005.1 GCA_011526095.1 Myxococcales bacterium | reverse complement strand
CGCGGCGGCGATCGCGGTCGCGGCGCCCGCCGCCGTGATCCTGTGGCTCGCCGTCCGCGACGACGGGGCCGCGCGGGCGCCGGCGCTCCGCGGCGACGCGCCCGCCGTGATCGAGGTGCTCGCGCCCATCGGGGCCGTCGCGCCGCCGATCGAGCTGGCGTGGCGCCCGGTCGCCGGGGCCGTCCGCTACCGCGTCGAGGTGTTCACCGTCGACGGGCGGCCGGTGTGGTCGCGCGAGGTCGCGGCGCCGCGCGTCGCGTGGCCGGCGGACGTGCCCGCGCCCGCGCCCGGCGCCGAGCTGCGGTGGCGGGTCGAGGCGCGCGACGGCGTCGCGGTGCGCGCGGCGTCGCCGATCCAGCCGCTGCGGATCGCGCCGTGAGCGGTCGTCGCCGCGGCGCGCTGGTCGCGGCGGCGGCGCTCACCGCGCTGGCGCCCGCCGCGCGCGCCGCGCGCGACGACGCCGCGCCGCCGCCAGGCGTGTCGCCGTACGCGATCCCGCACGGACGCGCGACCAACGCCGAGCGCGCCGCCGCGCACGCGCGGTGGGCCGAGGCCGCGCGCGCCGCGGGCGACGAGCCGGACGCGCGCCGGCACCTGGCGATCGCGTGCTGGATCGCCTCGATCGAGGTCTACGACCCGGACCTGACCGCCCCGCCGTGCGACGCGGTGCGGCCGGGCCTCGCCGCCGACGGGCCGGTCGACGCCGCGGTGCTGCTGCTCGCCGCGGAGGCCGCGATCGCGGCGTGGCTGCTCGACGTGCCGCGCGCGCTCGACCGGGCGACCCGCGCGCTCGAGCTCGGCGCGGCGCTGCCGCCCGACGGCCCGGACGCCGGCCCGGTGCGGTTCGCGCGCTACGTCCTGGGCGCGATGATGCTGGAGGGCGGCCACTACGATCGCGCGCTCGCCGCGCTCGACGAGGTCCGGCGCGACTCGCTCGCCGGCGGCGACCCGCGCCAGGCGGCGTACGCCGACGTCTGGCTGTGCCGCGCCGACCACCTGCTCGGCGACACGCCGCGCGCGACCGAGCGCTGCGCCGCCGCCGCGACCGCGCTCGAGGCCGACCCGGACGCCTACGTCGCGATGAACCTGGCGTGGGCCCAGGGCGAGCTGGCGTGGGCGCGCGACGTCGACGCCGCGCTCGACCACTACCGCCGCGCGCTCGAGCTCGCGACGGCGTACGGCGCGGCGCCGCTGCGCGCGGCGATGCGCAACAACATCGCGGCCGCGCTGGTCGCGCTGCGCCGCGACGACGAGGCGCGCGCGTGGCTGGACGAGCTGCAGCGCGACGTCGACGCCGGCCGGCTGCCCGCGACCTACGCGCCGCAGATCGCGGAGCAGTGGGGTGAGCTCGCCGACGCCACCGGCGACCTCGACGCCGCGGCGCGGTGGTTCGAGCGCGCGGCGGCCTCGCCGATGCACTGGCTGTCGATCCGGACCCACGGCCGCCTCGCCGACGTGCTCGCCCGGCGCGGCGAGGTCGCGCGCGCCCGCGGGGTGCTCGAGGAGGCGATCCGCCGGATCGAGACCGAGCGGCTCACCGTCGACGGCTCGCTCCAGCGCGCGGCGTTCATGACGCTGCACGCCGCGCCGTACCGCGAGCTCGCCGCGCTGGTCGCGGCGTCGGGCGACGCCGACGCCGCGGCGCGCGCGCTGGAGATCGCCGAGGCCGGGCGCGCGCGGGCGCTGCGCGACGCGCTCGAGGCGACGGCGCTCGCCGGCGACGCGGCCCCGCCGCCGACCGCGGCGCAGCTCCAGGCCGCGCTCGGCGACGGCGAGGCGCTGGTCGAGCTGGTGGCCGCGGCGCGCGGCGTCACGGCCATCGTCGCCACCCGCGACGCGGTGCGGGCGGTCGCGCTGCCCGGGCTCGGCGACGCGCCGACGCTGGCCGCGCGCGTCTCGGTGTTCCGCGCGCTCGTCCAGCAGGCGCGGACCGACGACGAGCTGCGCGCGCCGGCGCGCGCGCTCCACGACGACCTGCTCGCGCCGGTGCGCGCGCTGGCGCCGGCCGCGCACACGCTGATCGTGTCCCCCGACGGGCCGCTCCACGACCTGCCGTTCGACGGCCTGCTCGGCCCCGACGGCTTCGTCGTCGACGCGCTCGACGTCGCGCTGACGCCGTCGGGCGCGCTGCTCGCGCGCGGCGGTGACGACGACGCGCCTCCCGCCGACCCCGACGCCGGCGCGCTGGTCGTCGCGGTGACTCGCGACGTCCGCGGACAGGGCGCCCTGCCCGCCGCGCTGACCGAGGCCGCGGCGGTGCGGCGTGTCCTCGGCGGCGATGTCACGATGCTCGCCGAGGCCGACGCCACCGAGGCGCGGCTGTCCGCGCTCCCGATCGACCGCTACGCGGTGCTGCACTTCGCCAGCCACGCCCGGCTCGACGCCGCGATGCCGCTGCGCTCGGCGCTGGTGCTCGAGCCCGGCGACGGCGAGGACGGGTGGTGGCGCGCCGAGGAGATCTACGGCCAGCGCCTGCGCGCGGACCTGGTCGTGCTGTCGGCGTGCAGCACCGCGCTCGGCGCGCCGGCCGGCGGCGAGGGCGCGATGAGCCTGGCGCGCGCGTTCCTCCACGCCGGCGCCGGCGCGACGGTGGCGACGCTGTGGGACGTCGAGGACACCCACGGCCCCGCGTTCGCCGACGAGCTGTACCAGCGCGCCGCGCGCGGCGCCGCCATCACCACCGCCGTCGCCGCCGCCCGGCGCGCGCTGCGGCGACGCGGCGCGCCCCCGCGGGCGTGGGCGGCGTACGTCGTCACCGGGCGGCCGGGGCACCGCGCCGCGGTGGTCGCCGCGGCCCCGGCGCCCCCCCCCCCGCGCGGGCGCAGCCCGGCGGGGCGCTGGCTCGCGCTCGCGGTCGGGCTGGCCGCCGTGGCCGGGCTGGTGATCGCGCTGCGGCGGCGCCGCGCTCCCGCCTCACGGATTCGCTGAGCAAGCCGCGCGGCCGGCGCCTCTTCCCGGCATGCGCAACCCACTCTCGATCCGATGGCTCGCCGCGTCCGCGGCGATCGCGGCGGCCGCGACCGCCTGCGGCGGCGGCGGCGGCGATGACGACGGCGACGACGACCCGATCGACGCGGCCGTCGGCGCGCCGGACGCCGAGTCGCCCGCGCCCGACGCCGAGACGCCCGCCCCCGACGCCGGCGACGGCAGCTCGGCCACCGCGACGATCGGGGCCGCCGGCGGCACGATCACGCTCGGCCCGGTCTCGATCGCGTTCCCGGCCGGCGCGTTCTCGGCCGACACCGAGGTGACGCTGAGCCGCGAGACCTCGTTCTTCCTCGCGCCCAACGGCGTGCCCGATGGCCACTGCCTGTACTCTGACCTGTTCGACGTCACGCCCGCGCGCTCGTTCGAGGGCTCGCTCCCGACGCTGACGATCGACCTGCCGGACGGCGCGCCGTCGCTGGCGGCGGAGCTCCGCGTGTCGGTCGACGGAACCCTGTTCTCCAGCCAGGGCGGCGCGCGCGAGGGCGACGTCGTGACGGGGCAGGTCAACCAGCTCGGGCGCCTGTTCTACGGCCGGAGGTTCGCCAACAGCCCGGCGTCGCCGTCGTCGGGCTCGCCGGGCGCGGTGGTGTTCCTCGGCGGCCCGTTCGGCGGCCTCACGGGGCTGGGGTTCCGACCGGTCGCGGGCGGCGCGGAGACCCCGGCGACGATCGACTTCGGCCCCGAGGGGCTCGACGTCACGGTCCCCGCGGTCACCGCGGGCAGCTATGCCCTCGCCCTGCACCACGACGACTGGCCGTGCGGCGACGTCCCGGGCACGTTCACCGTGACCGGCGGCGACGCGTTCCATTGACGCAGACGACGTCTCGGCGTCAGCGCGCGAGCACGTACGTCGGCTCGCCGCGCATCGGCTCGCCCGGCACCACGATGTCGAGGCCGAACGCGCCGAGCTTGGAGATCAGCTCCTCCATCCAGCCGACCGGATCCGCGACGCCGAGCAGCGCGCCGATCTCGTGTGCCGCGAGGTAGTCGCGCTCGCCGAGCGCGTTGAGGATCTCGCGCTCGTGCGGCGTCAGCTCGAACTCGGCCGGCACGGTCTTGCCCGCGATCCGGCCGAGGCGCGCCGACGCCGCCGGGCGCAGGCCGAGCCGGATCACCGCCGACTGCGCGCCCGCGCCGGAGGCGTAGCCGAGCGCGGTGCGCGCGCCGACCTCGCCGCCGGGCGTCGTCGCGGGCTGCGCCTGCACCGGCGAGGTCCAGCCGCGCCGGCGGCGCATCGTCGACGATGACGCCGACGACGGCGACGCCAGGCCGGGGCCAGCGCCCGCCGCCGGCGCCGCGACCACGCCCATCGGGACCAGCTCTGCCGGCGCCGCCGGCTGGCCGTACGGGACGTACGTCGCCTGCTGCGCGGGCGCGGCCGCCTGCGCCTGACCGGGCAGCCCGTAGCTGCCGTGCGTCGCGAGGCTGGGGACGCTCTGCTGCGCCGCCCACGCCTGCGACGCCGCGACCATCGGCTCGTGGTAGCTGCGCGCGGCCGACTCGCCCGCCGCCGGCGGCACCGCGCGCGGCGCACCGGGCGACCAGTTGTCGGTGCGCTTGCGCTCGAACGCGGACACCTCGTCGGCGAGCCTCGGCGGGTTGCCCTTGCTGCCCGCCATCCGCCGCGCCGCGATCGACAGCTGCTCCGCGATCTCCTGGGCGCGGCCGTCGACCGGCGGGTGGACGTGGATGCCCCACGGCCCGTTGGCGTCGATCCCGGCCGGACCGATCGCGAGCTCGACGCCGTGCAGGACGATCGTCGGGCGCGTCTGATCGCCGCTCTCGGCGTACGCGCGCATCAGCACGCGCTGCTCGGCCCACTGCTCCGCCACGACCATGACCGACCGGTACCGCGTCGGCGGCGACGCGGGGCAGCGGATCCACTCATCGACGATGCGGATGCGCGGCATGAACCCCTGGCGCGAGCATACACCGGCATACTGCCCGGTGCCGATGACGTCCTCGCCGAACCTGCGGATCACCCGCGCCGCGACGTGGGTCACCCTCGCGGGCGCGACCGCCCTGCTGGCGGCGCGCGCCGGCGCGCCGGGCTGGCGGGACGCGGGCGACGCCGCGGCCGCCGCGGTCGCGCTCGACGTCGCGCCGCCGGCCGCGGCGGGCCCGGTGCTGCTCGGCAAGCTGGCGTCGCTCGTCCCGCTCGGCGACCTCGGTTTCCGCGTCGCGGCGCTGTCGATCGTCGCCGCCGTCGTCGCGCTCGCCGGCGTGGTCGCGCTCGCCCGCGCGCTCGTCCCCGACGAGCCGCTCGCCGGACCGGTCGCCGCCGCCGTGCTCGCGCTGAGCCCCGCGCTGACCGCCGCCGGGGGCCAGGCGGGCGGCGCCGCGTTCGCCGCCGCGGTCGTGGTGTGGGGCGTGGTGCTCGCGGTGCGCGCGCGCCGCGCCGCCGCCGCCGCGTCCCGCGCCCGCCGGCTCGCCACCGCGGCCGTGCTCGCGGTCACCCTGCCGCTGTGGTGGCCCGCGCCCGCCTCGCTGATCGACGGGCTCGACCTCGCCGCGTGGCCGGTCCGCCTCGGCCACGTCGTCGCCGCCCTCGGCGACGGCGCCGGCGCGCCGCTGGTGCTGATCGGCCTGGTCGGCCTCGGGTTCGCGACGCTGACCGGGCTGCGCGGCGCGGGGCTCGTGCTCGCCGCCGCCGGGCTCGCGATCGCCGCCGCCGCGCTCGGGCCGGCGCACCAGGCCCACGCCCACGCCGCGCCGGCGCTGTGCCTGCTCGCGGTCGGCGCCGCGGTCGTCGCCGGCGCGGTCGCGCGCGTGCTCGGTCGCCAGCCGAGCCCGCACCAGCGCCTCGCGATCTCCGGCGCCGTGTGCGCGCCGCTCGCCGCGCTCGCCGCGCTCGGGCCGTCCTCGGGCCGCGTCGACCTCGGCGGCGACACGCCGGCCCGCGCCGCCGCCGCCGTGACCGCCGCGCTGCCGCCCGGCCCGGGCCTGGTCGTGCTCGCGTCGCCCGAGCTGTACGCCGCGGCGCGCGCCGAGCGCGTGCTCGCCGGCGCGCGCCCCGACCTGACGATCACGCCGTACGCGGCCGGCGCCGACGAGGCCGTCGTGACCGCGCTGCGCGCCGGCTACACCGTCGGCAGCGACCGCGCCGCGTTCGACCGGCTCGACCCGCGGCTGGCGCGCCCCGCCGGCCGCGGCTTCGCGCTCGAGCTCGCGGCGCCCGAGCTCACCTGGGCCACGCCGGATCCGGCGCGCTGGCCGGGCCCGATCGGCGCGCGCCTCGCCGAGGACCTCGCGCTCGAGCGCGCGACCTACGAGGCCGTGCACGCCCGGCTCGACGAGGCCGCGCGCGCCGCCGGCCTGGTCGCCGCCGGCCGGTTCGCCGCGGGCGACCTCGCGCTGCTCGCCGGCGCGGTGCCGACGCGCGCGCGCCCGCCGCTCTACGCGTTCGTCCCCGCGCTCGGCGGGGATCGCGTCGGCTGGCGGCCCGCCGTGCTCGGCGACGATCTCGCGTGGGTCGCGGGCCTGCCGGCCGCGCCGGTCCCGCCGGGCGCGCCGGAGCGCCGGCTCCACGCGCTGTGGCGCGAGGTGCTGGGGGGCACGCTCCCGGCGGACGATGCGTCGGTGCGCGCGCTCGGCCCCGCGGCCGTCGAGGCGACGACCCGGATGCTGGACGCGGTTCGCCCGCCGGTTCGCCCTCCGGCCCCTGACGGCCGCTGACGCGCCGGGCCGCGAGTGGCGTGGCCGGCGCGGTTTGGCTACCCTCGCCGCGATGCGTAACCCTCGCCTGTTCGGCCTGCTCGCCGCGATCGCCCTCGCCGGCAGCGCCCCGCTGCTCACCGCGTGCCCCAAGCCCAAGCCGGCGAAGACCAAGCAGAAGGTGGAGAAGCCCAAGGGCCCCGACGCGACGCAGCTGCTGACCGAGGCGCGCGCCGCGGCCGCCGCCGGCGACATCGACACCGCCGACAAGAAGTTCCAGGAGGCGTACAAGCTCGCGCCCGACTACGCGATCGTCGCCGAGCACGTCGACGCGCTGATCAACGGCAAGCGGGTCCAGGCGGCGGTCCAGACCGCGCAGGCCTACTACGACGCCCAGGCGACCGACGCGCGCGGCAGCCACCTCTACGCCCACGCGCTGATCGCGCTGGGCGACTTCGCGACCGCGCTGGCCGTGGTCGAGGAGCTGATCGCCCTCGACGACAACGACGCCGCGGCGCACGAGAAGCGCGGCCGCGCGCTGGTGCTCGCCGGCCGCGTGCCCGAGGGGATCGAGGAGCTGCAGAAGGCGGTCGCGATCGACCCCAAGAACGCCGGCTTCCTGGTCGAGCTCGGCTCGGCGCTGCACAAGGGCGGCCGGGTCAACGAGGCCGCGCTCCAGCTCCGCGCCGCGATCCAGCTCGACCCGGACAACGGCCGCGCCCACCTGCTGCTCGGCCTGGCGCTGCGCGACGACGCCGAGATCGAGGAGGCGATCGTCTACTTCACCAAGGCGACCAAGCTGCTGCCCGACGGGCGGCCGTGGTTCGAGCTCGGCATCGTCCTCAACAAGCGCGGCGACGACCTCGGCGCCGAGGACAGCCTGGCCGAGGCGGTCAAGCGCACGCCGGACAGCTCGCTGTACTGGTACGCGTACGGCGAGATGCTGCGGTTCAACAAGAAGTACGACGAGGCGGTCGAGGCGTACGCGCGGTCGATGGACCTGCCGGACACGCACCCCAAGGCCTCGGCCAAGCGCGGGCTCGCGCTCGCCGAGGCGGGGCGGATCGACGAGGCCGAGGTGTTCCTGACCGAGGCGATCCGCGCCGAGCCGGACAACCCCTACGTCCACTTCAACCTCGGCGTCGTCTACAACAAGCGCAAGAACTGGAAGGCCTCGATCGCCGAGTTCGAGACCTTCCTCAAGCTCGCCGATCCCGCGGACGGCGAGCGCGGCAAGGCCGACCAGTGCATCAAGGCCGCCAAGAAGAAGAAGCCCTGCACCTGACGGCGGCGCGGGGCTCGCGGCCCGACGCGCACCGGCGTCAGCTCACGACGCCGTAGACGTTCCGCGACTGGCGCTGCAGCTCGATCGAGTCGCGGACCTGCTCGAACAGCTGGCGCGACGCCGGCAGGCCGGTGATCTCGAGCTGCGGCGTGGTCACGTCCGCGGTGTAGATCTCGATGTGCGCGATGCCGAGGACGCGGTCGATGATCGTCTGGCGGTAGCGGACGTCGCGGCACCGCCACAGCTCGAGCACGTCGATCTTCTTCGACAGGATGCCGCGCTCGGTCTCGATGTTGGTGGTCGTGACGCGGAACCGGATCGACTTGCGATAGAAGTACAGGCCCGCGAAGTAGATCGCCGCGATCGACAGCGGCGTCAGCAGCATGATCACCTTCGTGCTCGTCTTGGCGTCGAGCCCGCCGGCGATCTTCCACATCAGCACCGGCATCACCGTCGCGCCGAGCACGCCGAGGATGTAGTGGCCGACGTACGCGCGCCACGAGGGTGACCCGTCGTAGAGGATCTTGCGCTTGCTGCCGCCGCCCTCGTCGCCGACGTGGCCGTGGCCCGCCTCCTTGGCGAACGGCGCCGCGGCCGGGCGCAGCGGCGCGTGCGCGGGCTCGGCAACCGGCGCGGCGCCGGCAGCGGGCGCGGGCGCGCCGGCGCCGGCCGGCGCCTGGCTCACGTACGAGCCGCAGAACCGGCACTTGATGGCCTCGTCCTGGATCTCCTCGGCGCAGAAGGGGCACTTTTTCATCGGTCGGTCCGCTCCTCGCGGTCGATGCTACCTCGGGCGCCGGCCCGACCCGGCGTCCCGTCCACGCAAACTGTCGCCGCGCGACCCGCGACGGCGCGGCGCAACGCCGCGCGCCGCTACATCCGCCATTACATGCGCCGCCACATCCGCCATTACATCCGCCACTACATCCGATAGCCGACGCCGAGCAGGAAGTCGATCCGGGTCAGCGTGTCCATCACCAGGCCGGTCTTCGCCGGGCTGTAGCCGAACGAGAACGGCGTGAGCGACGCGACGATGTTCGGCGTGATCGCGTAGTCGGCGGCGACCGCGACGCGGAAGTGGAACATCGACAGCGCGCCCGAGGTCGCCGCGCCGCCCTCGGTGAACGGGCTGCCGGCGACGAGCCCGCCGAGCGACATCAGGCCGAGGCCGAGGTCACCGCGCAGGCCGATCTTGTCGTTGATCGGGTAGGTGGCGCCGGCGTCGAGCATGATCTGCGTCAACGCCGCCGACTCCGACATGTTGCTGCTGGTGCGGTACGGCACCGGCGCGAAGCCGAACCCGAGCCCGACGTCGAGGTTCACCGGCCCGGCCGGCAGCGGATAGCCCGCGGTCAGCAGGAACGCCGGCTGGATCGGCACGTCGAGGTCGCCGGCGCCGATCATCGTGGCGCCGAACGCGGCGCGCGCGGAGATCAGCTTCGCCTGGGTCGTCGTGCTGTCGGAGACGTCGTAGTCGTCGTCGTCCACGTCGTCGTCGCCCACGTCGTCGCCCACGACCGCCACGTCGTCACCGCCGGTCGTCCCGCCGGTGCCGCCCGTCGTGCCACCCGTGCCGCCCGTCGTGCCACCCGTCGTCCCACCCGTGCCGCCCGTGCCGCCCGTCGTGCCACCCGTGCCGCCCGTCGTGCCACCCGTGCCGCCCGTCGTGCCACCCGTGCCGCCCGTCGTGCCGCCCGTCGTGCCGCCCGTGCCGCCCGTCGGCTTCTTGCCGGACCCCATCGTGTCGTTGGGATCCTTCTCGCCGACGGCGTCGGCCTTCTTCGCGCACTCCTCGAGGTCCTTGATGAACGCGTTGACCTCGTCGGCCTGCTTCTTGGTCAGCGGGCTGTCCTTGTCCTTCTCCTTGAGCGACTTGAACCGCTTGTAGAAGAACAGCGCCTGCTTGCAGTTCCCGAGCTGACGGTACGACTGCGCGATGTTGTAGAGGAACTCGGCGAGCGGCCAGGCCTCGTAGGCCTTCGTGAACCACTCGATCGCCTCCTCGAACCGGCCGAGGTTATAGGCCGCGTCGCCCTTGTTGTAGTACTCCTCGGCCTTCGCCTGCGTGTCGCCGCTCTGCGCGTACGCCGCCGTCGGATCGACGGAGGTCGTGACGAGCGAGGCCCCGGCGACGAGCGCGACGCCGGCGGTGACGTGAGCGAGGAACGAGCCGTGGGTTCGAGATGCGCGCATGGTCAAGGCTTCTTCTTCTTGAACGGGTTCAACGTGTCGTCGGAGCTGCCGCCATCATCGGACGTTCCACCGCCCGTCCCCTTGCCCTTGCCGCCGTCCCCGGTGCTCTTGCGCTCCTTCTCGAGCTTCACCTCGACGGTGCCCGACCGCTTGGCGCTGATCGTCCGCTTCTCCCACTTGTACTTCTTGAGGAACAGCTTGATCTCGACGTCCTCGTCGGACTTGTCGAGCTCCAGCTCGTAGGGCGTCTTGCCGCGCGGGTCCTTCTCGTCGCCGACGAACACCATCGCGCCCGACGGCGACGACTCGATCGTCAGCTTGACCTTCTCGGCCGCGACGACCGCGACGCCCGCGTCGGGCACGGCGGCCGTGGTCCCGGCGCCCGCGTCGGGCGTGACCGCCGCGGTGGTCCCGCCGGTGCCGACCTCGGCGCCAGTGCCGACCTCGGCGCCCGTGCCCGTCGCGACGCCGGTGCCCGTGGCGCTGCCCGTCGCCGGCTCGGTGCCGGTGGCGGGGCCCGCCCCGGTCGAGTCACCGGTCCCGGCCGCGGACGTCGACGTCTGGGTCCCCTCGGCCGTGCCCTCGTCCTTGTCCTTGTCGCCGCCACCGACGAGCAGCACGACCGCCGCCGCGATCGCCGCGACGGCGACGCCGAGCCCGATGAACAGGCCGACCTTCTTGCCGCCGCCCGCGCCAGGCTGGACCTGCCCGGCGCTGCCGCCGAGCGTCGTCGGCGTGTGCGGCATGCCCGGCTGCGACGGCGTGGCGGAGGCCAGCGTGCCGGGGACCGGCGTCAGCGGCGACAGCGGGGTCGGGGTCAGCCGCGTCGTCACCTGCTGCGGCATCGGACCGGCGCCCGGCGTGAGCACCGCGTCCTTGAACCCGGCGATGCCGCCGTGCGCCTCGACGTAGCCGACCGGATCGGCCAGCGCGCGCATCATCTCTTCCATCGTCGGGTAGCGCGCCTCGGGGCGCTTCTCGAGCGCCTTGAGCACGAGCTGCTCGACGTGGGGCGGGATCAGCCCGCGGATCGTCGACGGCGCGGCCGGCGCCTGGGTCAGGTGCTGGACCAGCACCTCGCCGTAGCCGTCGCCGGTGAACGGCACGCGGCCGGTGATCATCTCGTAGAGGACGATCCCGAGCGCGTAGATGTCGGTGCGGTGGTCGATGTTGCCGCGGCCCTCGCACTGCTCCGGCGACATGTACGCCGGCGTGCCCATGACGATGCCGGTGCGCGTCCGCCGCGACCCGGGGTTGTCGCCGGTCAGCTTGGCGATGCCGAAGTCGAGCAGCTTGACGAAGTCACGCTCGCGCCCGCGGTGGACGAGCATGATGTTGTCGGGCTTGAGGTCGCGGTGGATGATCCCCTTGGCGTGCGACGCGGCGAGCGCGTCCGCGACCTGCAGCGAGATCGCCAGGGCGCGCTCCGGCGCCAGCGGGGCCTCGCGCCGGATCAGGTCGGACAGGCTCTGTCCGGCCAGGAACTCCATGATGAAGTACACCATCGGCTCGGCGGCCGTGGCGATCACGCCGTAGTCGACGATGTCGACGATGTTCGGGTGCTGGATGTCGTTGACCGCCTTCGCCTCGTTGAAGAAGCGGGACACGACCTCCTGGTTCGCCGCGAACTCGGCGTGCAGGACCTTGAGCGCGACCTTCTTGCCGATCGCCGGGTGCTCGGCGAGGTAGACCGAGCCCATCCCGCCCTCTCCGAGCTTCTGCCGGACGACGTAGTTGCCGATCGTCTGGCCGATGAACGGATCGTGCTGAGCGGGCCCCCCAGGCCCTGGCGGATGACCGCCTGGTGACTGCGGATGCATGAAGACCTCCGGCGAATGCGAAGAGTAACGCAACAGTAGGGGGAGACGCACGGGGAAGGCGTCGGATCCAGCATGAGCCGGATCCACCGCCCGGGCGGGCCGGGGCGGGGGCACGGCGTGGAAAAGTCGATCCGCCCGAGGGGGCGTGATACCCCTGACGGTGGATGCGCTCGGCCGGATTCGTGACAGCTCTCGTCGTCGCGGCCCTCGGGATCGGCCTGCCGGCCCACGCGGTCGCCGATTCCCGTGAGTCGGCGGGTGGTACGGCCGACGCGGACCTTCCCGAGGTGCGCTCGGAGGCGGCAGCGATCCTCGATGTGGGGACCGGGGCCGAGGTGTACGGCAAGGACGCCGACGAGGTCCGGCCGATCGCCTCGACCACCAAGATCTTCGTGGCGATGGCGGTGCGGCGGAAGGGGATCGCGCTCGATGGCTGGACCGAGATCACGCGCGACGACTTCGACGCAGCGCGGGGTGGGGCGAGGACCCGGCTCGACATCGGGCAGACGTTCCAGAACGTCGATCTGCTGCGCGCGATGCTGATGGCGTCCGACAACCGCGCGCCGACCGCGCTCGGCCGCGCCGTCGGGCTCGACCGGGACGGCCTGATCGCGGAGATGAACGCGGTCGCCAAGGACCTCGGCCTCAAGAAGACGAAGTTCACCGACACCTCGGGGCTGCGCGGCAACGTGTCGACCGCGCGCGAGATGGCGCTCGCGCTCGCCGCCGCGCTCGACGACGACGTGCTCGCCGAGATCATGGCCACCGACCGCGCGCGGATCGTGTCGAAGAGCAAGTACGCCAAGCTCGACTACGTCAGCACCAACCAGCCGCTGCTCGGCGGCAAGTACACCGTCACCGGCGGCAAGACGGGCTACACCCGCGCCGCCGGGTACTGCTTCATCGTGTCGGCCAAGGTCGACGGCCGGCACTACGCGATGGCGTTCCTCGGCGGCGACGGCAAGTACACGCGGTTCGCCGACTTCGAGCGCGTCGCCGGCTGGCTGGAGCGTGGCGCGCCCGGGGCGAAGGTCGCGGTCGAGCAGGGCAAGGCCAAGGGCGACAAGGCGAAGCGCGCGAAGCTGCGCGTCTCCGCCAAGGGCAAGGTCGACGCCGAGAAGAAGTGACGGCGGCGCCGCCTCGCGGCGCGGTCAGTACGGCGCCGGGTACGGCGCCACCGGCGGCGCCATGCCAGGCGGCACGTTCGACGGCGGCGGCGCTGCCGGGCGCGCGCCGGCCGGGGCGCCGAAGTCGAAGCCGATCGTGAGGTCGGCCTGCGCGCCGTAGCGCGCGGTGCCGCTGCCGGACGGCTGGGCGAGCCGCGCGGTGAGCCGCAGCCCGTCGGCGAACGTGTACGTCGTCCCGACCGCGACGACCAGGGCGGCGCCGTCCGCGTGGACCTCGGGCGTGTCCCAGTCGTCGTTGGCGAGCACCTGGCGCGGGACGTCGACCTCGCTCGCGAGCGTGACGCTGCCGAACGCGGTCAGCGGGCCGCGCCGCCAGCTCGGCACCAGCGCGAACGCGAACAGCGCCGCGGAGTCGCGCTCGGTCTCGGCCGCCGCGACCCGCACGGGCGCGTCGACCAGCCCGAGCTGCAGCCCGACGCCGAGGCGCATCGTGTCCGAGAGCCGGACGGCGTGGCGGACGTTGGCGGTGAAGCTCCACGGCCCCGAGCCGTCGGGGCGCGGCCCGAGCCCGCCCTGGAGCGGGTCGGAGTCGCCGATGAACGCGGTGTCGAGCTCGAACCCCAGATCGGTCGAGCCGTGGCCGAGGCGCTTGCGCACCGCGAGCCCGGCGTGGTGCCGCGCGACGAAGTTGCCCGACTCCGCGGCGTCCGGGCCGCCCTCGGTCGCGGTCAGCGCGGTCGACGCGCGGCCCTCGATCCGCAGGTCGCGATCGAGCGGCTGGCCGTCGTACGCCATCGCGCGCGGCGCGGGGACGGTCCCCGCCTGCGTCACGGTGTAGGCCTCGTTGACGCACGCGGCGGCGGGCGTGGTGACGACGAGCACGGCGAGGGCGCGACGCATGGTGGGCATTGTGGATCGAACCCCTGTTCACGGGCCATGCCGGCGCCGCGCGCGTGCGGAGTCGAGGCGTTGCGGGCCGTGCCCGTGCCGGATCTTCGACGCCGGTGGCAGGGGGTCGACGCCAGGTCCGACCACGCCGTACGATGCCGCGGTGTCGCTGACCCGCCGCGAGCTGGTGGCCCTGCTCGGCCGCACCGCCGCGGCGGGCGCGCTGTGGGCGTGCGGCGGGCGCGGCGGTCCGGCGACCGCGGGCGCGCCGGTCGAGGTCGAGCTGCGGTCGGTGCTGCGCGACGCGGTCGCCGCGGTGCGCGCGACGTGGCCCGAGGCGTCCGGGTGGGCCGGCCAGCGCGCGCGCACCCACCTGCTGTCCGCGACCGGCGGCCGCGGCACGACCACCGAGCACCTCGCGGTCGTCACGCTGCGCGTCGCCGACGCCCGCGGCGTGATCGAGCGCACGACCCACGACGTCACGCCGGAGGCGATCGCGCGGCTCGCCGCCGAGCTCGCCGCGGCCGGTCCGGGAACCGGACGTACGCTCGACCCCGGCGCGCCGGTCGATCACGTCGCGCGCCCCGCCCAGGACCCGGCGACGCTGCCCGCCGCCGGCTGGCTGGTCGCGCTCGACGCCGCGCTCGCGCGCAGCGAGCGGCTGGGCGAGACCCGGATCGTGTGGCGCGCCGCCCACGCGATCGTCGACGACGAGCGGCGGTGGTTCGTCGGCGACGGCCTCGACGTCCTGCACCGCGCGGCGCGCGTGCGCGCGGGGATCACGATGCTCGCGTGGAGCGGCAACCGCCCGATGATCGGCGAGGTCGTCGTCGGGCGCGCCGCCGGGATCGAGGCGCTCGGCGTCACCGACGACGCGATCGCCCTGGCCGCGGGGCGCGCGCTCGAGCTGCTGACGCCCGGCGACGTCCCCGCCGGGCCGAGCGCTCTCGTGCTCGATCCGTCGGTCGTCGCGGCGATCGTCGCCGCCGGGATCCGCGACGTCGTGACGACGGCCGCGTGGGGCCGCCCCGACCTCGCCGCGCGCGCGCGCCTCGGCCAGCCGGTCGCCGCGCCGGCGGTGACGATCGTCGACGACGCGACCGCCGGCGGGTTCGCCGGCCACGCGCGCGACGACGAGGGCGCGCCGGCGCGGCGGGTCGCGCTGGTCGACGGCGGGACGCTCGCCGCGGTGCTCGCCGACGCGCGCGGCGCGGCGATCGCCGGCGTGCCGCGCACCGGCCACGGCCGGCGCGGCCTCGACGACGGCGCGGTCGCGGCACGCGCGACCGACGTGACCATGACCGCCGGGGCCGAGCCCGACGACGCGCTGCTCGCGGCGATCGGCGACGGCCTGGTGATCGAGACCGCCGACGGCGCCAGCGTCGATCCGCGGACGTGGCAGCTCGTCGTGCGCGCGGCGCGGGCGCGCCGCGTCGCGCGCGGCAAGCTGACCGGCCACGCCTGGGGCGACGTCGAGGTGCGCGGCGAGGTGCCGGCGCTGCTCGGCGCGGTGTCCGCGCTCGGCGCGACGACGACGACCCTGACCTCGCTCGACGGCGTCGCCACCAGCGTCACCGCGCCCGCGATCGCGACCCGCGGCGACGTCGCGCCGCGGAGGTCGAGGTGAGGTCGCGATGAGCCGGTTCGACGAGCTGCTCGGCGCGCTGCGCGGGCGCGGCGACCTCGCGGAGTGGCTCGCCCGCGGCCGCCAGGCGACGCGGGTCACCGCCACCCGCGACGCCGCCGGCGCGCTCACCCGCGCCGCGGCGATCGGCGAGGTCGCGGCGACCGTCCACGTCGACGCCGCGACCGGGCGCGGCAGCGCGACGGTGCAAGTCGCCGGCGACCGCGCGCCCGGCCCGCTGATCGACGCCGCGGTGGCGCGCGCCGGCGCCGCGCTCGGCCCGGCGTGGCGCTCGCCGCCGCCCGGGGCGCCGGCGCGGGTCGACGTGTTCGACGCCCGGCTCGCCGATCCCGAGCGCGCGGCGGCGGACGCCCTCGCCGCGCTCGCGGCGGCGATCGAGCGCGCCGGCGCCGCGACGGTGACGGCGTCGGCCGAGGTCGAGATCGCGGACCACGCGGTGACGACGTCGCGCGGGCTCGCGGTGCGGTGGAGCGAGACCGCGATCGCCGTGCGCGCGACGATCGCCGTCGACGGGCTCGCCGCGACGCTCGCCGCGCGGGGCCGCGCCGCCGCCCAGCTCGGGGTGGCCGCGCGGGTCGACGCGGCGGTCGCGCGCGCCCGCGCCGCCGCGACCGCCAGGCCCACGCCGCCTGGACGCGCCGCCGTCGTGCTGCCGGCCGAGCTGCTCGGCGGCGACGCCGCGCCGGTGCTCGGCGCGCTCGCCGCGCTCGGCGACGCCGCGCTCCACCGCCAGGGGCTGGCGCGCGCGCCGCTGGGCCGGGCCGTCGTCGACGGCGCCGACGGCGCGGCGCAGCCGCTGACCGTGCGCAGCGACGGGACGCGCGCGCTCGGGCCCGAGTCGGCGCCGCTGGGGCCGCACGGCGAGCCGGTGCGGCGGTTCACGCTGATCGCGGACGGCGTGCTGGTCGGGCTCGCGCTCGATCAGCGCGAGGCGGCGCTGCGCGGCGTGCCGCCCAACGGCGGCGCGCGCAACCTCACGCTCGGCGGCGGCGCGTCGAGCGCGGACGAGCTGCGCGGCGACGGCGTGCTCGAGCTGCTCGAGCTGACCCACGCCGACGTCGAGCCGCTGACCGGCCACGGCGCGCTCGGCATCGGGCTGGCGTGGCTGCACGGCGCCGCGGGCACGCCGCCGCGGGCGGTGCGCGGCGGCGAGGTCCAGGGCGATCTGGTCGCGGCGCTGCTCCGCTCCCGGCGCACGCGCGATCAGGTGATCGACGGCGCCTACGCCGGGCCGGCGCTGGTGTGGCTCCCGGATCTCGCGATCTTGTGAGCGGGCGGCGAACCGCCGTCACGCGCTGAGCGCGGCTCGATGCCGCGCCGCGTCGATCCGCGTTGACGCTCTGTCTACCACTTGGTAGGTAACTCCTGACCGAACGGTAGACACGATGCCGGCGCGCGCACGCAAGCCCGACGAGGACGTCCGCACCCGCACCCTGCGGGTCGCGACCCGCATGCTCGCCGAGCGCGGGTTCGACGGCACCAGCCTGCAGGACGTCGCCGACGAGGTCGGCGTCGCCAAGCCGTCGCTGCTCTACCACTTCCCGTCGAAGGAGGCGCTGCGCGCGGCGGTGTTCGCGCAGATGCTCGGCCACTGGAACGTCGCGCTGCCGCGGATCCTGCGCGCCGCGACCTCGGGCGAGGACCAGTTCGACGGCGTGCTCGGCGAGATGATCCGGTTCTTCTCCGAGGACCCGGACCGCGCGACCCTGGTGCTGCGCGAGGTGCTCGATCGCCCGCGCGAGATGGCGCGCGTGATCAAGCGCCACATGAAGCCGTGGCTGGACTCGGTCGCCGGCTACATCCGCAAGGGCCAGGCGCAGGGCCACCTCCACCCCGACGCCGACGCCGAGGCCTACGTCTCGCACGTCACGACGTTCCTGATCTCGACGATCGCCGTGCAGCGGCTGCTCGCGCCGCTGCCCGACGCCCAGAGCGTGCGCGAGCTGGTGCGGATGGCGCGCGCGTCGCTGTTCCGGACCCCACCGCCCGCGGCGACCAAGCCCGCGCCCGCGCGCAAGTCGACCGCCCGAAAGAAGGCCTGACATGGCGAACTACTTCACCGACAACGACGACCTGCAGTGGTACTTCACCAAGGGGATCGACTGGGAGCCGCTGGTGTCGATCACCGAGTACGACTTCCGGAGCCCCGACGGCCACAAGTCCGTCGCCGAGGCGCTGGAGTTCTACCGCGAGGTCGCGGCGATGGTCGGCGAGCTCGCCGCCGACGAGATCGCGCCCCACGCGGCCGAGATCGACCGCGAGGGCGTCCGGTTCGCGAACGGCGAGGTGACGTTCCCGAAGCGGCTCGCCGGGATCTTCGAGCAGCTCAAGGCGGCCGAGCTCCACGGCATGTGCCTGCCGCGCGAGCTCGGCGGGCTCAACGCGCCGATGCTGCTGTACTACCTCAACAGCGAGCTGCTCGCGCGCGCCGACGTCAGCGTCATGGCGCACCACGGGTTCCACGGCGGGATCGCGATGGCGCTGCTGATCTTCTCGATCCTCGAGGGCTCGACCGAGATCGACGCCGCCCAGATGAAGATCGTCAAGACGCGGTTCGGCGACGCGATCGCCGAGATCGCGCGCGGCGAGGCGTGGGGTTGCATGGACATCACCGAGCCCGACGCCGGCAGCGACATGGCCGCGCTGCGCGCCGTCGGCGAGCAGGACGCCGCCGGCGCCTGGTTCGTCACCGGCCAGAAGATCTTCATCACCTCCGGCCACGGCAAGTACCACTTCGTGATCGCGCGGACCGAGCCGGCCGGCGATCCGGACGACCCGTTCGCCGGCCTCAAGGGCCTGTCGTTCTTCCTGGTCAAGGCCTACGAGGACCGCCCCGACGGCACGCGGGTCCGCTTCGCCACCGTCGATCGCGTCGAGGAGAAGCTCGGCCACCACGGCTCGGTCACGGCGACGATCTCGTTCGACCGCTCGCCGGCGCAGCTCGTCGGCAAGCGCGGCGAGGGCTTCCAGCAGATGCTGGTCCTGATGAACAACGCCCGGCTCGGCGTCGGCTTCGAGTCGATCGGGCTGTGCGAGGCCGCGTACCGGCTGGCGCGCGACTACGCCGCGGGCCGCCCGTCGATGGGCAAGACGATCGACAAGCACGAGCTGATCGCCGACTACCTCGACGAGATGCGCACCGACCTCCAGGGGCTGCGCGCGCTGGCGATCCACGGCGCGTGGCACGAGGAGATGTCGGAGAAGGAGCGGCTGCGCCAGCGGTTCGAGCCGCCGGCCGACGACGTCGCGCGCGCCGCGCTCGACGCCAAGGTCCGCCGTCACAAGCTCAAGGCGCGCCGGGTGACGCCGCTGCTCAAGTACCTCGCGGCCGAGAAGGCGGTGGAGATGGCGCGGCGCGCGCTCCAGCTCCACGGCGGCAACGGCTACATGAAGGAGTACGGCGCGGAGAAGCTGCTGCGCGACGCCCTCGTCATGCCGATCTACGAGGGCACCAGCCAGATCCAGTCGCTGATGGCGATGAAGGACACGCTCGGCGCGATCCTCAAGAACCCGCAGGAGTTCGTGCGGCGGCGCGCCCAGGCGCAGTGGCGGGCGACGACCTCGCGCGACGCGCTCGAGCGCCGCGTCGCGAAGCTCCAGGCGCTGTCGCTCGGCGTGCAGCAGCACCTGATGACGCGGGTCGCGACCGACAAGGTGCGGTCGCTGCCGGGCAAGCCGCTGACGAGCTGGCCGCGCGCGTTCCTCAAGGACTGGAACCCCAAGCGCGACTTCGCCTACGCGATGCTCCACGCCGAGCGGCTGACCCGGATCCTCGCCGACGAGGCGGTCGCGGAGCTGCTGCTGGCGCAGGCGCGCAAGCACCCGGAGCGTCGCGAGGTGCTCGAGCGCTGGCTCGACCGCGCGGAGCCGCGCTGCCGGTTCCTCGCCGACGAGATCGAGACCACCGGCGACCGGCTGCTCGCGCGCCTCGCCGGCGAGGAGCCGGCCGCGGCGTCGGCGCGGGAGGCGAGCTGACATGGCCGCCCTGCCCTACCGCCACCTGCGCCACCAGCTCCCGGTGATCGCCTCGCTCGGCCACACCGCGTTCACCGCGCTGCGCCAGGCGCGCGGCGGCGTCGCCGGCGCCGCGCCCGCGCTGCCGTCGCCCGCGATCGAGGCGACGATCAAGCCGCGCGACCCCGAGCTGGTGCGCGACTACGTCCGCCACGTCGGCGGCGATCCCGGCAGCTACAAGGGCGTGCTGCCGCCGCACCTGTTCCCGCAGTGGGGGTTCCCGCTGGCGGCGCGGACGCTGCAGGGCGTGCCGTACCCGCTGCTCAAGGTGCTCAACGGCGGCTGCCGGATGGAGCTCAACGCGCCGCTGCCGGCGGACCGGCCGCTGCGCGTCGTCGCGCGGCTCGTCGACATCGACGACGACGGCCGCCGCGCCGTGCTCAAGCAGCAGGTGATCACCGGCACCGACGAGGTGCCCGACGCGCTGGTCGCGTACCTCTACGCGATCGTGCCGCTGCCGCGCCCCAAGGACGCAGGCGCGGGCGCCGGCGCCCCGGCCGAGAAGAAGGCCAAGCCGGAGCCGGCGCGCGTGCCCGCGACCGCGCGGGAGATCGGCTACTGGAAGCTCGGCGCCGACGCGGGCCTGGCGTTCGCGATGCTCACCGGCGACGTCAACCCGGTCCACTGGGTGCCCGCGTACGCGCGCGCCTCGGGGTTCAAGAGCACGATCCTCCACGGCTTCGCCACGATGGCCCGCGCGATCGAGGGCCTCAACCGCGGGCGGTTCGCCGGCGACGTCCGCCGGCTGCGCACGTGGGACTGCAAGTTCACCCGGCCGCTGCTGCTGCCCGCGCAGGTCGGCCTCTACGTCGAGGGCGACGCGCTGTGGGTCGGCGCCGCGCCCGGCGGCCCGGCGTACCTCACCGCCACCTTCACCACGACCTGACCCGGAGATCCCCATGAGCGACTTCCTCCTCCAGCTCGGCCAGAACGCCCAGGCGCGCCGCGTGATCAAGGCGCTGGGCCTGCCCGTCCCGATCCCGCAGTCCCTCGCCCGCGCCCGCGGGCCGTGGGAGGAGCGCCCGCTCGCGGATCGCACGATCGTGCTGGGCGGGCTCGGCACCGGCCGGATGGCCGCGCCGCTCGCACGCATGCTCGCCGAGGCCGGCGCCGACCCGGTCGTGATCGGCGACGGCGCCGCGCTGGCCGCGTTCCAGGCGCCGGGCGAGGCGTTCGGCCGGCCGGCGCGCGCCGCGCAGCTCGGCGAGCTCCCCGCGGACAAGGTCCACGGCGTCGTGTTCGACGCCAGCGAGCTGGCCGAGCCGGCGGCGCTGCGCGCGCTCTACGAGCACTTCCACGCGCTCGCGCCGAAGCTCGCCGCGAACGGCCGCGCCGTCGTGATCGGCCGCCCGACGGCGACCGCGCGCGGCGCCGTCGAGGCGGCCACCCGCGCCGCGCTCGAGGGCTTCGTGCGCAGCCTCGCCAAGGAGCTCGGCAAGCGCGGCGCGACCGCGCAGCTGCTGGTCGTCGACGACGGCGCCGAGGACCGCGCCGCGGGCGTGCTGCGGTTCGTGCTGTCGCCGCGCTCGGCGTTCGTCACCGCGCAGCCGATCCACGTCTCGCTCACCGCCGCCGGCAAGGCGGTGACGGGCGGCGTGCGGTCGCTCGAGGGCAAGGTCGCGCTCGTCACCGGCGCGGCGCGCGGCATCGGCGAGGCGACCGCGCAGCTGCTGTCGGCCGAGGGCGCCCACGTCGTGTGCCTCGACCGCCCCGACGACGACGCGCTCGTGTCCAAGGTCGCGCGCGACCTCGGCGGCTCGGTCCTGCTCGTCGACATCACCGCGGCCGACGCCCCGGCGAAGATCGCCGCGGAGCTCAAGCAGCGCCACGGCGGCGTCGACATCGTCGTCCACAACGCCGGCGTCACCCGCGACAAGACGATCGGCAACATGTCGGCCGAGCAGTGGGAGCAGGCGGTCGACATCAACCTCGGCGCGGTCACGCGGATCACCACGGCGCTGCTCGGCGGGGTGCTGCGCGACGGCGGCCGGATCGTGTGCCTGTCGTCGGTGGCCGGGATCGCCGGCAACGTCGGCCAGACCAACTACGCCGCGTCGAAGTCCGGGATCATCGGCTACGTCGAGAAGCTCGCGCCGGAGCTGGCGCCGCGCGGGATCACGGTCAACGCGATCGCCCCCGGCTTCATCGAGACGCGGCTGACCGCCGCGATCCCCGTGATGATCCGCGAGGCGGGGCGCCGGCTGTCGGCGCTCGGCCAGGGCGGCCTGCCGCAGGACGTCGGCGAGGCGATCTGCTTCCTGTCCCAGCCGGCCGCGGTCGGCGTCACCGGCAACACCCTGCGCGTCTGCGGCGGCGCGCTGATCGGTGCATAGGGGACGCTGCCGTCCCCTCTCGCCGCGGCAAGCCGCGGCGATTCACCCCCGCCGCGCGCTTCCCGCGCGGATCAGAGATCCGGAGAACCTCCATGTCGACCCGTAGAGCCGTCATCGTCGGCGGCGCGCGCACCCCGTTCGTGCGCGCGTTCGCCGAGTTCCTCAAGCTGGACACGATCGCCCTCGGCTGCGCCGCCGTGCGCGGCCTGATCGAGCGCCAGAACCTGTCCCACAAGGACCTCGACGCGATCGTGTGGGGCGGCGTGATCCTGCCCGGGCTGTCGCCCAACGTCGGGCGCGAGATCGCGCTCGACCTGCGGCTGCCGGCCTCGGTCGAGGGCATGACCGTGACCCGCGCGTGCGCCTCGGGCCTGCAGGCGATCACCACGGCCGCGGCGGCGATCGAGCGCGGCGACGCCGACGTGATCATCGCCGGCGGCTCGGACTCGACGTCGAACGCCGAGATCAAGCTGCCGCAGAAGGTCGTCCACGCCGCCGCGCCGCTGGCGTTCGGCAAGGCGACGCCGGGCGACGTGCTCGGCCTGCTCGCGCAGATGATGCCGATCACCGAGGTCCTGCCGCGGATGCCGAAGATCGCCGAGCGCTCGACCGGCCAGGTCATGGGCGAGGCGGCCGAGGAGATGGCGCGGCGCAACGAGATCCCGCGCGCGGCGCAGGACGAGCTCGCGGCGCGGTCGCACCACCGCGCCGCGGCGGCGATCGCCAGCGGCCGGCTCGCCGGCGAGGTCGTGCCGGTCAAGACCGGCGACGGCAAGTGGGTCCACGGCGACACGATCGTCCGCGGCGACACCAGCGTCGAGAAGCTGGCGAAGCTGCGCCCGGTGTTCGCCAAGGACGGCACGCTCACCGCCGGCAACTCGACCCCGCTCACCGACGGCGCGTCCGCGGTGCTGCTGATGAGCGAGGACAAGGCCAAGGCGCTCGGCTACACGCCGCTGGCGCGGCTGGCGAGCTGGTCGTACGTCGGCGTCGACCCCGGCGACCAGCTCCTGATGGGGCCGGCGATCGCGATGCCGAAGGCGCTCGACCGCGCCGGTAAGACGCTGGGAGAGATCGACCTCGTCGACATCCACGAGGCGTTCGCCGCGCAGGTGCTGTGCGTGCTCAAGATGCTCGGCTCGACCGCGTTCGCGCGCGCGCGCCTCGGCCGCGACGCCGCCGTCGGCGAGGTCGACCCGGCGAGGCTCAACGTCCACGGCGGCTCGATCGCGTTCGGCCACCCGTTCGGCGCGACCGGCGCGCGCATGGTCACGACGATGGCCAACGAGCTGGCCGCGACCGGCAAGCGCACCGCGCTGCTCGGGATCTGCGCCGCGGGCGGCCTCGGCGCCGCCGCGGTGCTGGAGCGGGTGTAGCGGCCGCCACCGCGCGACGGCGCCGCGACGCGGACGCGCGTGACGTCGGGCGCCGAGCGCACGCTAGAGATCGACGCCGTGGGCCTCGAGCACGCCCTGCAGGCACTCGAGCGCGGCGCCGCAAGCGGCGCCGTCGTCGAAGCAGGCCGTCATCTCCTCGATGATCGCGGGGGCGACCAGGCAGAACATGCCGGCGTCGGAGGTGCCGCTCGGCGTGACCGAGCAGACGCCCTCGAGCTCGTCCGGATCGAGGCAGTCGGCGAACGTGGCGCGGCACGCGGACTCGTAGGCGTCGTGCTCGGCGAGCGGCTCGCACGAGCTCTGACAGGACGACTCGCTGGCGTCGCACGCCTGATCGGCGACGCAGTCGGCGAGCGCCTCGAGCGCGTCGCCGCGGACCCAGCCGCTGGTGTCGGCGACGCAGTCGTCGACGCAGCCCTCGAGATCGTAGGCCGGATCGTCGCTGCACTCGGCGTCGTGCTCGCAGCCGGTGCGGCACGGGTCCTCGGCCTGGGCGGCGGTGACGGGATCCGAGCCGAGGCTGTCGCCGCCACAGGCGACGAGCGTGAGGGAGAGGGTGGAGAGGAGGGAGAGGAGGAGGGTGTGATGACGCATGGGCGGCATCAGACGGGAGGTCAGGCCACCACACAAGAGGCGTGCCACCGATCGCCACCGGCTACCACGCGCGTCACGTGCGCCGCGCCACGACCAGCCGCGCGACGCCGGCCGGCCGCAGCGCCCGGGCGTCGCGGTAGGCGCCGCCGGTCGTGTCCTCGGTCGCGTCGACGAGCGCGCCGCGCACCTCGACGCGATCGCCGTCGTGGACGAGGACCATGGCCACCGCGTCGAACGGCACGACGTCGCGCAGCCCGGGCGCCGGCGCGACGCCGATCCACGCGAGGTAGCGGGCGAGCGCCGCCGGCGCGGGCGTGACCGCGACCGCCGCGCCGAGCGTCACGACGATCGCCCCGGCCGGGACGTGGACGCGGGCGCCGTCGTCGAGGTCGATCGCGAGCGCCTGGCACCCGGCGTCGCGCAGCATCACGAGCGGCTGCGGCCCGCGATCGGCCGCGCGCAGCTCGAGCGCGTAGGCGGCGCACGGCGGCCCGCCCCACGGCGGCGGGGCCGCGTGCGGCGCCCGGACGACCCCCATCCGTCCGGGTTCCGGACCGACATCCCGCCCCGCCGGCAGCGCCCCGCGCGCGCCGAACCGCTGGCGCAACCACCGCCGCGCCAGCCGCGTCGACGGATCGTACGGCCCGCGCGCGCCGGCGCGCCACGGCGACGCCGGTGGGTAGCCGTAGATCCGCGCCGCGAGCCGCGCGCGCCCGTCGGGCGACGCCACCCGGACCGGCTCGCCGTGCGCGGCGTTGCCGCAGCTCGCGCCGGGCGCGAGCGCGGTGCGGCACACCAGGCACAGCCAGCCGCGGCGGCCCCACGCGGCGGGGCCGTCGTCCTGCTCGGGCGCTTCGGGCGCCTCGGGCGCGCGCGCGGTCACGCCGCGATCATGCGGGCGGCCCGACGGCGGCGCAATCGCGCTACGCTCGCAGGATGCGACCGACCTGGGGGACCGCGTCGGCGCGCGCGTGCGCGCTCGGGCTGGCGGCGCTCGCGGCCACGGCGTGCACGCCGCGCTCGCGGTCGAAGCCGCCCGAGGCGCCGGAGATCGTGCAGACGCCGGCGATCACGCCGACGCCGTGGTGGACCGAGGGTGCCGCGGCCTGCCCGTCGAAGGAGCTCCCGCCGGCGCCCGGCGGCCCGCCGGGCAGCGGCCACCGCCCCGGCGAGCTCGTCGGCGGCCCGCCGCCAGCGCCGCGCGTGTGGTGCCGCGTCGCCGGCGTCGATCACGGCCCGTCGACGACGTTCCATCCCACGGGCAACCCGGCCGAGGCCGGCGTGATCGACGACGGGTTCCGCGTCGGCGCGTGGACGACGTGGCACGGCGCCGGCCCGATGGCGTCGCACGGCCACTACGACAACGACAAGCTCGTCGGCGTGTGGCAGACGTGGTGGCCGTCCGGCGGGCCGCGCGACCGCGGCGAGTGGGCCGGCGACGCGCGGCGCGGGATGTGGCTCTTGTGGGACGACGGCGCGCGCCACGGCGACAGCCCCGATCGGTTCGTCGAGTACGACGATCACGGCAAGCTCCGCGCGCGCGGCGTGTTCCGCGACGGCCAGCCGGTCGAGACGCTCGACGTGTGCCTGATCGGCCAGTCGTACCCCGGGTGCCGGCTCGTGCCAGTGCTCGACACGACGCTGCGCGAGGCGCTCGCGCGACCGTCCCCGCCCGAGGGCCGCGACGCCGCGTCGATGGTGTTCGAGGGCGGGCTGATCCTCAACGTCAGCGACCGCCACGGCCTGGGGTTCTCCGCCGGCATGCACGCCGGCGACGACTACGCCAGGCGGGTCGTGCGCGCGCGCTACCGGCTGTGGTTCTGGCGTCACTTCGCGCTCGAGCTCAGCGTCGGCCGGCTCTACGCCCACGACGACCGCCCCGCCGGGACGACCGGACGCGGCCGGGTCGTCGGCGTCACGGTGCTCGGCGGCGAGATCCTCGGCGTGATCGCCGAGGCCCAGGACGACGGCGGCGAGACGTCGGTGCACGTCGGCGTGCGGGTCGGGCTGCCGACGGTGCTCGCCGCGCTCTACGTCGCCGCGCACCTCGGCAAGTGAGGGCGCCGGCGAGCGCGACCAGCGCGAGCGCGGCGCCACCGCCGGCGCCGCCGCCGCGACAGCCGCACCCGGCGGGGGCGGCGCCGTCGCCAGGGTCGAGCTCGTCCGCGGCGGGCGCGTCGCACGGGCCCGGCGTCGCGGCGGGTGCGTAGGCGCCGCTCGCCGCGACGGTCCACGTCACCGCGGCGGGCGTCGCCGCGGTCGCGATCACGACGACGTCGCCAGCGCGGTTCCAGTCGGGCACGGCCACCGTCGCGGGCGCGCCGGCGGCGACGTCGACGCGCGCGGGCGCGCCCGCGCCGAGCACCTGGACCACCGCCGCGGCGTCGGCGGTGACCTCGATCGCCAGGTCCGCCGTCGCGCAGTCGCGCGGGACGTGGACGTAGACCGAGCCGAACCGGCCCTCGATCGCGGCCGTGCCCGACGCCGGCAGCGGCGTGGCGTCCGCCGGCCGGACGTCCGCGGCGAGCTCGCACCGCGCGGCGTCGTCGGCCCACCGCGTCCCGTCGTCGCGATCGCACGCGAACCACTGCCACACCGCGAGCTCGGCCGCGCCGTCGAGCAGCGTCGGCACGCCGAACACCGCGGGCAGCGCGGCGGCGTGCCCGGCCTCCCACCCGCCGGCGTCCGCCATCGCCTGCCACAGGGCGAGCAGCGCGGCGCGCGGCGCGTCGGCGCGGTCGAGCAGGTACTTGAGCCACACCATCGCGGCGTACTCGAGCTGGCCGCCGGTGGCGTCGAGCGCGCCCTCGCTCGCGGCGAGCCGCAGCCGCCACAGCGCGTCGCGCGCCAGCGCCAGCGTCGGGTCGGCGAACAACAGGTACTGCGCGTAGGTCGACGTCGCCTCGTAGATCCACGAGCCGAGCCCGGTGGCGACCGCGAACTGCAGGCAGTGGTGCAGCTCGTGGCCGGCGACCGAGGCCAGGGTCGCGCCGCCCAGGCCGATCACGCCCGGGTCGAGCTCCATCCAGCACGTCGTCCCGCCGGCGGCGGGCTCGCCGTGGGCGTAGCCGTTCGACGGCAGCACCCGCAGGTAGACGTCGAGGCGATCGTCGCCGCCCTGCCCGTCGTCGCCCGCCGGCGACGGCCAGCCGTCGTCGGTGACGAACGCCTCCCACACCGTCGCGAGCCCGGCCTCGGCGTGGCCGAGGACGTCGGGCACGCCGTCGCGGTCGTCATCGGAGGCGTCGATCGCGTCGTCGCCGGCGCGCGTGTAGTGGAGGCGGAACCGCCCGTCGGCGGTGTCGTGGATCTCCGCCGCGCCGCTCAGCGTCGGGCGCGCGCCGCCCCACAGCGGCGCGGCGAGGCACGACGCGGCGGCGAGCACGAGGGCGGCGACCACGCCGCGAGCCTACCGCGTCACTGCGCGATGATCATCGGCACGCGGAACGACAGCCCGACGCTCGCGGAGACGTCGTCGCCGAGCGCGTCGAGCCGGCGACCGGCCAGCTCGGCGTAGACGCCGATCGCCAGCATCCCCACCACCGCGCCGCCGCCGCCGCTCTCGGCCGCCGGCAGGTACGCCTCGGTCGAGACGCGCCCGGCGACGCCGACGAACCCCGCGGCGCGGCCGTCCTGCGCCGCGCGCCCGCTCTCGACCCGCATCCCGACCCACGTCCGCCACCAGTGGTTGCCGGCGACACGCTTGGCGACCTCGACGTAGCCGCCGATCAAGGACAGCGGCTCGTCGGCGTGGTCGACGCTTGTTTCGCGGGCGAGGTGGTCCGGCTCGGCGGTGGCCGTGTCGCTCGGCACGAACGAGCTGACGAACCCGACGCCGACGTCGAACGACGCGGTGCCCTTGGGGTAGACGCTCGCCCAGTGGATGCCGATCACGGTCTGGACGCCCACGTCAGGCTCGATCGCCGACACCGCCGGCCCCGAGTCGATCCGCAGCGGCGGGACGAACCCGCCGCGCCCGGCCTCCGCGACGCCGCCGAGGCTCACGACCACACCGGCGCACAAGATCGAGGCGAGATGGGCGTTCACGCGGCCCCGACCTCGCAAGCGGCGCGCCAGCCCGCCGTGCGGCCCAAGTCCGCGCGATGTCACGGCGGGGTGGTGACAACCTGGCGGGCGGCGGTGGCAATCCGGCGTCGCTGTTGCCCCTTCGCCACAGGCCGTGGCAGTGTGCGCCCCCTGACCATGGACGCGACCGCCTTCGAAGACCTCGGCCTGATCGAGCCGCTCACCGCCGCCGTGCGCGCCGAGGGCTACGAGCGCCCCACGCCGATCCAGGCGCGCGCGATCCCGCACGTGCTCGCCGGCAAGGACCTGCTGGGCCTGGCCCAGACCGGCACCGGCAAGACCGCGGCGTTCGCGCTGCCGATCCTCCAGCGGCTCCACGCCTCGGGCGTCAAGCCCGAGGGCCGCCGCCCGATCCGCGTGCTGATCCTGACGCCGACGCGCGAGCTCGCCTCGCAGATCGGCGACGCGTTCAAGACCTACGGGCGCAACCTGCGCTACCGCCACGCCGTGATCTTCGGCGGCGTCGGCCACGAGCCGCAGCGCCAGGCGCTGCGCTCGGGCAACCTCGACATCCTGGTCGCGACGCCGGGCCGGCTGCTCGACCTCGCGGGCGAGCGGATCCTCGACCTGTCGAAGCTCGACGTGTTCGTGCTCGACGAGGCGGACCGCATGCTCGACATGGGGTTCATCCACGACGTCAAGCGCGTGATCGCGCTGCTGCCCCGGCGGCGCCAGACGCTGTTCTTCTCGGCGACGATGCCGCCCGAGGCGCAGCGGCTGGCCGACGTGCTGCTCCACGAGCCCGAGACGGTCGCGGTGACGCCGCCGGCGAGCACGGTCGACCGGATCGACCAGAGCGTCTACTTCGTCGACAAGTCCGAGAAGCGGACGCTGCTCGAGGACGTGCTCTACGACAACGAGGAGATGCGCCGGGTGCTGGTGTTCACTCGCACCAAGCACGGCGCCAACCGCGTCGCCGAGCACCTGACGAAGCGCGGCGAGCACGCCGCGGCGATCCACGGCAACAAGTCGCAGAACGCGCGCGAGCGCGCGCTGGCGCACTTCAAGTCGGGCGAGATCCGGATCCTGGTCGCGACCGACATCGCGGCGCGCGGGATCGACATCGACGACGTCACCCACGTCATCAACTTCGACCTGCCCGAGGTCCCCGAGCAGTACGTCCACCGCATCGGCCGCACCGCGCGCGCCGGCGCCTCGGGCACGGCGATCTCGTTCTGCGACGCCGAGGAGCGCGACCTGCTGGTGCAGATCGAGCGGACGATCCGCAAGCCGGTGCCGCGGGCCCAGGGCCACGCGGTCCCGCGGTGGGCCGACGAGCCGTCGCGCGGCGGCGCCCCGGCCGCGCCGCGCGACGGCG
>WYBA01000390.1 GCA_011526095.1 Myxococcales bacterium | reverse complement strand
GCCTACGAACAGCTCGTCCAGGCTCGCAGGATCTCGAAGTCCGCGCATCCTGGGCCTGCCCGAGCGCCAGCGCCCTTCGACCGGGCTCAGGGTGAGCGGGACAAGGCTGCTCGTCAGACCGCGATCTCCGACGACGTCGGTGGGAAGCTCAGGACGAGCGGAGGGGATCTACGCTGATCGTCCCTCCCAGGGTGAGCGGCACAGGGCGGTTCGCCAGACGGCCATTCCCGACGACGTCGGTGAGAGGCGGCGGACGAACGGACTCTTGCCTGCGTCGCTCACTGACCGGCAATGGTGCTACGGCCCGTCGTCGTAGATCGTGATCAGGTCGTAGCCGCGGGCGTTGTCGCGCCGGGTGTAGACCAGGGCGAGGCCGCGCTCGCCACCGGGGCAGCGGATGCCGATCACCCCGCCGGCGCCGTCCTCGAGGTAGCCGTTGACCTTCTGCCGCAGCGGCTCGTGCGACTCGTTCCCCGGCGGCAGCGGCTCGTAGGGCACGCCGAGCAGCTGGTTGTACGCCCACGTCGGGGTGACCGCGTGGCAGTCGCCGCGCGCCACCGCGGGGCGGATCAGCCAGTCGTAGAAGCTGCCGACGTTGCGGCGCTCGCGCTCGGGCGGGTACGGCGTGCCGTCCTCCGCCAGGTACTCGGCGCGGGTCTCGTCGTCGAGATCGGGCAGCCGGCCGAGCACGTCGTAGCGGTGGAGCAGGATCTCCATCTCGCCGACCGCGGTGAAGTCGAACAGCGCCAGGAACGCGTCCTGGCTGGTCATCACCGCGCGCTCGAAGTCGTAGACGACCTGCTCCGGCAGGGTCGAGGGGCGCGGGCGCGCGGCCTCCCCCTTGGGGCCGCACGCCGCGGCGGCGAGCGCGAGCGCCGCGGTCAGCAGGGGCGTCGCGTCCCTCACGCCGCCGCCACCCATGCGTCCCCGTAATCCTCGACCGCGGTGCCGCAGTCGATGCCGAGCGCCTCGAAGCCCTTGACCAGCACCTCGCGCACGCACTCCGAGAAGATCTGGCGCTCCTCGGCCGGCGTCATCAGGCCGTGGGCGCGTACGGCCTCGGTCACCTCGCCGATCGGGCGCTCGCGCTCGATCACGTTGGCGTTGCCGCGCAGCGCGCGCGGGACCATCTTCGCGGCGGCCTCGCGCACGCCGTCGGGGTCGCGCTCGATCGCCCACCGCAGGTACGACCAGCCCAGGCGCGCGTGCATCACCTCGTCGGAGTAGATCGACGTGAGCACCGCGTGCGCGACCGGATCCGTCGTCAGGTCGCGGGTCGCGGTCAGGACCGTGGTCGCGTAGGTCTCCGACACGCACGACACCAGGATCGTGTTCGCGACCGCCTGGTGGAGCTTGGGCTGCTTGGGATCGTCGGGCAGCGACGACATGCCCGCGACCGGCTCGATCCGCTTGCCGCCGTAGATCTCGACCATCCGCACGGCCAGCTCGGCGTGCCGGATCTCGTCGAGCTGGGCGCGGACACAGTGCGACAGCACGTCGGCCGGCGCGCCCGCGGCGACGAGGTCGATGCACAGCACCGAGAACGTCGATACCGCGAGGTACTCGGCGGCGGAGCGCCGGCGCCACGTCTCGGCCAGGCGCGCGCGCTCCGGCGGCGTCAGCAGGTGCGCCGTCGACTGCGCCCACGGGATCGGCTTCTGCATCCGGCGCATCAGGCGCTGGTGCTCGGCCTCGAGCGGCGTGCCCGACAGCCACCACGGGCTGACGGCCTCGAGCACGGGCTCGTCGGGCGGCGGTGGGCCGAAGCCCTCCGTGATCGGTCGATCGGTCCCGGCGGGGGCGGCGGTCCCGGACGACGCGGCGGTCGCGGTCGGTTGCATGTGTCCCGAGCCTACCCCAGCGCGGTCAGCTCAGGACGAAGCCGCGCCCGACCGAGCCCTCGCCGCCGCCGCGCGGGCGCTTCTTCTTCTTTTTCTTCTTCTTGGTGACCTTGGTCGGCGCCTTCTTCGGCGCGTCCGCCGTGCCCGCGCCGGTGCCAGACGCCGTACCGGTGCCGGTGCCCGAGCCGGTGCCCGTGCCCGACGCGGTGCCCGCGCCCGTGTCCTTCGGCGGCGCTTGCTCGGCCGAGGCGAGGGCCGGGACCGCGAGCATCGCGCCCGCGAACACCACCGTCTGCCACATCTTCGAGATCGGATCGCGCGGTCGAGACATGACTCCTCCGTTCGACCAGCCCCCCGGCTGGCCGTGTTCGCACCGACGTGCGACCCGTCGGGAGATTCAATCAGGTGAGGATGAAGCCGCGGCCGACGTCGCCGCCCTCGTCGACGCCACGCCCGCGGCACGGGTCACCGGCGCACGGGTCCATGCTGGCGCACGGGTCGCCGGCGCACGGGTCGGCGTCCCCGCCGTACGTGTCGCCGCCGGTGCCGGGATCGGTCGTGACGTCGCCGCCGGTGTTGTCCGGGGTGGTCGCCGAGGTGTCCGACTTCGGGCCGCAGGCCGAGGCGCCCAGCATGGCGCCCGCGAACACGACGGTCTTCCAGATGGTCTTGGTAGCCTTCATCTGCCCAAGAGAATAGATGCCGCGCGCAGGTGGCCGCAAGGGCCGCATGCGCCCGCCGCGGGCGGGGTACCTGGCCCTTCGGGCCAGATACCCCTGGCCCCAGCGGCCGGCTACTTCGCGCTCTGGTTCATCAGGCCGCGCATGCGCCGGACCAGCTCCGCGATGATCCCCTGGGCCATCTCCGGCCGCTCGGCCAGCAGCTGCTTGAACCCGTCGCCCGGCACGATCAGCGCGCGCGTGCGGTCGAGCGCCCGCACCGTCGCCGACCGCGGCGCCTCGTCGAGCACCGCCATCTCGCCGATGCACGCGCCGGCGCCGAGCTCGGACAGCGTCCGCTCGCCGCCCGGCTCGCCCGGGGCGCGGATCGAGATCCGCACCTTGCCCTTCACGATCAGGAACACCGCGTCGCCGGCGTCGCCCTCCTTGCACAGCTCGTCGCCCGGCCGGTAGATCCGCTCCTCGACCACCGCCGACAGCTCGTCGAGATCGTCGGGATCGAGCTTGGCGAACATCGGGACGTTGCGCAGCAGCATCATCCGCTCGATCGTCGTCAGCGTCGCCATCGCCGCGTTGGCGTCGAGCGTCGCGTACATGCCGCTGTTGCCGACGCCCTTGGCGGTCTGGGCGAGCAGGGCCGGGTCCGGCACCGCCGGCAGCTCGGCCGACGACGTGCCCGACACCGCGCGCACCGCGGCGCGCCGTACCCGCGGATCCTCGTCGGCGAGGACCTTGGCGAGCAGCTCGCGGGTCAGCCGGCTGCGCGCGCCGATCGCGCGCACCGCCGCCTCGCGGACCACCGCCTCGGGATCGGCCACCGCCTCGTTGAGGCGCGCGCGCGACGGCTCGTCGTCGAACCGGGACAGCACGATCATCACGGCGGCGCGGAGGTAGCCCGAGCCGTCGCCGGCGATCGCCAGGAACGGCGCGGGGGCGAACGGCGCGCGCGCCCCCCCGGCGAGGCCCTTGACCGCGGCGGTCACGGGCCACAGCAGCTTGGCGTCGACCACGCTCTCGAGCCGGCTGAGCTCGGCGAGCGCGCGGTCGGGGTGCTCGGTCACCGCCTGGCGCACCTGATCGACCTCGCGGCGGCGCGTCACCGCGCCGAGCAGCCCGAGCGCGCGGGCGAGGTGGTGCTCGCCGCGCCACAGCGCGAGGTGGCGGACGAACGCCGCGCTCTGCGACTCGCCCTCGGCGTCGGTGACGTAGGTCGCCGCGGCGGCGGCGCCGAGCCGCTCGATCGCCTCGACCTCGGCGCGCAGCAGGCCCACGACCGGCCCGTCGATCGCCAGGATCGCCTCCAGCTCGGCGCGCTGCTCGTCCTCGGACACGCCGTAGTCGGCGCGCAGCGTGTCGAGCGTCGCCGGCGACGGCGTGTTGCCGACGCGCGCCGCGTCCATCACCAGCCGCTCGAGGTCGCGCCGGTACTGCTGGCGCTGCAGCCGCTGCTCGACCGAGCCCTGGTAGGCCGGGTCGAACATCTGGCGCTCCTCGTCGGAAAGCTCGGCGATGACCTTCTGGTGGTCCTTGTCGGTGATGCCGAGCTGGGCGCGCAGGCTGTCGAGGATCACCAGCTCGGCGCGGGTGACCAGGCCGTCGGCGACGAGCTCGCGCACGGTCTCCTTGTAGGCGCGCAGCCGGGCCTCGCGCTGCTTGGTGCGCTCGGTGTGGAGCAGGTAGATGTCCTGGAGGTTGTCCGACGGCGGCGCGTCGCCCCACTCCCACTTCTTGAGGATCTTCTGGGCGAACTTCTCCTGGACGTACTCGGCCTCGTTGCGGTTCCACCGGCGGAAGAAGATCGCGGCCGACGCCAGCACGACGAGCGCGCCCCAGCCCTTGACCACCCACTCGGGGAGCCGCTGCAGGCTGGGCTGCCCGGCGAAGAAGTAGAACGCGTTGAACGCGATGAACCCGGCGAGGACGAGGGCGTGGTGGCGCACGCGCGCCTTCGCCTCGGTCTCGGCCATGCTGCCGGCCTCGACGCCGCGCAGCGCGCGCTTGATCGCCCACCGCTCGCCCAGCGCGAACACCGCCCAGCTCGCCAGCCCGAACACCGCCAGCGTCAGCGGCGCCGCCACGACGCGCGGGATCGCGTCGAGCGGCGCGAAGTGGAACCCGGCGTCGAGCGCCTTGGCCGGCAGATCGTGCTCGTACGCCCACGCGCCGCTGAAGTAGTAGCCCCAGTCGCCCGCGACCAGCCAGTAGTGGACGTAGAACGCGATCACGATCCCGGGCCACGCGAAGTAGACGGTGCGGCGCGGCCGCTCCGACAGCTCCTTCCAGTAGCCGCCCTCGAGATCGATGTCGGGGCAGTGCTTCTTGCACGCGACGCACGGCGAGCACTGCGACGACGCGGCGCCGCTCGCGGCGTGGAGCCGCGACGGCTCGCTGTACATCTTCTCGACGATGCCGACCGGGCAGACGTAGTTGCACCAGGTCTTGCCGGCGAACACGAAGCTCATGACCGCGGCGACGACGACGACGACGATCAGGAAGCCGGCGAGGTAGGTCGCGCTGCCGTTGGTCGCGGTGAGGCGCAGCGACATGCCGATGAACAGCAGGCCGAGCTGGAACGCGAAGTAGTTCGTCGCCAGCCAGTCGCCGACCTTGCGCGTGCCGGGGCGGCCGACGAGCCGGCCGAGCTGCGCCACGACCGCGAGCGGGCACAGCCGCCGCCACAGGTGGTAGCCGCCGACGACGAAGAACAGCGGCAGCGCCGCGATCCCCACCGTCCACAGGATGCGGTTGCCGTGCTCGACCATCAGGATCGTCGGCACGGTGGCGCACAGCGCGAGCACCAGGACGATCCGCGCGGCGGTCACCCAGCCCGGCACGGTGCCGCCGTCGGTGAACGCCGCCCAGCCGCCGGCCCGCGCGCGCGCGGCCTTGCCGCCGCCCTTGGCGTCCTTGCCCCCGGCGTCCTTGCCGGCCTTGGCGGGCTTCGCCGCCGCGGCCTTGCCGTCGCCGTCGACGACCGGGAGCTTCTTGGCTGGCTTGGCCGGCTTGTCGGGGGCGGGCTCGCTCACGTCCGGACCTCCGTCCAGCCGACCCGGGTTCCGTTCGCGGCGCTCACGGGTTCAGGGGGCACGTCAGCCCGGAAGCCTTGCCGAGGAACTGCTCGATCGCAAGGGCTCCCTTGCACTCTTGATCCTGCATGAACCGCAGCGTGTACGCCTCCCACTTCGTCGTCGGGATGACCTGGAAGTTCAGCGTCTCGATCGGCTTGTTGGGCCCGCGCGGCGTGCCCTGCCGCGGATCCGCGGTCGCCGGATCGCCGTAGTCGCGCACGTCGAAGTTGCGGATGTGGCACTGCGCGCACGTCATGCCGTTCTCCTCGCCGTGGTCGCGCCGGCCGTCCTCGAGCGCGAGGTGCGCGACCGAGTCGACCCGCTTGTGCTCGACGAACAGGTTGACCGCGTCGATCTTGGCCGAGGCGATCTTGCCGTCGACGACCGCCGGCAGGTCGACGAACCCCTGGGCCTTGCGGCACAGCACCTCGTAGCCGGGCGCGTGCTTGGGATCGTCGGGGTGGAACTTGGGCGCGCACTTGCCGACCCACGCCGCGCCGTCGGGCGACGCGGTCGTGTCGGTCCAGAACCCGGGGATGCCGAGGTTGACCCACGCCTGCGCGGTGCCGTCGGCGTTCACCATCGGCTTGGTCACGCCCCACGCCCACCCGTCGCCCGAGCGGTAGCTGCCGTCGGCGTTGCGCGCCGAGCCGCCGCCCATCCGCGCCTCGGTCGGCAGCGCGACGAACGCGGCGCGCGCCCACGGCTGGGTCTTGCTGTCGTCGTGCGCGAGCAGCGCCTTGACCAGCGCGGCGACCGCCTTGGCGTGAGCCTTCGGCTTGCCCAGCATCGCCTCGCTCGGCTTGCCGTCCTCGAGCAGGTGCTTCCACACCAGCTCGAGGAACACCTTGTTGTTGTACGCGCGCGCCTCGGGCGGCAGCGTCGGCACGTCCCACGTCGGACGCAGCCGGAACATCGCGAACACCGGCTCGGGCGCCTTGACCGCCTGGTAGACGATCCGCAGCTCCGCCCACTTCTTGTCGATCCGCGGGCGGACCGCGACGATCTTCCACGCCTTCGGATCTCCGAACGTCTTCTTGTCGAACTCCTTGGCCTTCGGATCGAGCCGCGGGTTGTTGTGGGTCTGGGCGAGCGCGGACAGGAAGCTCTCGAACAGCGCGCGGCTGGCCTGCTTGCCGCCCTTGCCGCCGTAGGCGGGCAGCTTGGCCTGGACCTCCGGCGGCAGCGTCGCGCGGAACAGCTCGGCGCTGGTCGTCAGCATCTTGTCGAACGGCCAGTCGAGGTTGACGCGGTCGAGCCGCGCGGGCTCGCGGATCGTCAGCAGCGTCTCGATCACGGCGGACTGGCGCTCGGCCACCGGCGCCGGCTGCTTCTTCTTGGCGATCGCGATCTCGAACTCCCAGGTGTGCTGGGCGCCGGTGGCGAGCGTGGTCGCGACGACCGTGAACTTGCCGGCGGCGCCGTCGGCCTTGGTCGGCGTCCACGTCACGGTCTGGGTCAGCGCGTCGAACCGCGCCGAGGCCGGCATCGCGGTCACGGCGACCGCGGTCTCGTCGAGGTCCTGATCGATCGCGGTGACCGCGAACGAGATCGTCTGGCCGCGCCCGACGGTCTTCCACGCCGGCGGGAAGAACTCGGGCGGGGTGTCGACCTTCGGGGGCACGGCCGGCTCGCCGCCGCCGCCGTCGCCAACATCCGGTGGCCCCTCGTCACCGGGCACGTCGCTGGGGGGCGTCGAGGTGCCGGCGCCGGTGCCGGGCTCGTCGCCGGTGGCCGGACCGGTCCCGCCCTTGCCGCCGCCGCCGGGGCAGGCGAGCAGGGCGGAGGCGCCGACGAGGGCGAGCACGAGGCTGCCCGCTGAGAACGCTCGGTTCATCGCGATCTTCCTTGGTGAGCGTCCCCCACCGGGACGCCCCGCGAGCTTACACGAGCTTGGGGCTGCCGTTCGTCGGGGCGATGGTGTAGAGACGTGCCGTGACCGCGCTCGACGTCGACCTGTCCCGCCTCGCCGTCAACACGATCCGCACGCTGTCGATCGACGCCGTGCAGAAGGCCAACTCGGGCCACCCGGGCTTGCCGCTCGGCGCCGCGCCGATGGCCTACGTGCTGTGGCAGCACCACCTCAAGCACGATCCGCGGCAGCCGCACTGGCCGGATCGCGATCGCTTCGTGCTGTCGGCGGGCCACGGCTCGATGCTGCTGTACTCGCTGCTGCACCTCGCGGGCTACGCGGTGTCGCTCGACGATCTGCGCGCGTTCCGCCAGTGGGGCTCGAACACGCCCGGTCACCCCGAGTGGCACGTCACGCCCGGCGTCGAGGCGACGACGGGGCCGCTGGGGCAGGGGACGGCGAACGCCGTCGGGATGGCGATCGCCGAGCGCTACCTCGCCACGCTGTTCAACCGCCCCGGCCACACGATCGTCGACCACTACACCTACGCGCTGGTGTCGGACGGCGACGTCATGGAGGGCATCGCCGCCGAGGCGGCGTCGCTCGCCGGCCACCTCGGCCTGGGCAAGCTGATCTACCTCTACGACGCCAACGACATCACCCTCGATGGCCCGCTGTCGCTGGCGTTCTCCGAGGACGTCGCGGCGCGCTACGCCGCGTGCGGCTGGCAGGTGCTGCACGTCGCCGACGGCGACCGCGACTACGCCGCGCTCGATCGCGCGATCGCCGAGGCCAAGGCGGACCCCGCGCGCCCGTCGATGATCATCGTCCGCACGACGATCGGCTTCGGCTCGCCCAAGAAGCAGGGGACCGCGGCGGCGCACGGCTCGCCGCTGGGCCCCGACGAGGTCAAGGCGACCAAGGTCGCGCTCGGCTGGGATCCCGAGGCGCAGTTCCACGTGCCCGACGCCGTCCGCGCGTACATGGGCGCCGCGGTCACCCGCGGCGAGGCCGCGCACGCGGCGTGGCGCGAGCGGTTCGCGGCGTGGCGCGCCGCCCACCCGGAGCTGGCGACGCTGTGGGATCGCGCGTGGGCCGGCGAGCTGCCCGACGGCTGGGACGCGGCGCTGCCGGCGTGGAAGGCGGGCGAGTCGGTCGCGACGCGCGTGGCGTCGGGCAAGATCATGGCGGCGCTCGCCAAGGCGGTGCCGTGGCTGCTCGGCGGCGACGCCGACCTCGGCGGCTCGACCAAGACGCTCGTCCCCGGCGGCGACTACGACCGCACCGGCGCCGGCCGCAACCTGCGGTTCGGCGTGCGCGAGCACGCGATGGGCTCGATCTGCAACGGCATGGCCTACCACGGCGCGATCAAGCCGTTCGCCTCGACGTTCTTCGTGTTCAGCGACTACATGCGGCCGGCGGTGCGGATCGCCGCGCTCAACGGCCAGGGCGTCGTCTATGTGTGGACGCACGACTCGATCGGCCTGGGCGAGGACGGCCCGACCCACCAGCCGGTCGAGCACCTGGCGTCGTTGCGCGCGATGCCGAACCTGGCGGTGTTCCGCCCGGCCGACGCCAACGAGACGGTCGTGGCGTGGAAGGTCGCGCTGACCCGCAAGGGGCCGACGGCGCTGGTCTTGTCGCGGCAGGATCTGCCGGTCGTCGCCGCGGCGGGCGCGCCGGGCGCGGAGCGCGGCGGCTACGTCGTCGCCGACTCGGCGGGCGCGAAGGTCGTGCTGATCGGCACGGGCTCGGAGGTGTCGCTGGCGCTCGAGGCGCGCGCCCAGCTCGAGGCCGCCGGCGTGCCGGCGCGCGTGGTGTCGCTGCCGTGCTGGGAGCTGTTCGCCGAGCAGGACGCCGCGTGGCGCGCCTCGGTGCTGCCGCCGGGCGTGCCGCGGGTCGCGGTCGAGGCCGGCGCGACGTTCGGCTGGGAGCGCTGGACCGGCGACACCGGCGCCGTCGTCGGGCTCGATCGGTTCGGCGCGTCGGCGCCGGGCGAGGTCCTGCTCGACAAGCTCGGCGTCAGCGTCGCGGCCGTGGTCGCGGCCGCGCGCCGCGTGGCCGGCGCGTAGCGCGCACGGCCCTGGGGCCGATCGAGATCGGGCCGGCGGTGCGGTCCGATCGATCAAACAGCCAAACAGGCCGCCAGGCCGCCAGGCCAGCAGGCCAGCAGGGTCAGTTCAGCGTCAGCGTCGTCGTGGCCAGGACGGTCTCCTTGGAGCCGACCGTGCCGACGAGCTTGACCGTGTACTTCTTGCCCTTGGTCGGGCCGTCGTCCTCGGTGATCGTGATGTCACCCTCGAGCACGGTCAGCGAGGTGTCGACGCCCTCGAGCCGCTGCTCCGCGACGAACTTCTTGCCGTCGTGGAACTCGACCGCGAGCGACGAGATGCCCTTCTTCTTGAGGAACGCCGTGTAGTGGAACGACCACGTGGTGACGTCGTCGGCGTTCGGGGCGCCCTTGACCTCGGTGAGCGCCTGGCTCTTGAACGCCGCGATCGTCTCCTTGTCGGAGCCGGCGGGCTCGAGCGGCCCCTCGGTGACCAGGATCTTGCCCTTGAAGGCCTTGATCACCTTGGGCGAGAGGTCGGCGTACGCCGGCCTCGCGAGCACGGCGATGCCGAGCAGGGCGACGCCGAGCACGACGACGATCGACGGGATCCAGCGGTGCGCGCGAGCGGTCATGGGAGGCCTCCGGGTGCGGGAGTGGCGGCGTTGGTGGGAGTCTACGCCCATCGACACCGGCAGGGAGGCGCGGTTTCGTCGCGATCTCGGGCCGCGCCGGGCGGGCGCTGACCGACCGCGTCACGCGGCCATCAGGACTCGCTCGTCGTCGTCTCGGGAGCCGCGGCGGGCGCCTCGGCCGCCGGCGTGGGCGCTTCGACGGCGCCCGGGGCGCCGGCATTCATCGGGGCGCCGGGGCGGGGACCACGGCCACCACCACCGCCGCCACCGCCGCGGCCGCCACGACCGCCACGGCCGCCGCGCCGGTCGTCACCACCTGGACCACCTGGACCACCCGGACCGCCCGGACCGCCCGGACCACGGCCGCCGCCCGGGCCGCCGTCGGCGCGCTGGCCGCCCGGCCCGCCGCCGCCCGGCCCACGCGGGCCGCGGGGG
>WYBA01000047.1 GCA_011526095.1 Myxococcales bacterium | reverse complement strand
TGCCCCCGCGGCGCCCAAGCCGCCGCCCGCGCCGCCGGCGGCGCCCAAGCCGCCGCCCGCGCCGCCCAAGAAGGCCACCTCCGCCCGCGCGGTCGCGGCGGTCGCCGCGGCGCGGGCCGACAGCCCCGACGTCGACGCGCGCGACGCCAAGCGGCGCCGCGCCAAGCCGTGGTTCGAGGAGATCTTCGACGACGACTACCTGCGGACGCTGCCGTTCCTCACGCCGCAGGCGACGCAGGCGGAGGCGCAGTTCGTGATCGACGCGCTCGCGCTGCAGCCCGGCGCGCAGGTGCTCGACCTCGGCTGCGGCTACGGACGCCACGCGATGGAGCTCGCCGCGCGGGGGTTCCACGTCGTCGGGCTCGACCAGTCGCTGCCGCTGTTGCTGCGCGGCGCCGAGGAGGCGCAGCGCCGCGGCCTCACGATCAACTTCGTCCACGGCGACATGCGCGAGCTCGACTTCGACTCGCAGTTCGACGGCGCGTACTGCCTGTTCTCGACCTTCGGCTTCTTCGACGACGAGGCCAACAAGAAGACCGCGACCAACCTCGCCCGCGCGCTCAAGCCGGGCGCGCGCTGCGTGATCGACATCCTCAACCGCGACTACCTGATCGCCGACCTGCCGACGCGCGTGTGGTGGGAGGGCGACGGCTGCGTCGTGCTCGAGGAGGTCGAGTTCAACTACTTCTCGTCGCGCATCCAGTGCAACCGGTCGGTCGTGTTCGACGACGGTCGCCAGGTCGAGCAAGAGATCTCGGTGCGGGCGTACTCGCTGCACGAGCTCGGCAAGCTGCTCCACGCGGCCGGCTTCCGGGTGCTCGAGGTGTCGGGCAGCATGGTCACGCGCGGCCGGTTCTTCGGCGGCACATCGCGTCAGATCGTCGTGATCGCCGAGCGTCGTCCCAAGGACGAGACGACGCCGACGCCCAAGACGTAGCGGCGCGCCGGTCGCGGCGCGCCCGCGTGGGTCATCACGCTTCGCAGGGCGCGCCGTGGCACGGCGCGGCAAAGACCGCCCTAACCCGGCGCAACCACGGCTCGGCCAGCGTGTCGTGGAATACGGCGCCCGTTTCGGAAGTCTGTCCTGCCGGGGCGTCGCGCGAACGTGGTCGCGTCCGGCCCGACCCAGACCATCGCCAAAACATTCCGGGGCATCGCGCGTCTGACGTTCATGCGCGCTCCATCCCGGACGCCGTGACCCGCAGCACGAGTCAACACCGCCATGGCCATCCCACTCAAGGCAGTCTCTCCGATGGTTCCCTCCGCTGGCCCGACGGGCGCCCGTCCGGGTGCGCGTCGCGCGGCGAGGCTCGTCGCCAAGACGGGCAAGGCGCGCGCGCTGCGCGAGCGCACGCGCGGCGCGCGGCGCGGCGAGCCCGACGAGGCCGGCGACGCGGTCGAGCCGGGCGACGCGCCCGAGGGCGCCGTCACGCCCAAGCGCGCGCGCAGCGACGGCTCGGGCTACCTGTCGCTGTACTTCCGCGACATGGCCGAGCTCGACGTGCTCCGGCCCGAGGAGGAGTTCGTCACGGCGCGCGAGATCGAGGCGCTCGAGCTGATGCTGTGGGAGATGCTGCTCGGCTTCGCGCCGGCGCAGGCCGAGGTGCTCGGCGCGATCGAGGTCGCGATCGCCGAGACCGCGCCCGATCCGACGGCGTGCGCGGCGACGCTGCGCGCGCTGCGCAAGGCCGGCGAGGGCGCCGGGACGAAGCTGGCGCGCGCCGCCAAGAAGGCCGCGGTCGAGCTGCGCGAGGCCGACCAGGACAAGCTGTGGGCGGACGCCGCGGTCGACGCGGTCGCGCGGCTCGCGCGCGGCCTGGGCCGCAGCGGCCACGCGCCGCCGCGCGCCGTGGTCAAGGCGCGCGGGTTCGGCGAGTGGGCGCGCCGGGTCGCGGCGGCCGACCGCGCCGCCCACGACGCGCGCAACGACTTCGTCAAGGCGAACCTGCGGCTCGTCGTCAGCATCGCCCGCCGCTTCAACCACGGCCGGATGTCGCTCGCCGATCTGATCCAGGAGGGCAACCTGGGCCTGATGAAGGCGGTCGAGCGCTACGACTACCGCCGCGGGTTCCGGTTCTCGACCTACGCGAGCTGGTGGATCCGCCACGCGATCAGCCGCGCGCTCGCCGACAAGGGCCGCGAGATCCGGCTGCCGGTGCACATGATCGACGCCCAGCACCGGCTGGCCAAGGCGCGCCGCGAGCTGACGGCGAAGCTCGGCCGCACGCCGACGACGGCGGAGCTGTCCGAGGCGACGACGATGCCGGCCGACAAGATCGAGAACATGCGCCGGTGGGTGCTCGATCAGTCGGTGTCCCTCGATCGCCCGATGGGCGACGAGGACGGCCGGGTGCTGGGCGAGGTGCTCGAGGACCCCGACCGAGAGGAGGTGTCCCCGACCGAGTCGCTCGAGCTCGACGCGCTGACCTCGGAGATGCGCGACGTGCTGCGCTCGCTCAAGCCGATCGAGGCGGACATCCTGCGCCGGCGGTTCGGCCTCGACGACGATCAGGAGCTGACGCTCAAGGAGATCGGCGAGAAGTACAACCTGTCGCGCGAGCGGATCCGCCAGCTCCAGGAGCAGGCGCTGTCCAAGATGCGGCGCGCGCTCGGCCGGCGCGACCCCTGACCCACGGTCGGCTTGCCGCGGCGCGGTCGGCGGAGGTAGGTTCGAGGCATGACCCATCGGACCCGCGCCTCCGTCGTCGCCGTGGCCGCCCTGCTGCTGATCGCGATCGCCGGCCTCGCCGCGGGTGGCTGTGGCGAGGACAAGAAGCTCAAGGTGACCGGGATCGAGCCGAACACCGGCGATCACACCGGCGGCGAGCGGATCACGATCAAGGGCAACCGCTTCACCAAGGACGGCACGCGCACCGCCAAGGTGTTCTTCGGTGACGCCAAGGCCGAGGTGAAGGGCTTCCGCGGCGACGACGAGCTGATCGTCATGGCGCCGCCGGGCGAGATCGGCAAGAAGGTCGACGTCCTGATCGTGTTCGAGCCGGGCGGCGAGATCACGCTCAAGGAGGCCTTCACGTTCGTCCAGCGCACCCAGGCCGACGTCGGCGATCTCGACACCAGCAAGAAGAAGTAGCCCGCGCCCAGGGGCGGAGCCGTCCCGGCTCCCTCAGAGTCCCGGATGGGGGTGTGGGGGAGCCGTCCCGGCCCAGAGTCCCGGATGGGCGCCCCGGCTCCCTCAGAGTCTCGGATGGGCGTCCCGGCTCCCTCAGAGTCCCGGATGGGGGTGTGGGGGAGCCGTCCCGGCTCCCTCAGAGTCCCGGATGGGGGTGTGGGGGAGCCGTCCCGGCTCCCTCAGAGTCCCGGTTGGGGGTGTGGGGGGGCCGGCCCCGGGCCCCCCCCG
>WYBA01000046.1 GCA_011526095.1 Myxococcales bacterium | reverse complement strand
GGCCGGCTCGGCGCCGTCGGGGTCACGGCGTGGGCGGTGCTCGCGCTCGCCGGCGCCGCCGACGACGGCACCGCGCGCGCCGCGGCCGCACCGTGCACGTTCCGCCCCGAGCTGGCGAGCGAGATGCTCGCCGCGTACCCGGAGGCGGACGCCGACGGCGACGGCCAGCTCACGCGCAGCGAGGCGTGCGACTTCGAGCTCGAGCTGCGTCGCCGCTGGGTCGACGCCAACTACGCCGCGACCGGCGAGCTGGCGCTCGACGACGGCGCGCGCGACCGCCTCGCGTTCGAGCTCCCCGCGTCCGTGCTCGGCGACGAGGCCTTCGTCGTCGAGGAGCTCAGTTGCAATCGCGCCTCGATCGAGGCTACATCACCCACCCTCACCTGCACCCAGGACTGATTCAGGAGCACCGCATGAGCAAGCTCACCTTTGTGGCGTCGATCGCCCTCGCGCTGTCGGTCGGCATGGCCGGCTGCCAGCAGGACAACAAGGCCGTCGAGGCCAAGCTCGACGAGATCAGCAAGAAGATCGACGCGCTCGAGAAGAAGGTCGGCGCCGGCGGTGGCGCGCCCGCGCGCGGCCAGGGCCAGCGCCGCCCCGAGCCGGATCCGAAGGACGTCTACGCGATCCCGGTCGACGGCCAGGCGTTCCGCGGTGCGCCCGACGCGCTCGTGACGATCGTCAAGGCGTACGAGTTCGCGTGCCCGTACTGCGAGAAGGTCCGCCCGACCCACGATCAGATCCTCAAGGACTACGAGGGCAAGGTGAAGATCGTCTACATGGACTTCATCGTCCACCCGCAGTCGGCCACGCTGCCGGCGCAGGCGGTGTGCGCGGCCCACAAGCAGGGCAAGTTCGGCCAGATGGAAGAGGTGATGTGGGAGAAGGGGTTCAAGCAGCGCAAGTTCGACGAGGCCGCGATGGAGGGCTTCGCGGCGGAGATCGGCCTCGACGTCGCCAAGTTCAAGGCGGACTTCAAGGGTGACTGCGTGGCGTTCGTCCAGAAGAACCACGCGACGCTGCAGAGCTTCGGCGTCGGCGCGACGCCGGCGCACTTCATCAACGGCCGGTTCCTGCCGGGCGGCGCCGTGCCGTACCCGCAGTTCAAGGCGGTCATCGACGAGGAGCTCAAGAAGGCGCAGGAGCGCGGCGGCTCGCCGGCCGACTACTACAAGACCTGGGTCCTCGACAAGGGCCTGAAGAAGTACACGCCGAAGACCTGATCGCCGCGAGGCGATGATCGAGCAGGCCGCCGCGAGGCGGCCGCGGAGCAGGCCGCCCCCGGGCGGCCTGCGGCCGTTTCGGCGCGCGTCGGCGCGGGCGTACGATGCGCCGGCCGTGCCCCCGCGCATCTCCCGCCGCCTCCTCGCCGTCCGCCCGATCCCCGACCGCAGCCGGGTCAACCTGTGGTGGCTGGTCCGCCTGCGGTGGGCGCAGATCGCCGGGCAGGCCTCGACCGTGGCGCTCGTCGCGCTGCTCGTCGACGTGCCGCTGCCGCTGGTCGAGCTCGCCGCGGTCGTCGCCGCCGGCCTGGTGTCGAACCTGATCTTCGCCGGCTACTTCCGCGACCCGCGCCCGGTCCACGAGGGCCACCTCGCCGGCGTGATGGCGCTCGACGTCGCGCTGCTGACCATCCTGCTCTACCTCACGGGCGGGCCGCTCAACCCGTTCGGCTTCCTCTACCTGGTGCAGATCGCGCTCGCCACCGTGCTGCTCCACGCCGCGCTGACCTGGACGCTGGTCGGGCTGTCGTTCCTGGGGTTCGGCTTGCTGCTGCTCGGCCACCGCCCGCTCGACATCGCCGACGACACCCGGATGCTCGGGATGTGGTTCGCGCTCGGCGTCGCCGCCGCGTTCATCGTCCACTTCCTGCTGCGCGTGCTCGACGCGCTCGCCGATCGCGAGAAGGAGCTCGCGGAGGCGCGCAACCTCGCCGCCCGGCAGGAGCGGCTGGCGTCGCTCGCGACGATGGCCGCCGGCGCCGCCCACGAGCTGTCGACCCCGCTGGGCACGGTCGCGCTGGTCGCCAAGGAGCTCGAGCGCAGCCTGGTCAAGCTCGGCGGGGACCCCGTCGCCCCGCTCGTCGACGACGCGCGGCTGATCCGCGAGCAGGTCGGGCGGTGCCGCGTGATCCTCGACCAGATGGCGGGCTCCGCCGCCGCCGCGGGCGAGGGGATCGAGGCGCGCACGGTCGACGAGCTGCTCGACGAGACCTGTCAGCTGATCCGCGCGGCGCCGCCGATCGAGCGCCGGGTCGCGCCGGAGGTCGGCCGGCTGCGCGTGCGCCTGCCGCAGCGCGCGATCTGCCAGGCGCTGCGCTCGCTCATCACCAACGCCCAGGACGCCGCGCCCCAGGGCAGCAAGGTCGTCGTCAGCGCGCAGCGCGTGCCCGAGGGCCTGCGGATCGACGTGCTCGACCTCGGCGAGGGCATGCCCCCCGACGTCCTCGCCCGGATCGGCGAGCCGTTCTTCACGACCAAGCAGCCCGGCTCGGGCACCGGCCTGGGGCTGTTCCTGGCCCGGACGGTGATCGAGTCGGTCGGGGGCACGATGACGATCGACTCGCGGCTGGGGGAGGGGACCCGGGTCTCGGTCGTCGTGCCGACCGACGTGCTGGCAGAGAAACCGCGCCCGCCGGACGTGGTATCCACGGAGGCGTGAGTACCGCGACCGACTCCTCTGGCAAGCCCTCGATCCTGCTCGCCGACGACGACGAGGTGTTCCGCAACCGCCTCGCCCGCGCGTTCGTCGACCGCGGCTACGAGGTCCGCGTCGGGCACGACTACGACTCCGCGCTCGCCTCGGCCCAGGCCGACTCGCCCGAGTTCGCGGTCGTCGACCTCAAGATGCCCGGCAAGGGCGGGCTCGAGCTGGTCCAGGCGCTGCACACGCTGGACCCGCAGACCAAGATCGTGGTGCTCACCGGCTACGGCAGCATCGCCACGGCGATCGACGCGGTCCGGCTCGGCGCGACGTACTACCTGTCGAAGCCGGCGGACGCCGACGACATCGTCAACGCGTTCGCGCGCGGCGAGGCGCCGCCGCTCGAGCCGCCCGAGGTCGAGTACAAGGCGCCGTCGCTGGCGCGCGCCGAGTGGGAGCACATCAACCGCGTGCTGTCCGACTGCGGCGGCAACATCTCCGAGGCGGCGCGCCGGCTCGGCATCCACCGCCGCTCGCTGCAGCGCAAGCTCCAGAAGTACCCGCCGAACCGGTGACGATCTGGGGCGAGAGCGTCGGCGAGCGGGCGAGCCGCGTGGCGCTCGCGCTCGTGTTGATCGCGCTCGCGAGCTGGCTGCCGGACGTGCGCAAGGCGTTCATCGGCCAGGTGGTGCGGACCGACGCGCCCCCCGGCGCCGCGCCGGTGCTGCCGGCGCCGCCGCCCGGCACCGACCCGGCGCCGCTGGCGCCCGCGCCGTTCGTCCGCGTCGTGCTGATCGACGGCGTCAACCTCGACGACGCGCTCGCGATGCCGGCGTGGAGCGCGGTGTGCGCGCGCGGGCTCGACCTGCGGGTCGACGTCGGGTTCCCGACGGTGTCGTTGCCGGTGCAGGTCGCGCTGTGGACCGGGCTGACCCAGCAGCAGACCGGCGTGCTGTTCCACTCCGGTTACCCGCTCGCCGACCCGCTCGGCGCGCGCGGGATCCCGGCGCAGGTCGCGCGCGCCGGCGGCTCCGTCGCGGTCGCCGAGGCGTACCCGTACATCGTCCAGTCGCTCGGGTTCGGCGAGGCCCAGCCGCCGCTCGGCGACGGCAAGCAGGGGCCCGAGGGCTGGGACACGGCGTGGATCGAGGCCGCGCGCGCCGCGGTCGCCGGCCCGGCGCGGCTGGCGTTCGTCCACGTCCTGCGCGTCGACACCGCCGGGCACAAGCAGGGCCGCGGCTCGCCCGCGTGGGCCGAGGCCGTCCGGACCTCGGACGAGGTGCTCGGCCAGCTCGTCGCCGCCGGCGACGCCGCGCACCCCGACGCGCGGTGGTTCGTGCTCGCGGACCACGGCCACGTCGCCGCCGGCGGCCACGGCGGGCACGCCCCGGAGATCCGGCGCGTCCGCGCGTGCATCGCCGGGCCCGGGGTCGCGGCGGGCGCCGGCGCCGGGCCGATCGCGCTGGTCGATCTGTCGCGCGCGCTCGCCGACTCGACGGGCGCGAGCCTGCCCGCGGCGTCGCGCGGCCGGCCGCTGGGGGCCGCGCTCGCCGCGCCGCTGGCCGGCGACGAGCTGGTGCCCGGCCCGTCGGCGGGGCGGTGGTGGGTCGCGGCGCTGATCCTGCTCGCCGCGGCGGCGGTGACGGCGTGGGCGCTGGGCGCGCGCGCGGCGCTGTGGGCGCCGTGGTGGTGGCCGCTGGCGCTGCTGCTCGCGGTCGTCTCGCTCGGCGCGCCGACCCTGTCGGCGTCGTTCGTCTACGCCCCGCGGGGCGACAAGATCGCCGACGCGGTGCGCCTGGCGACCTACGCCGCGGCGCTGTGGACCGCCGCCGCCGTGCACTGGGCGGGGCGACCGGCGTGGCGCGTCGTGGTCGCGACGATCGCGATCCCGCTGGCGTGCCTGGCGGCGGCGCTGGTGCTGTGCGGCGGGCTCGCGGTGGTGTGGGGCGACGCCGCCGCGCCGGTCACCGCGCGGTGGACGGCGTGGGCGAGCGTCACGTGGCTCATCGTCGTTCGCGCGCTGTGGGCGGTCGGGCTTGCGCTTCTCGCCACTTCCGTCCTGCCCGCGTTCGATCCATGGGCACGGCGGGAAACTCGCCGTAGCGCGCCTTGAGCGCGGCGACCTTGTCGGGGTGCTGCGCCGCGAGGTCGGCGCGCTCGCCCGGGTCGGCGTCGAGGTCGTAGAGCTCGATCAGGTTGTCCGCCGGCCGGACCATCAGCTTCCACGGCCACTCGACGACGCCCCACTGGTCGCTCTCGTTCATGACGATCGCGCGGGGGTGGCGGCGCAGCGGCTCGGGCGCGCCGAGGACGTTGGGGAGCAGGTCGACGCCGTCGAGCGGGGCGATCGCGTCGGACGCGCCGACCAGGCCGAGGATCGTCGGGGCGAGGTCGACGAGCGACACCGGCTCGGTGTCGACGTGGACGGGCGCGCCGGGGACGCGGATCGCGATCGGCACGCGGGTCAGCGCGCCGTAGACGACGAGCCCGTGGTTGTCGGGCAGGCGCTTGTCCTCGCCCAGGCTCTCGCCGTGGTCGCTGAACAGCACCACGATCGTGTCGTCGGCGAGGCCGCGGCGGTCGAGCTCGCCGAGCAGGCGGCCGACCTCGTCGTCGACCGCGCGCAAGAGCGCCCGGTAGCGGTGCGCCACTTCGCCGGTGCCGGGCGACACCTTCGCCAGCAGCTCGGCGGGGACGTCGAGCTGGCGGTGCTCGTGGACGTCGAAGTAGTGGGCCCACAGCGCGAACCGCTGGCCGGGGCGGGCGTCGAGGAAGCCGAGCGCGCGGTCGGTGGTCTCGGCCGAGGTCAGCCGGTCGCCGACGTCGCGCTTGCCGCCGTCCGACACCAGCCGCATCAGCTCGTCGGCGCCGCGAGTGAGCAGCGGCTCGGGGACGTAGCGCAGCACCTCGCGCGGGAAGATCACGCCGGTGGCGCGGCCGGTCTCCTGCAACGCCTCGAGCAGCGTCGTGTCGAGCGGCTGGAACGGGTTCCACCGCCCGGTGACGAACGTCGTCAGCGACACGTCGGTGCCGGCCGCCGGCGCGAGGCCGCGCTGGAACGACGTCGCGCCGTCGAGCAGCGCGGCGAGGTGCGGGAAGTCGCCGCGCCCCGGCGCGTCGGGCGCGAGCAGGTCCCACCGCAGCGTGTCGATCGACAGGATCAGGACGTTGTGGTCGCGCGTGCGGGCGAGCGCCGTCGCGACCTCGGGCGTGGCGCGCCACTCGGCGATCGACGCCGCCTGGCGGGTGGCCTCGACGTCCGGCGCTCGCGGCGCCGGGTCGACGCCGTCGCAGTCCTCGTCGACGCCGTTGCCCGGCACGTCGCGCGCGCCGGGGTGGCGCGCGGCGTCGCCGTCGTCGCAGTCGCCGCCGCCGAGCACGGCGGAGGAGCCGTCGCCGTCGAGGTCGATCGCGCCGCGGATCAGGCGGACGAGGTGGCGCGCGTCGTCGCCGACGGTGGCGACGCGGCGGCGGTCGGCGGGGTCGGCGAGGCCGAGCGCGAGCGCGGCGGCGAACGCGCCGGCGACCGCGAGCGCGACGGCGACGCGCGCGGCGCCCGGGGCCGCGGTCCCGTCGCCGTGCGCGGCGGCGCGCACGGTCAGGCCGGCGAGCACGACCTCGATCAGGGTCAGCCCGACGTGGAGGTCGGGGTAGCCCGAGCGGAACACGCGCAGGTTGGCGAGCCAGATCACGGCGAGACCGGCGGCGAGCGCCCCGACGAGCGCGGCGGTGTGGCCGGCGCCGGCGCCGCGGCGGCGCCACCACGCGGCGAGCGCGATCGCGACGGCGGTGGCCGCCACGGCGACCACCGGCAGGACGTAGGGCGCGGCGGCGGCGCCGGGCAGGGTCGCGGCGAACGCGCCCTCGAACAGCGTCGCGAACACCGGGATCCAGATCGCCGCGGTCGGCAGCGCCAGCGCGACCGCGGCGCGGGCGCCGGTCCACCGCAGGCGGCGGACGACCGCGAGCGCGCCGGCGGTGACCGCGCCGGCGACCGCGCCGGCGGCGGCGAACAGCGCCAGCAGCGTGCCGGCGAGCGCGGGCGCGGTCGCGCCGATCCGCACGACCTCGACCAGGCCGATCGCGACGCCGCCGAGCGTGGCGCCGATCAGCGGGTCGGCGGCGACGGCGCGCGCGCGGGACGGGGCGGCGGAGCGGGGCGACGACGTTGGCGAGGCGGCCACGGGCGGCGTCGGTGTATCACGGCGCGGCATCGCGGCGCGGCGGGAGATCACCCAGCGGGTGGCCCCAGGGGGCGGCGGGGAGCAGCTCGATCGGGAGGAGTCGGAGCAGCATCGGCAGCGCGACGCCGCCGTGGACCAGCGGCATGTGGCCGTGCTGCGACCGGACGAGCAGCAGCCGCGCGTCGCGCGCGCCGTCGGGCCAGCGCCGCTCGTCGGGCGGGAAGCGATCGACCTCGACGACGGCGAGCCCGGCGGCAGCCGCCTCGCGCGCCAGCTCCTCGCTCCACCGCAGCGTGTCCTGCGACGCGTCGATCAGCCGGTGGTGGGGCGAGGCGGCGAGCCAGGCGCGGAACGGCTCGACCTCGGCGTAGAGCGCGTCGACGAGCACGACGTGATCGAGCAGCGGGTGATCGAGCCAGGCGAGCAGCGTGCGGTACGCGCCGCTGTGGCCGACGGCGATCACCGGGCCGGCGGGGCGGGGCAGGCCGGTGGCGTCGAACACGGTGGCGAGCAGGTCGGTCAGCGACGGCTGCTTGACCGCGGGGCGCGAGCTGCGCGGCGACGCCGGGGCGATGAACACGGCGTTGGCGGCGGACAGCGCGAACTGCTCGGGGAGCTGGTGCTCGACCCACGCGCGGTCGATCTCGGTGTAGTAGCCGTGGACGTAGACGATCGTCGCGGCGGCGTCGGGGTGGTAGTCCGCGGGCGCCCAGACGTGGACCGCGCCCTGTGGCGTGTCGAGCCGGTGGTGCGTGCCCGCGGCGACCGCGTCGGTCAGCGGGTGGACGGCCGCGCCGCCGGCGTCGGCGGGCGCGCCCGCGTCGGCGCCGTCCGCGGCCCGGACGATCGCCCAGCCGGCGGCCGTCGCGACGGCCGCCGCGGCGGCGACGAGCGCGGCGCGGCGGAGCACGCGGCGAGCATAGCGCCCGCGGTGCGCCGCGTCTCCGTCTCCGTCTCCGCCTCCGTCTCCGTCTCCGTAGGACGTCTCCTCGGGCCGCTCAGCCCGCGGTCTGCAGCCCGGCTGCGATCCCGCCGATCGTCGTGAACACGGTGCGCGTCAGCCGCGCGTGGTCGTCGTCGATGACGGCGGCCTCCTCGCGGGCGCGCAGCCGGCCGAGCGCCTCGATCTGCACGTGCGACAGCACGTCGAGGTAGGGGTTGCGGCGGCGCACCGACGCGGCGAGGTGCGGGCGGTCGGCGAACGGCTTGTCGTGGCCGAGGACCTGGGCGACCGCGGCCGCGGCGCGCGCGTGCTCGGTCCGGATCAGCTCGAACACGCCGGCGGCCTCGGGATCGGCCAGGCGCGCGTACTCGGCGGCGACGTCGATGTCGGCGCGGATCAGCGCGAGCTCGGCGGTGCGCACCAGCGCGCGGAACGCGCGCGAGCGGCGCTCGAGCGCGCGCACGCCGTCGATGCCGAGGTCGGTCGCCAGCGCCTCGAGCGCGGCGCCGATGCCGAACCAGCCGGGCAGGCCGTGGCGGCTCTGCGTCCACGAGAACACCCACGGGATCGCCCGCAGATCGTCGAGCCGCAGCCCACCCTTGCGCGACGCCGGGCGCGAGCCGAGCGGCAGCTTGGTGATCTCGTGGATCGGCGTCGCGGCCAGCGTGTAGCGGGCGAGCCGCTCCTGATCGGCGATCAGCTCCTGGTAGGTCGCGCCCGCGGCGGCCGCGGCGCGGCGCAGCAGCGGCTCGTCGGCCGGATCGTCGACGGCGCCGGCGCGCTCGTCGGCGGTGGCGAGCAGCACCGCCGACAGCGTCAGCTCGAGGTCGCGCTCGGCGATCTCGGGGCGGGCGTAGCGCGCGGTCACGGTCTCGCCCTGCTCGGTGACGCGCAGCCGGCCGCGCACCGCGGCCTCGGGCTGGGCTCGGATCGCCTGGCCGGCGGGCCCGCCGCCGCGGCCGATCGCGCCGCCGCGGCCGTGGAACACCGTGAGCGGCAGGCCGTGGGCGTCGGCGACCTTGGCCAGCGCGAGCTGCGCGCCGCGCAGCGCCACCGACGAGGTCACGTAGCCGACCTGCTTGCCCGAGTCGGAGTAGCCGATCATCACCTCGAGCTCGCCGCCGAGCTCGCCGCGCAGCGCCGGCAGGGTCGCCATGCCGAGGGCGATCTGCGGCGCGCGCTCGAGATCCTCGAGCTGCTCGAGCAGCGGCACCGGCCGCAGCTCGCCGGGCGCCATGCCGGCGGCGCGCGCCAGCAGCGCGACCTCGAGCAGGTCGGACACGTCCGAGGTGAAGGAGACGACGTAGCGCTCGGCGGCGCGCGGCCCCAGCTCGTGGCGGGCGCGCCCGACGATGTCGAGCGTCGCGAGCAGATCCTGCGCCTCGGCCGACAGCTGATCGCGCGCGCGCTCGGGCGGCACCGGCCGGGACAGCAGCTCGCCCAGCAGCGCGCGGCGCGCGCCCTCGTCGAGGTCGCGGTAGCCGGGGCGGCCGCCGCGCGCCAGCAGCTCGTCGACGACGCGCTCGTGGACGCCCGAGTGCTGGCGGATGTCGACCGAGGCGAGGTGGAACCCGAACACGTCGACCCGGCGCTGCGCGTCGCGCAGCGCGCCCGCGGTCAGCCGCGCGAACCCCGCGCCGCGCAGCGTGCGGTCGAGCAGCGCCAGATCGCGCGCGTAGCCCGCGGCGTCGACGTAGGCCTCGTCGCCGCGGCCGAGCGTGGCGCGCAGCCGCGCCTGCATGTACCAGAGCTTCTCGCGCCACGGCTCGCCGGCGGCGCGCGGCCGCGCCCGCGCCGCGACCTCGGTGAACCGCTCGCGGTCGCGGTCGAGCACCGCGGTCAGCTCGGCGACGCCGGCCGACCCGGGCGCGGCGCGCAGCTGCGACACCGACAGGAACCGGCCCAGGCGCTCGACGTCCTCCAGGTAGCGGCCGAGGATCACCGCGCGCTGGCGCTCGAACGCGGCGCGCGTGACCGCCGCGGTGACGTTGGGGTTGCCGTCGCGGTCGCCGCCGATCCACGAGCCCCAGGTGAAGAACGACGGCAGCCGCCAGCCCGACGCCGCCAGCTCGGGCCACCGCGCCCGGCACGCGTCCTCGAGCGTGCGGTAGACCCGGGGCGTGACGTCGAGCAGCGTCCGGCGGAACACGTCGAGCGCCGCCTCGATCTCGTCGCGCGCGGTCGGCCGCCGCGACCGCGACGTCTCGGTCCCCCACAGCGCCAGCACGATCCCGGCGAGCTCGGCGTCGACCGCCTCGCGCTCGCTCGCCGCCGAGGCGGCGACGCGATCGCGGTGGTCGAGCGTCGCCGCCAGATCGGCGAGCTGATCGAGCATCGAGCGGCGCCGCGCCTCGGTCGGGTGCGCGGTGATCACCGGCTGCACCATCGCGCGCGCGAACAGCGCGCGGACGTCGTCGGCGGACATCCCGGCCGCCGCCATCGCGCCGACCGCGGCGACGAGGCCGTCGTCGCCGTCGCCGCGCTGGCGCAGCACGCGGATCCGCTGCTGCTCCTCGGCGACGTTCATCAGGTGGCACCACTGCGTGTACGCGCGCGCCAGCTCCTCGAGATCGCCGAGCGGCAGCGCCGCGATCCGGCCGGCGAACGCCCGGCGCCCGCCGGGCAGGGCATCGTCGCGCAGGCGCGCCGCGTCGTCGCCGAGGCCGCGCACCAGCGCGAGCGCGCGCGCGCCGGACACCTCGCCGACCGCCGCGTGCAGGGCCGCTCCGAGCCGGTCGAGATCGTCGTCGAGCTCCACGTCGCCGTTGTATCGCCACGCGCGCGCCGGCGGAAGCCGCGCGGCACGCGCACGCGTCATGGGCGGCGTTCACGCTCCGCGCGCGGCGGTGGTGATACCGTGCCGGCCATGTCGGTCATGGACGACGTCTGGCTGCGCTGCAGCGCGTGCAGGAAGGACCTCAAGTTCGGGCAGACCCACTGGGTGTGCAGCGTGTCGACGTGCAACCGGCGCGCGACCCGCCTGGTGTTCTGCTCGGTGAGCTGCTGGGACAGTCACGTCGCGACGCTGCGCCACCGCGAGGCGTGGGCGGTCGAGGCGCGCGCGCCCGGCCGCGAAGAGTGGGCGCGCGAGCAGGCCGAGGCCGCGGCCGATCCCGCGCCCGAGGCCGCAAGGCCTGCGCCCGCGCCGGCCGCCCCGACGGCCCCGCGCAAGATCGTCGGGGCGGCGGCGACGCCCGCGCCGCACCCGCCGATGGCGTCGTCCGGCCCCGCGCTGTCGAGCCAGGTCGATCGCGACGTGCTGATCGTCGTGTCGAAGCTCAAGAAGTACATCAAGGATCGCTCGGGGATGAACACCTCCGACGCGGTCGCCGACATGCTGTCCGACCACGTCCGCGCGATCGCCGACGACGCGATCCGCGCCGCGGCGGCGGACGGCCGCAAGACCGTCCTCGACCGCGACGTGCCCCGCCCGCGCCGCTGACCGACGCGTTCGCGCGGGTGGTAGCCACCTCGCGTGACGTACGCCACGGGATGTCTGGGAGTTGACGGCTTTGACACCAGTGGCACGGTGGTCCGACAATCGTCCGCGCAGTTAGGTCGCGGCACGGTTCTGGAACCACGGGGAACTGCCATGTCCCGGATCTCGACAGCTGTCCAGACGCTCGTCGGCGTCGTCCTCGCGGCCCTGCTGCTGTCGGGCTGTCACACGGTCGCGCCCCGGCTGTTCGTGAAGCGCCCGGCCGACGACTCGCTCGACCGCGCGATCAGCAAGCTGTGGGCGGAGGAGATCCGGCGGGTCGCCCGCGACGGCGACTGGCTGCTCGGTCGGTCCTATGGCAACACGGGCGTCGCGATCGTCGCGCTCACCTCGGGGGAGGAGTTCAGCCACGCCGCGGTCGTGGATCTCACCCACGACTCGGTGGTCGAGGCCGTGCTCCCGCAGGTCCAGGAGATCTCGCTCGAGCGGTTCGTGCACCGCTACCGCTACATCGCGGTCGTCCGCAACCCGCGGCTGTCCGACGACGAGCGCCGCGCCACGATCGGCCTGGCGCGGGCCGAGGTCGGGGCCGAGTTCGATCTCGGCGGCATGGTCGGCTTCGACAACCCCGACCGCTGGTACTGCACCGAGCTGGTGTGGTGGGCCAACGGCATGGACGCCGAGTTCGGTCGCCCGACGATCATCGAGCCCAGCGAGATGCTCGACTACGGCGAGCTGATCTACTTCAGCGGTCGCCGCGACGATCCGCAGATCCAGGCGATCGCCGCCGCGCGGCGCGCGGCCGAGCATGGCGTCGACGAGCCGGCCTACTGACGGGCGCGGCGGCGGCGCGGCCACAGCAGCGCCGCGATCACGAGCAGCACCGGCCCGGCGGTGCCGCGGCCGCTGCCGGCCTGGCAGCACCCGCCGCCGTCCTCGTCGGGCAGCTCCTCGACGACCTCGATCGCCATGACCGTGCGGACCGAGCGCGACGGCAGCGCCGCGTCGGCGACCTCGATCTCGACCTCGTCGGCGCCGAGGTAGCCGACCTCGCTGGTGTAGGTCACGACGCCGTCGGCGTCGACGGTCGCGGTGCCGTGCAGCGGCGGCGTGACGATCGCGAACGTGTGGGAGGTCCCCTCGTGCGGGTCGGCGGGATCGACCGCCGCGGTGCCCGGGGCGCCGGTCTCGGCGACCAGCGGCTCGGCGACCGCGCCGGGCGCGTCCGGCAGGTCGAGGCCGGTCTGCTCCTCGATCCACTCGATCAGCGCGTCGGGGCGGACGTACACGCCGCCCTCGGAGCAGTAGTACTGGTTGTCGTTGTAGCCGCGCGACGTCACGCCGGCGAGGAACACGCCGTAGTCGGTGACGAGGTAGAGCGGCCCGCCCGAGTCGCCGGGGCAGGTGTCGATGCCGCCGCCGCCCGCGCCGAGCTCGCCGTCGGGCTGCGCCCCGCCGTTGCAGCCCGCGCGGTCGTCGCAGTTGGCGTCGGTGATCGTCGTCGTCGCCTCCTGCAGCTCGTCGACGTAGTCGTTCGCGTTCTGATCGACCGCGCCGTAGCCGACGATCGCCGCGGTGGCGCCGTCGACGATGTCGTGGCGCGCCCAGCCGGTCGCGATCGTCCGCGGCGCGCGCGACGACGCCTGCGCCAGCTCGAGCAGCATGACGTCGAACGTCTGCCACGAGTTCGGGTACGGGATCTGGCGGATCACCGCGATCGTCTCGCCCTCGCTCGGCCGCGCCAGCGACGAGGTGCCGATCAGCACGGCGTCGAGCGCGCCGTCGGCGCAGTGGCCGGCGGTGAGCACCCAGTTCGGCGCGATCAGCGTGCCGGTGCACGCCTGCTGGCCGTCGAACAGCACGGCCGCGACGTCCGGCCAGGCGCCGGCGGCGGCGTCGGTGCCGCCGATGACGCCCTGGCCCCCGCCGTCGGCGGCGGCCAGGCGCGGCGCGGCCAGGGCCAGGGTGGCGGTGAGCGTGGGGAGCAGGAAGGACCGGGCGAGGCGACGCATCGACCGGATGCTCGCACGCACGCCGCCAGCCGCGCGTGATCTGCGTCGAACAGCCGCTCGCCGGATTGCCGACCGGCGTTCGCAGCGGCCCCGGGGCTTCACCGGATCTGGCAGGATCGGCCGTCATGACCCGACCGAGAGGTGCGCAGGCCCTGGGGGTGTGGCTCGCCGTCGCAGGCGTCGCCGGTGGTGGGGGATGCGGCGGGGGCGGCGGCCCGGGCACGCTCGGCGACGCCTCGGTGCCGCTGCCCAGCCCGGCGTGCGAGCCGGCGGCCGGCGGCGGTTCGACCACGGTCAGCGCCCCGACGCTGACCCACACCCTGGCCGACCGCTGGCACGAGGGCTGGCTGGCCTCGCCGGCCGTCGCCGACCTCGACGCCGACGGCCAGCCCGAGGTCGTGATCGCCCGCGCCGAGCTGGTGCTGGTGTGGCGGCTGGGCGCGGGCGGCGCCGCGACCGAGGCGTGGCGCGACTCGGTCGACGGCCGGATCTGGGCCTCGCCCGTGGTCGTCGACCTGCTGCCCGACACGCCCGGGCTCGAGGTCGCGGTCGCCGCGCGCGGCCAGATCCACGCGTGGGACGCCGCGGGCGCGGCGCTGCCCGGGTTCCCCGTCACCGCGCGCGACGAGCTGCGCTCGCTCGCCGCCGGTGACATCGACGGCGACGGCGCGCTCGAGCTGGTCGCGGTGACCAACAGCCCGCTCGAGGGCGGCGGCCAGCGCGACATCGTCTACGCGTTCGAGCGCGACGGCGATCCGGTCGCCGGCTTCCCGCCCAACACCACCGGCGCCGCCGGGTGCGACGACGCCTGCTACGTCACCGGCGGCTACGATCAGAACGTCGGGCTCGGCGACGTCGACGGCGACGGCGTCGTCGACGTCGTCGCCACCCAGGACAACGCCTACAACAGCCTGCACGACGGCACCGGCCGCGCGTTCGACGCCGCGGCGATCTTCGACGGGCGCACCAAGTTCTCGGGGATCCGGTTCATGGTCGACTACGCGCTCGCGCAGCAGGGCTACGCCGACGACGAGGCGGTCGACGAGCAGGGCCACTTCACCAACACCGCGCCCGCGGTCGCCGACCTCGACGGCGACGGTGTGGGCGAGGTGATCCTGCTCGGCTCGGTGCAGAACGCGGGGCAGGACGACCGCGAGCGCGGCGTCGGGCTGTGGGTCGTGCGCAACGACGGCCAGCGCCCGCCGGCGTGGGTCGCGCCGCCGCGGATGGCGGACTACCTGTGGGGGCTGTGGGACGCGGGCGGCAACGTCGTCGCGATCACCAACCAGGTCAGCGTCGCCGACCTGTTCCCCGACCGCGCCGGCCCCGAGCTGGTGTTCGCCGGGTTCGACGGCCGGATCTGGGCGGTCGACGCCGCGGGGCAGACGCTGTGGTCGCACCCGTACACCGACGCGGCCGAGGTCGGCACGACCGGCGTCGCGATCGCGGATCTGTCCGGCGACGGCGTGCCGGAGCTGGTGTTCGCCAGCTACGGCACCGCCGACGGCGCCGGTGACCTGTTCGTGCTCGACGCCGCGGGCAACCGGCTCCACACCGTCCCGCTGCCGGACCGCGGCGCGATGGCCGTGCCGACGATCGCCGACGCCGACGGCGACGGCGCGCTCGACATCGTCGTGGCGACCAAGGGCGGCGAGGACGGGATGCCGCAGGCCCTGGTGTTCGCGGTCGCCGGGGCCGAGGCCAACTGCCTGGCGTGGCCGACCGGGCGCGGCAACCTGCGGCGCGACGGCTACCTGCCGCCGCCGTGATCGCCCCGGGCGGTGTGCGCGCGGCCGCCGACCGAGTAGGATGCGCGGCCTATGTCCGCCCGTGCCTGGTCCGTGCCGCTGTGCGCCGCGCTCGTCGCGGCGGGCTGCGGCGACAAGCCCGCCGCCGAGCGCCCCGGCCCGGGGCTCGCCGCGCCGTCGAGCCCGTTCGCCGGGCCGGTGCGCGCCACGATCGAGCCGCTGTTCGAGCAGGAGGTGCTGTTCGGCGGGATGGTCGTCGCGCTGATCGACGGCGCGAACGTCGACTATCTCGGGTTCGGGCGCGGCACGACCCCGGACGCGCCGCCCGACGCCGACGCGGTGTTCGAGATCGGGTCGATCTCGAAGGTGCTGACCTCGCTGCTGCTCGCGGACGCGGTGGCGCGCGGCGAGGTCGCGCTCGACACGCCGGTCGCCCAGCTGCTGCCGTTCGGCGTGCGGTTCCCCGAGCGGGACGGCCTGCGCCCGACGCTGGCGCAGCTGGCGCAGCACCGCTCCGGCCTGCCGGCGCTGCCCACCAACCTCGACTACCGCGCGCGCCCCGACAACCCGTACCTCGGCTACGGCGCCGACGAGCTGTACGCATTCCTCGACGTCGCCGAGCTGATGTACCCGCCCGGCGCCGCCTACGCGTACTCCAACCTCGGCGCCGGCCTGCTCGGCCACCTGCTCGCGAGCAAGCTCGAGCTGTCGTACGAGCAGGCGGTGACGACGCGCGTGCTCGAGCCGCTCGCGCTCGCGCACACATGGATCACGCTGCCCGAGGCGGCGCGCGCCCGCCTCGTCCCGGGCGCCACGGCGAGCGGCTCGCCGGCCCCCGGCTGGGACTTCGACGTGCTCGCCGGCGCGGGCGCGTGGCGCTCGACCGCGCGCGACATGGTCGCGCTGGTCCAGGCCGCCGCCGCCGCGACCGCGGGCAAGGACGTGCCGCTGGCCCAGGTGCTGCGCGCGACGACCGCGCCGCTGGCCGACGCCGGCGGTGGGATGCAGATCGGCCTCGGCTGGCACATCACCGACAAGGGCATCGTCTGGCACAACGGCCAGACCGGCGGCTACGCCAGCTTCATCGGCTTCGACCCGGCGACGGCGCGCGGCGTCGTGCTGCTGGCGTCGTCGGCGTCGCCGCTGGTCACGCGGCTCGGGATCGGCGTGTTCGACGTGTTCGCCGGCGCCGAGCTCGATCTCGACCTGCGGATCGTCGAGGTGCCCGGCGCCGAGCTCGACAAGCTGGTCGGCACGTACCGGCTCGAGGGCGGCGAGGTGCTGGCGGTGTCGCGGATCGGCGACGCGCTGCAGCTCGGCATGGACGACCAGCAGGTGCGCCTCTACCCGCGATCGGCGACCGAGTTCGTCGTGATCGAGCTCGAGGCGACGATCCAGTTCGTGTTCGAGGACGGCCGGCTGCTCGGCTTCGTCCTCAACCTCGCCGACGGCCAGGTGCCGGCCGAGCTCGTCACTTCACAGGCCCCGTGACCATGACCACCCACCCCGATCAGACCCCGTGCCCGTGCGGCGGGCCGTCCCTCGCCACCTGCTGCGGTCCGCGCCTCGACGGCAGCGCGCCGGCCGAGACCGCCGAGCAGCTCATGCGCTCGCGCTACACCGCCTACGTCGTCGGCGACCTCGACCACGTCGTCGCCACCCACGACCCCGACACGCGCGCGACGGTGGACCGCGACGCCGCGACCGCGTGGTCGCGCCAGTCGCAGTGGCTCGGCCTCGACGTGCTCGCGACCGAGGCGGGCGGCGCCGGCGACGCCACCGGCGTCGTCGAGTTCGTCGCGCGGTTCGCGCTCGGCGGCCGGCCCCAGCACCACCACGAGCGGTCGCGGTTCAAGAAGGTCGACGAGGGCGCGGGCCCGCGCTGGATGTACGTCGACGGCGAGACGCTCAAGGCGCGCCCGCAGACCCGCGAGGCGCCCAAGGTCGGGCGCAACGAGCCGTGCCCGTGCGGGTCGGGCAAGAAGTACAAGAAGTGCCACGGCGCGTGATCGCCGCCGGCGCCGTCACTCGCAGCTGAGCACGTCGGGCACCTGCTCGCTGCGCAGCCACGCCTCGGCGCACGCGGTCGGATCCCAGCCGGTCTCGGCCTCGATCGTGTCGAGCATGTCCTGCATGCCGGCGGCCTTGCCGGCCCACGCGGTGTAGAACGCGCGCAGCGCGGCGTCGAGCGCCTCGACGCCGACCCGCTCGGCGACGGCGCGATAGAAGAACGCGCCCTTGGTGTACGGCGCGGCGCTGCGGTTGAAGATCGTCAGGATGTCGACCTCGCCGCAGCTCGCCGGCCACGCCACGCCGCCGCCGTCGTCGTCGCGCAGATCCTGCAGCTCGTCGGCGTAGCCGTCCCAGATCGCCGCGGCGACCTCGGGGCCGGCGACCGCCTCGAGCGCGCGCGCGGACAGGTACTCGGTCGTGCCCTCGGACAGCGTGAAGTCCTCCCAGCAGCGCAGCCGCACGCCGTTGCCGAACCAGCCGTGGACCGCCTCGTGGACGTTGACGTTGTCGTCGGCCAGCGCCGAGCTCGCGAGGTGCCAGAACGGGTGGTGCTCCATCCCGCCGTACGCGCCGAACCCCCAGCTCGCCGACACGGTGCCGACGGTGTCCCCGAACAGGTAGGGCCCGAGGTTCTGCTCGAGCCAGTCGAACGCGGCGACGAGGTGCTCGGTGCCGTTGGTCGCGGCGGTGGTCTGCGCCGCGGTGTGCCACACCTTGACCGTCGTGCCGGCGGTCGTCGTGCCCAGCGTCGTCTCGACGTAGTCCGCGATCGTCCACGCCAGCATGTACGGCGGCGCCTCGGCCGCGATCTCCGCCGGGTACACGGCGACCTTGTCCTCGGGGACGCCGGTCAGCTCGAGCGCGAACCGCGTGCCGTCGGCGGGGTTGCGCTCCGCCTTGCACGGGAACACGTTCTGGCAGTAGTAGGGCCAGGTCAGCGTCAGCGCCGGGACGTCGTCGGCCCCCATCTGCCCGCTGCGGTAGAGGAACGTGTACGCGATGACGATCGTCGACGGCTCGTCGGAGCGGGGCACGCCGACGTCGAGCGTGTCGCCGCGGTCGACGTACGGCAGCGGCGCCCCGTCGGCGTCGGTGACACTGGCGATCTCGAGGTCGCCGATCTCGAACGAGGCGCCGGTCGAGTCGGCGGGCGCGAGCGTGATCGTCGCGGTCGACGCGCGCGTGACGAGGTCGATCGCCAGCCGCGTGTCGAGCACGTCGCGGTCCCAGTCGGTGGACGCGGCGAGCGGCGCGTCGGGCGTGGGGGCGTCGAGCGGGGCGTCGCCGTCGTCGTCGCCGCCGCAGGCGGCGAGCGCGAGCGTCATGGGGAGCGCGAGCAGGGCGGAGCAGCGGCGGCGCATGCGCGGCAGCCTACACCGGCCGCGCCGAGCGTCGCGCCGCGCCCGCGCTTACGACGGTCTTACGGGACGTCGAGGACGGCCGACCTCCCGCGGTCGATTACCGCGGACGCCGGGGCAGCTTCTTGAGCGACGCGTTGACCCGGGTCGTCGTCTTCTTGACGTAGAACTTCTGGGTGACGGCGGCGTAGCCCGACAGCTCCGCCGTGACCTTGATCGTGGTGAAGCCCTTCACCGTCGCCGCCACCGGCGCCTTGCCCAGCTTCTTGCCGTCGACGGTGATCGTCGCGCCCGCCGGGCTGGAGGTGAACGTCACCTTCTGGTCCGGGCGGACGAGCCGGGCGTCGAGCCGGGCTGGCTCGCCGGCGCGCAGCGTCACCTTCTCCTCGAACGGCGCGTAGCGCGCGCGCGTCACGACGACCTTCACCGGGCCGCACGCGTGCGCGCCGGACCACGGCGTGACCCCGACCGGCTTGCCGTCGATCGCGACGTCGGAGCCGGGGTCCTCGGTGGTGACCGTGAGCGCGCACTCGCCACCGTCGGTGGCGACCGGCGGCGGCGTCGCGGCCGCCCCGGCGCCCGCGTCCGGCGTGGCGGCGGCGACGTCGCCGCCGTCGGCGTTGCCGTCGTGCTCGCCGTCGTGCTCGCCGTTGGACTTGCCGTCGCGCTCGTCGTCGCCGGTGGTGGCGTGAGGCGGTGTGGCGGCGGCGCCGGCGGCGCCGGCATCGGGTGTCGTCCGGCTCGCCACGGCGGCGGCGCCGGCGTCGGGCTTCGCCGCGGCGGCGGTCGCCGTCCCCTTGCCGTCCCCGCGCGCGGGCGCGTCATCGTCGGAGCGCAGCGCGATCGCGGCGACGACGCCGATCACCAGGACGGCGGCCACGGCGAGCGCGATCCACGTGACGGTACGCCGCGGCGGCTCGAGATCGGGCTCGTCGTCGCCCGCGTAGTCGTCCGGCCAGCCGGGCGCCGGGGTCACGGGCGCGGGCGCCAGCGCTTGCGCGTCGAGCGCGGTGAGCGCCGCGAGCGGCACGGTCGGGAATGGGTGTGCGGGCGCCGCGACCGCGGCAGGTGGAGACGGAGAGGGAATCGGAGACGGAGACGGAGACGGAATCGGAGACGGAGGCGGAGACGGAATCGGAGTCGGAGACGGAGGCGGAGACGGAGACGCCTGCGCCGCCCATCCGGGCGCGGCGCCGGGCGGGCCGCCGGCCGCGATCGGCGGCGGCGGCTCGATCGTCGGCCCGAGGTCGTCGATCGCATCCGCCGCGCCCGCCTCGCCGACGGCGCCGGCGTCTGCCAGCTCGCTGACGTCCCACGTCCCGGTCTCCTCGTAGAGCGTGCACTCGACGAAGTACTCCAGCGCCTTCGGATCGACCTCGCCGAACGGGTTGGCGGGGAGGATGTACGGCGAGCCCGGCGTGCGCTCTCCCTCGATGGGCGCCTCGGTCCTGGGCCGGACCGCGGCGGGGACCGGCGTGTTGACCTCGGTCTTGATGTCGTCGAGCTCGGACGCGGCCGGGTCGAGCTCGGCCGCGACCGCCGCAGGCGACGCGGCCGGCGCGACGGTCGCGGGCGATGGCGTCTCGACGGCCGGGGTGGCGGCGGGGGGCGTGGCCGGCACAGGCGCGGCTGGCTTGCGGATCGGTGCGATCACCGGCGCGGCGGTCGCCGGCGCGGGCGGGGCGGGCGGGGCGGGCGTCGCGGGCGGCGCGGGCGTCGTGGGCAGCGCGGCCGCGGGCGTCGGCACGGGGCCCGGCGGCGGCGTGCCGCTGGCCAGCTCGGGCGTGACCGAGCGGGCGCGCGGCGCGGTCCCGGCGGCCAGCTCGTTCGTCGTCACCAGCGTCGGCCCCGTCGGCTGCGCCATCGGGATCGACGGGATGCCCGGCGTCCACGCCTTGCGGGTCGGGGCCGGCAGCTTCGACGCGGCGGCCGGCGGCGCGGCGAGCGCCGCGCTCGTTGGGGCGCCCGTCGCCGGCGTCGCCGGGCCGGCGGTGCGCGGACGGGTCGGCAGCTCGGGGATCGGCGGCACGCCGGGCAGCGGCGTCGACGAGGCGCGCGGCGCGGCCGGGTCGGGTCGCACCGGGCTGGCCGTCGCCGAGCGCACCACCGGCGGGCGCGGCGTCGGCACCGGAGGCAGGCCCATCATCCCGGCCAGGCCGCGCCCGCGTTCGAGCATCTGCTTGTGGACCTCGTGCGAGCGCGCGTCCATCGACAGAAAGCGCATCCGCAGCTTGCCGCGCGGCGGCGGATCGGACTCGATGACCTCGCCCTCGCCGCGCATCACCAGCTCGCCGTCGGCGAGCTGGACCGCGAACAGCTGCCGCGAGCCGATCGCGCGCGACTGGTTCGTGTAGACGACGATCGAGTGCTCATCGACGAGCGCGGAGAACGCCGTGATGAACTCGTCCACCGTGCGGCAGCGCGTCGACACGCGCATGACCTTCTGGCGGCGCGGGGCCGGATCCATGAGCCGCTGATCTTAGGCCCACCCGACCCCCGCGCGCCACAAACACACGGGGGCCCATCGATGTCGGATCGATGTCGGGCGATGGTGGGGTGCTGTGGGAGAGCCGCGCCCCGTCCGTTCAGTAGCGCGGGACCTTGGGATCGACCTGCTGCGACCAGGCGTCGATGCCGCCGGCGAGGTTGTAGACGGTGCGGAACCCCTTGCCGAGGAAGTGCATCGCGGCGTTCTGCGACCGGCCGCCGTGATGGCAGGTGAACGCGATCGGGGTGTCGCGGGGCAGGCCCTCGAGGTAGGCGATCGCCGCGTCGTCGAACAGCCGGCTGCCGTCGATCTTCGCGGTCGCGCGCTCCTCGGGCGTGCGGACGTCGAACAGCTCCCTGACCTCGCCGGAGGCGAGCATCGCGGCGAGCTCGCGCGGCCCGACCTGGCGGACCGTCGCCGGGCGGTTCGGGTTGTCGATCTTGAACCCGGCGCCGGTCGGGCCGTCGATGAAGTCGATCACGACGCCCTCGGCGCGCGCCGCCGAGCCGCGGTCGAGCTGGACGACCAGCCCGCCGGTCTCGACCGTCACCGCGCCGCTCTCGCGCGGGCCGAGGTCGAGCGCCGGCTCGAACCGGTCGTCGATCGTCAGGTGGATGACGTCGCCGGCGCCGGCGTCGGCGAGCGCGGCGGCGAGCTCCTTCGCCGCCGCCGGCGTGATCGTCACCTTCGGCGCCGCCGCGGGCGCAGCCGCGGTCGCGCCGAGCTTGGCGGCGAGCTCGCCGGAGTCCGCCATCTGGCCGACGATGTCGGCGCCGCCGAGCAGCTCGCCCTTGACGTAGAGCTGCGGGAACGTCGGCCAGTCGGAGAACTCCTTCATCCCCTGGCGCAGGTCGGCGTCGGTGAGGATGTTGACGGTGGTGTACTTGGGCACCAGAGTGTTGAGGATGCCGACGACGCGCGCGGAGAAGCCGCACTGCGGGAACGAGCGGGTCCCCTTCATGAACAGGACGATGTCGTCGGACGCCAGGATCGTCTCGATCTTCTGGCGGAGGTCAGGCGTGAGAGGCATGGTGTCGTCTCCAGTGGGCGGCGCAGGCCGGGCCCGGACGTGGACAAGCTAGCTCGTACCACGGCCGGCGGTAGCGTGGACAAGCCCGGCTCGCCCGGCTCACCCGGCCCTGACGATGGCTGGGTGGTCCGCGTCGAGCCCCGGATCGGCGACGTCGCGGACGCGGCCTGGGACGCCCTCGACCACGGGCCGTCGCCGTTCCTGCGCCACGGCTTCCTCCGCGCGCTCGAGGAGTCGGGCTCGACCAGCCGGCGCTCGGGGTGGACCCCGGCCTACGTCCTGGTCGAGGACGGCGCCGGCCGGCTGGTCGGCGCGACCGCGGCGTTCGTCAAGGCGCACAGCTACGGCGAGTACATCTTCGACTGGTCGTGGGCGAGCGCCGCGGCGCGGTTCGGCGTCGACTACTACCCCAAGGTCGTGGTCGCGGCGCCGCTGACGCCCGCCACCGGCAAGCGCCTGCTGCTCGCGCCGGACCTCGACGCGGCGGCGCGCGCCGCCGTGACCGGCGCGATCATCGCCGGCGTCCACGCGATCGCCGATCAGGTCGAGGCCTCGTCGATCCACTGGCTGTTCTGCACCGAGGACGAGCAGGCCGCGCTGGCCGCCGCGGGGCTGGCGCCGCGCGCGACCTTCCAGTTCCACTGGCACAACCAGGGGTGGCGGGACTTCGACGGGTTCCTCGGGGCGCTCGCGTCGCGCAAGCGCAAGCAGCTGCGCAAGGAGCGCGCGCGCGTCGCCGCGCAGATCGACGGGATCCGCTGGATCTCCGGCCGCGACGCGTCGCCCGAGCTGCTCGCCGCGGTCGATCGCTGGTACCGCGGCACGGTCGAGGAGCACGGCGGCCACGACTACCTCCGCCCCGGGTTCTTCGAGCGCGTCGCCGCGCTGCTCCCCGACGAGACCATGATCGCCGAGGTCACCGCCGGCGGGCGGCGGGTCGCGGGCGCGCTGTACTTCGAGACGGCGCACGCGCTCTACGGCCGCTACTGGGGCAGCGACGTCCAGCTCGACTGCCTGCACTTCGAGACCGCGTACTACGCCGGGATCGATCGCTGCCTGGCGCGCGGCCTCGCGCTGTTCGAGGCCGGCGCGCAGGGCGAGCACAAGCTGGTGCGCGGGTTCGAGCCGTCGCCGACGTACTCGGCGCACTGGCTGCGCGAGCCGCGGATGTTCGCGGCCGTCCGCGCCTCGCTCGAGCGCGAGCGCGAGGCGGTCGCGCACCACATGGCCGAGCTGGCGCAGGCCGGGCCGTACCGGCGCGGCGACGGCGAGGCGCGCGCGGCCGGCGACGATGACGCGTAGCTGGGTGTTCGGGTACGGCTCGCTGATCTGGCGCCCGGCGATGCCGTACGCCGCGCGCCGCGCCGCGCGGATCCACGGCTGGGCGCGGCGGTTCTGGCAGGCGTCGACCGATCACCGCGGCACGCCCGCGGCGCCGGGGCGCGTCGTCACGCTGGTGCCGGCGCCCGGCGCGGCGCTGTGGGGCGTCGCCTACGCGCTCGACGCCGCCGGCGAGGCCGACGTGCTGCGCGGGCTCGACGTGCGCGAGCAGCAGGGCTACGACCGGCTCGAGCTCGACGTCGAGCTCGCCGCGGGCGAGGTCGCGGGCGCGATCGCGACCACGGCGCGCGCGCGCACCTATGTCGCGACCGCCGCCAACCCGCACTTCGTCGGCCCCGAGCCGCTCGACGCCACCGCCGAGGTCGTGCGGCGCGCGCGCGGGCCCAGCGGCGACAACGTCACCTACGTCGTCGAGCTCGCCGCCGCGCTCGCCGCGCTCGGCGCGCCCGACGCCGACGTCGCCGCGCTCGCGGCCCGGCTCGGCGCGGCGCCGCCGTCGCCCGGCCGCCGCCCGGTGTAGGCTGGCCCGACCATGGCGGACTCCGACTCGCGCGCCGGCGCGCGCTACACCTCGCCCGAGATCCTGGCCTTCTGCGAGCGCATCCACGTCGCCCACGACGCGGGCCTGGCGCGCGCGTTCGCCGTGCCCGACGGCATCCCGGCGATCATGGTCGGCCCGTCCGAGGGGCGGCTGCTCGGGCTGGTGTGCCGGCTCGCCGGGGTGAAGAAGGCCGTCGAGATCGGCACGCTCGCCGGCTACTCGGCGATCCACATCGCGCGCGCGCTGCCGGCGGACGGTCACCTGTGGACGATCGAGTTCGACCCGACCCACGCCGAGATCGCGCGCGGCAACCTCGCCGAGGCGGGCGTCGCCGACCGCGTCACGGTCGTCGTCGGCGCCGGCGTCGACGTGCTGCCGACGCTCGAGCCGCACGGCCCGTTCGACGCGGTGTTCTGCGACGCCGACAAGATCAGCTATCCGTTCTACGGCGCGTGGGCGGCGCGCCACCTGCGGCCCGGCGGGATCGTGCTCGGCGACAACGCCTACCTGTTCGGCGAGCTGATGGACGCCTCGCCGCGCGGCGAGGCGATGCGCGCGTTCCACGAGCAGGTCGCGCGCGACTTCGACTCGGTGTGCATCCCGACGCCCGACGGGCTGGTGCTCGGCGTCAAGTGACGCGAGCCGGCGCGGGCACCGCGCCGAAGGCGCGGGAGCGCCGAAGGCGCGGGGCCGGGAGCGAGCGTTCAAGTGCTAGCGAGCTTGCGGCGGAACAGCGCGAACGAGCTGGTGTAGCCGTGCAGGTACGTGCGGCGGTGGACCTGGCCGATCTCGCCGTTGCAGAAGAACCCGCCGAGCGGGACGTCGCCGAACGCGCGGCGGAATACCCGGCTGTCGTGGTTGGCGGTGCCGTACAGCAGCCGGCCGCGCCCGACGCACGAGAACAGCAGCGCGCCGTCGGGTGGCGGCGCGTCGTGCGCGCCGAGCAGCTCGGTGAGGTCCGTGGCCGCCGCCGCGGCGTCGCGGAGGTGGAACTGCACGACCTGGCCGACCGCGAGCGGCGCGGCGACGGCGAGCGCCCCGGAGCCGCGGTCGACGCCGAGCAGGTTGCGGATGAGGTAGTCGCCGCGGCCGGGCAGGGCGCCGCCGCCGACGCCCTGGCGCATCGACACGCCGAGGAACAGCGAGTGGCGGGCGAGGGCGCGCTCGTCGGCCGTCATCGCCTGGCACAGCCGGTCGAGCGCCTGCAGCGGCGGCTGCCCGTCGAGCCCGAGCGCGAGGTTGGTGTGGGCGCGGGTGACGATCATCGGCTCGCCGATCGGCCGGCAGCCCTGCGCGACGATCGTGTCGACGACGACGTCGCCCTCGAGCGCGACGCCGATCGCGCCGCCGGACACGCGCTCCTCGCCGAGGAACAGCGTGTTGGTGGGTGGCCCCGCCGTCGTCATCCCGCCCGACGCCAGCCCGCCGATCTTCGCCGCGTCGGGCCAGCGCTCGTCGAGGAACGCGAGCAGCTCGTCGCACAGGTCCGGGGGCCACGACAGCGGATCGGGCAGCGTGAGCAGCGCGGCGGCGGCGCCCTCGTCGAGGTCGATCTGCGACGCCCAGGCGTCCGGGTCGGCGCCGAGCACGTACGGCGTCAGCCGCACGCCCGGCAGCGCCGCCGCCGTCAGCGCCACCGCCGGCTCGTGCTCGATCTCGCGGCCGCCGCCGATCGCGCCGCCGGCGGTGCACCCGACCAGCAGCGCGCCGGGGAACGCGCGCTCGACCGCGCGGCCGAGCTGTGCGAACTGGGCCGCGTGGTGGTCGGTGACGAACGCGAGCACCAGGTCGGCGCGCGCGCCGTGGAGCACGGCGTGCAGATCATCGGCCGCGGCGTCGACGGCGTCGACGAGGTGGCCGTCCGTGGCGATGGCCGAGGCCCAGCGCATCCGAGCCCGCAAGGTACCGCGCGCCCGGCCGCGCGGCGAGCGCGATCACGTCGCGGCGGCGGCCGCCGCCCGTGCGGTCGCGCTTGACGCGCGCGGCGCCGGGGCGGACGCTCGTGGGCGCGCCATGATCGTCACCCGCACCGACCTCGAGGCGCAGCTCGACCGCGTCCGCGCCGCCGTCACCGATCCCGCCGGTGGGATCTACGGGCCGCGCAGCGCGGCGTGGCAGCTCCAGCGCGAGCTGCTGATCTTCCTCGGCGGCGGCCGCGCCGTGCTGCTCCAGCTCGCGCACCCGTTCGTCGCCTACGCGATCGACGAGCACTCGGCGACGCGCGGCGACGTGCTCGGGCGGTTCCAGCGCACGTTCGACCACGTGTTCGCGATGAGCTTCGGCCCGCTCGACGCGGCGCTCGCCGCCGCGCGCCAGGTCCACGCGGTCCACACCCGGATCCACGGCGTGATCCCGGTCGACGTCGGCGCGTGGCCGGCCGGCACGCGCTACCTCGCCAACGACAGCGAGTCGCTGCGCTGGGTCTACGCCACGCTCGTCCACACCGTCGTCCACGTCCGGCAGCTCGTGCTCGGCCGGATCGCGCCCGCGCTGCGCGACGCCTACGTCCGCGACACGTGGCAGTTCGCGCGGCTGTTCGGCATCCCCGAGGCGCTGCTGCCGCGCGGCTGGGACGAGCTCGACGGCTATGTCGAGGAGATGACCGCGTCGCCGAAGCTCACCGTGTCCGAGCCGGCGCGCGAGATGGCGCGCTTCCTGTTCGGCGCGGTGACGCGCGACGGGGCGCCGGCGCGTCGTCGTCCGGTCGCCGGACGGTGGCTCGAGCGGATGAGCGCGGCGATGCTGCCGCCGCGGCTGCGCGAGGGGTTCGCGCTGCCGTGGGGCGCGCGCGACCGCGCCGCGGTCGCCGCGTCGGTCGCGGCGCTGCGCGCGGGCTATCCGCTGATCCCGCGCCCGCTGCGCTACCTGCCGGCGTACCAGGCCGCGACCCGGCGGCTCGCCGGGCTGCCGCCCACCCGCACGACGCGGTGGATGGAGCAGCGGCTGCAGCTACTCGCCCAGCTCGCGACCGGGTAGCGCCCACGCCTGCGACACGGGTGCGACTGTCCTGAGACCGCCCTGCGACGGTCGCAGGTGCGTGGCGGTGCCGCCGCCAGCCGAGTGAATCTCGCAGCTTGCGTCCCGGTTGCCGGGATCGTCGGGACCTTGCCGCGTGGCACACGGCGTGCTCATGGTCGCGCCCATGCCGCGCAGCACCACCACCGCCGGACGCCGCCATCGGCGGGTCGCGACGCTGGCGCTGACCGCGGTGCTCGGCCTCGGCGGGCTCGCCGCGGCGCGCGCCCAGCTCCACGCGGCGCCCGGTCGCGCGACCACCGTCGCCCCGGCGGCGACGGCGCGCGAGACGGCGACCCAGGTGCTCGGCGAGGTGCTCGACCGCGAGGGGCGCGGGGTCGGCGGCGCGACGGTGATCGCCCGTCCGGTCGCGATGCCGGTCGCGATCGGCCTCGCGACGCGGACGTTCCAGGCGATCACCGACGCCGCCGGCCGCTTTCAGATGAACGGCCTGCCGCCCGGCACCTACTGGTTCATCGCGCTCCACGCCGCCCACGGCACGGCCGTCGGCTCCTCACCCGCCGTCCCGGTCGTCGATCGCGTCGAGATCGCGATCCGCCTGGACGACGCCCCCGTCGACGCCTAGCCGACGGACGCACGAATATGCTGGCACGGCCGGCGCAGGACTCCCTCGAACGATCCTTATCCTGCGCCGGTCGTGCGCCGCTATCGACCACACGGGGCTCGCCGCCCCCCCCCACGAGCGAAGCTCGTCGGGACCCACCCCGCAAAGAGGTGCGCCGGCGCGATCACCACGTGTCGGGCGGCGGCTACCGGAACTCGCTGGTGTCGATCTGGAACCGCTTGACCCAGCGCTGGATCTGCTTGCGGTCCTTGCCGAGCGCGCGCGCGACGGCGCTGATGTTGCCGTGGTGCTCGCGCAGCGACGCGACCAGCTCGTCGCGCTGCTTCTGATCGGCGTCGCTGAGCACGACCGGCCGCGGCGCGCCCGGCGCGCGGCCGACGCGGACGTGCTCGGGCAGGTGCTCCGACGTCACCTCGCCGCCCTTGGCCAGCACCGCCGAGGTCGCGAGCGCCTGCTCGAGCTCGCGGACGTTGAGCGGCCACGGGTAGCGCAGCAGCATCCGCGCGGCCTCGACGTCGAACCCGGGGTGCGGCGCGCTCGCGGGCCCGCTCGCGTTGAAGATGCGGCGGTGGAGCAGGCCGATCAGCAGGCCGACGTCGGCGCGGCGCTCCGACAGCGGCGGCACCTCGATGCGGAACCCGGCGAGGCGGGCGAACAGGTCGTGGCGGAACTGCTGCGCGGCGATCATCTCGTCGAGATCGCGGTGGGTCGCGGCGATCACGCGCAGGTCGACCGCGACCGGGCGCGTGCCGCCGATCGGCATGACCTCGCGCTCCTGCAGCACGCGCAGCAGCGCCGCCTGCGACGCCGCCGGCAGATCGCCGATCTCGTCGAGGAACAGCGTGCCGCCGTCGGCGGCGCGCACCAGGCCGAGCTGGTCGGCCGCGGCGCCGGAGAACGCGCCCTTCTTGTAGCCGAACAGCTCGCTCTCGACGAGGTTGGCGGGCAGCGCGCCGCAGTTGACGCCGACGAACGGCCCGGGCCGGCCGGACACCGCGTGGACCGCGCGCGCCAGCACCTCCTTGCCGGTGCCGCTCTCGCCCTCGATCAGCAGCGAGATCTCCGAGCACGCGACCTCGCGCAGCCGCGTCAGCTCGCGCGCGTACTCGGGGACGAGCGTGACCAGGCCGCGCTGGGCGTCGGCGCCGCCCGGCTCGGTCGCGCCGGCCGGCGTCGCCGCGAGGTCCGCGCCGAGGTCGACGTCGAGGGCGTCGTCGTCGTGCATCGGCACGCGCTCGAGGAACAGGAACAGCGTGTGGCCGAGCTCGACGACGTCGCCGTCGGCGAGCACCGCGCGCCGCGTCGGCTGGCCGTTGACCGCCGAGCCGTTCTTGCTGTCGGTGTCGACCAGCACCCACCGCCCGAAGCTGTTCTCGATCCGCGCGTGCTTCGACGACATCCACCGGTCGGGCACGCGGACGGTGAGCTCGGTGGCGGTGCGCTCGGCGCGGCGCTCGGAGCCGCGGCCGAGGTGGACCGCGGCGAGGCCCTGCAGCGACCACCGCGCGGACAGCGCCTGTGGCCGGCTGCACTCGAGCGACAGCACCAGCATCGGGTGCGGCTCGGCCAGCCCGGCGCGACGGCGGGTCGCGTCGGCGTGGCTGAGGGTGACCCCGAGCGTGTCGACCATGGGCGCCGATGATAGTCCAGCGGCGCGTCGCCGCGCGCGTCGTCGCGCGGTGACGTGCGATCACCCCGCGACGGCCCGGTGCGACCCGGCCGCCGCGGCGGTGTCGCGGCGCGATGTCGGACCCGCCCGCTAGGGTGGCGACATGCACGACGTGGTGACGCTCGCTCGCCTGGGCCCTCGCAAGGGGTACCGGCGCGCGCCCGGCGCGCGCGCCTGGTACGAGCGCGGCGTCGCGCTCGAGCCGACGGACCCGGCGGCGGCCCGGGTGGCGTACGAGCGCGCGCTCGCCGCCAACCCGGAGCTGGCCGACGCCCGGTGCAACCTCGGCCGGCTGCTCCACGAGGCGGGCGACGCGCCCGGCGCCGAGGCGTGCTACCGGCTGGCGCTGTGCGTCCGCCGCGAGGTGGCCGTGTACTGGTTCAACCTCGGCGTCGCGCTCGAGGACCTGGGGCGCCGCGCCGAGGCGATCGCGGCCTACCGCGAGGCGCTCGCGCGCGAGCCGCGGCTGCCCGACGCCCACTTCAACCTGGCGCGCCTGCTCGAGCGCGCCGGCGAGCTGCCCGAGGCGATCCGGCACCTGCACGCGTACCGCACCGGCGCGTAGCCACTCGCGGGACGGTCTCGTGCGCGTGCGCGTGCGCGTGCCCGTGCCCGTGCCGTCTCCGCCTCCGCCTCCGTCTCCGTCTCCGGCTCCGTCACCCGCAGCTGGCGCGCTGCTCCGCCGTCGTCCCCGCGAGCGCACGGCTACGCAGCGCGAGCGCGGGCGGCGCGTTCCACAGCGCGAGCAGCGGCGCGTCGAGCAGCGAGCCGAGCACGGGGCCGGCGTGGTCGACGGCGCGGACGGTGCCGTCGGCGTCGACGAACGCCTGCTCCCACGCTGACCGGCACGGCGCGAGCGTCGCGCGGTGGGCGAAGTCGTCGGCGGCGCGGAACGCCGCGGCGCGGGCGCGGGTCGCCGGATCGGCGTGCTGGCACGGGCAGCCCGCCGGCGGATCGACGTGGTCGACCATCACGACGCGGCTGCCGTCGAGCGCGGCGCGCGCGCCGGCCACGGCGTCCCGCACCGCGGCGTCTTCGGGGGCGAGCCGGTCGTGGCGGGCGAACGAGGTCGCCGGGTAGGTCTCCTCGAGCTTGAGCCAGTCGACGCCGAGCAGGGCCGCGCGCCGCGCCAGCGCCGTGATCTCGGCGACGTTGGTCCGCCCGATCACGCAGGACAGCCCGACCCGCAGGTCGGCGCCGCCGTCGCGCAGCGCGACCGCGGCGGCGACGTGGTCGAGCGTGCGGTCGATCCGGCCGAGCACGCGGATCCGATCGTTGGTCGCGGCGGTCGCGCCGTCGACCGAGATCATCAGGCTGGTCAGGCCGAGGTCGACCAGCTCGCGCAGCCGCGCGGCGTCGAGCAGCATGCCGTTGGACGCGAGGTGGACCTCGGCGCGCCCGGGGCGCCCGGCGCGTGCCGCGGCGATCGCGCGCAGCACCTCGGGGAACCGCGGCGCGGTCACCGACTCGCCGCCGTGGGTGAACGCGACGTGGTCGACGTGCGCGAACGCCTCGGCGAGCGCGGCGATCGCCCACGCCGGGAGCTGGCGCGCGCGGCCCGAGCGCGTCCGCGCCGGGGCGTCGGTGATGCAGTGGGCGCACCGCAGGTTGCACGCCTCGGTGACCGTGACGATCAGCCGGGTCGGGAACGCCGGCGTCAGCACCTGGGCGTCGCGCCACGCGGCGCGCGCCAGCGCGGCGTTGTGGACGCGCAGCGCGATCGCCTCGTCGGCGTCGGGGCCGGCGTCGGCGTTCGCGGTGGGTGCGGGCGGGCGGCGGTCGACCACGATCAGCGCGCCGGGCGGCAACGTCACCGCCTCGCCGGTGGCGTCGAGGGTCGCGCCGCCGTGGGCGAGCAGCACCGTCGCCGCGGCTCCGGGCGGCAGCGCCACCGTCGCCGGCGTCGCGCCGCGGTGGAGCACGACGTCGATCGCGTCGTCGGGCGCGGCGGCGCCCGCGGCGCGCCGGACGATCAGCGCGTCGTCGCCGGCGGCGGTGACGTGCTCGTCGCCGTCGCGCAGCACGGCGCGGCGCGCGCGCAGCGCCAGCGCCGCGCGCAGCAGGTCGTGGGTGTCGCGGTCCCACCGCGCGTCGGCCACGTCGGCTGCGCCGGCCGGCCACGGCATCGGCTGGCGGTCGGGCCAGCTGTCCTCGAACTCGCGGGCCACCGCGCCGGCGTCGTCGGCGCGCAGGCCGACCTCGTCGCCGTAGTAGAGCAGCGGCACCGCCGCGCCCAGCGCGACCCGGACCAGGCCGAGGCGCGCGCGCGCGGCGTCGCCGGTGCGCGTCCGCACCCGCGCCTGATCGTGGGTCCCGGTGAACGCGAGCGCGGCGTGGCCGTGGGCGCGGCGCAGCCGCCGCGCGGCCTCGCCGGCGGCGACCTCGGCGGTGGGCAGCTCGCCGGTGAGCCACCCCACCAGCGCGCCCTGGGCGGCGAAGTCGGTGGCCGCGTCGAGCGCGCCCGGCGTCCACCGCTCGAGCCGCGACGGCACGACCTCGCCGATCACGATCGCGTCGCGCCGGACCGCGCGCGCCGCCGCGCGCAGCCGCGCCAGCACCGCCAGCGGCACGTCGGCCGCGGCGTCGAGCCGGACCCCGTCGGCGCCGCGGCGCAGCCAGTGCTGCACCGTGCCCTCGAGCCACTCGACCACCGCCGGCTCGTCGAGCGCGACCAGCGGCTCCTGCCACCGGCCCTTCTGGTAGTGCTCGTAGCCGGGGTCGGGCCCGGCGAAGAACGGCCAGCGGTGGCCGCGGAACCACGGCCAGTACGGCGACGCCGGGCCGCGCGCGGCGACGTCGCCGAACGGCGCGAACCCGCGGTCGACGTGGGTGGTGACGACGTCGGCCAGCACGCGCAGCCCGGCGGCGTGGGCCGCGTCGATCAGGCGGTCCCACGCCGCCTCGCCGCCGACCTCGGGCGCGACCGCGCGCGGGTCGATCGCGTCGTAGCGGTGGACCGACGGCGCCGGGGTGACCGGCGTGAGGTGCAGGACGGTGACGCCGAGGTCGACGAGGTAGGGCAGGGCCTCGCGCACGCCGTCGAGGTCGCCGCCGCACGTGACCTCGCGCGCCCACCCGGCCCCGGCTGGCCACGCCCCGCCGGCGCGGCGGAACCGGTCGATGAAGATCGTGTAGACCACCGCGCCTCGCCACCACGCGGGCGGGCGGCGCGCGGCGTCGTCGAGCGCGTCGAGGCTCGCGCGCAGCAGCGCCCCGTCGGCGCCGGCGACGAGCCGGCCGTCGGGCAGCGCGAACCCGTACTCGATCGTCCGCGCCGCGCCGGGCAGCTCGGCCTCGTAGCCGACGTGCAGCGCGTCGCCGGCGACCGCGCGCATCGGCCGCTCGCCGTCGCCGCAGCGCACCGCGGGCGCGCCGCGCCCGGCGGCGTCGCGCCGCACCGCCGCGCGCACGACCAGCCGGCCGTCGTCGCGCCGCCACAGCCACGGCGCCGCGGGCGCGTGCAGCACCGGCTCGGGCGTCCCGCCGATCACCAGGACACTGTCGACGTCGCCGCCTTCACCCCCGGCGCCCCCGGCGCCCCCCGCGATCGTCCGCGGGTTGTCGGCGTCGAGCATCCAGCCGCCGTCCGGCGCGCGCAGCTTGTACGCGTACACGCCCGGCGCAAGGTCGAGCGTCGCCTCGAACCGCCCGCCGGCGACCGGCCGCAGCGCGATCGCCTCGCTCCAGTGCGGCAGCTCGCCGGACAGCTCGAGCCCGGCCACCGGGCGCGGCGGCCGGCACCGCAGGATCGTGGTCATCGCCGGTCGTTACCAGGCTCAGCGCCCGGCGAGCAAGCGATCGACCGACGCGCGCGGCGTGCCGTCCGCCGGCCGGACGTACGTGGTGTGGCCGTGGTCGTCCGCCGACGCCGTCCACAGCTTGCCGGTCGCCTCGGCGCGGGCGAGGAACCGCGCGGCGATCTCCGGCGCGTGGCGCGACGTGTAGACCTCGATGCCGGTCGCGGCGTCGAGCACGCGGTCCATCCGCGCCTTGTCGCGGATCCGGTTGGGGTGGGCGACGACGTCGATCGCGCCGTCGGCGCGGATCGTCTCGATCGCCTGCTCCGGCGACCACCCGAACAGCTCCGCGTCCTCGGTCCAGAACCGGACGTGGTGGCGGATGAAGTCCTCGTAGACGCCGAGGTCGCGCGCGTGCAGCAGGTTGAGGAAGCTCTGCAGCTGCGGGAACTCGGTGCCGACGCGCGCCTCGAGCGTGCGCTCCGGGTCGAGGAACCACCGCCGCGCCTCGGGCAGGCCGTCGAGCCACGCCAGCACGAACTGTCGCCACCGCCGGCACACCGCGACCGCGCGCGCGCCCAGCCGGGTCTCGCCGAGCGAGCCGTCGAGCGCGCGCCCGGGGGGGAAGTACGCGAGCAGGTGGATCTGCTCGGCGCGCGGCGTGCCGAAGTGGACGAAGGTCGTGACCTCCATCGCCGGCACCAGCGTGACGCCGAGCGCCTGCGCCGCCGCGGCGGCGCGCGGCACGCCGGCGAACGTGTCGTGGTCGCTGATCGCGACCACGTCGAACCCGAGCTCCGCCCGGAAGTGGACGAAGTCCTCGGGGGTGGCGCGGCCGTCGCTGAACAGGGTGTGGCCGTGGAGGTCGGTCGCGACCTTGTCCGGCCCGATCACCGGCGCCTCACCGACGCGCCGCGCCGCGGCGCTCACTCGACCACCACCGACCGCTCGACGCGGTAGTTGCTGCCGCCGTTGTTGTCCCAGAACTCGTACGGGCGGGCGCCGCCGACGACGCCGTGGCGGTAGACGACCGCGTACTCGAACGTGTCCGCGCTGCCCGGCAGGTCGAGGTCGATCTGCCACCGCTCGCGGCCCGCGCTCCACGGGTAGTCCTCGACCCAGTACCACTTGTTGACGTCGCCCTGGCCGCCGGTCGTCAGCTTGTGCATCGTCTGCCAGCCGTCGGTCGTGCCCCACAGCTCGATCTGCTTGTCGTAGTCGAGATCGGTGAGCTGCAAGGACAGCGTGCCGCGCACGCCGTCGTCGCCGACGGTGACGGTCGAGGTCCACGGCTCGACGCGGACGACGTTGTACGCCGGGCCGTCGTTGATGACGTGCAGCTCGCCGCCGTTGTCGTCGTAGAACGTCTCGCCGCCGCCGGTCTGGTACCAGGTGTCGAACAGCACCGTCGGCTGCCAGGTCGGGACGTTGATCGGCACGTGCCACTCCTCGTCGCCGTTGCCCCAGGTCGTGAAGTAGTAGCCGACGGCGGTGCGCTCGCTGGTGTCCGACGGCGTCTTGTAGACGACGCCGACGCGCTTCCACGCCAGGTCGACGCCGGCGACCGGCTTGACGCGGACCTTGATGAAGTAGTCGACCGAGCCGCACCCGAAGCGGGTGTTGGGCTGGCGGCACTCCTTCCAGTAGCCGCCGGTGTAGCTGACCATGGCCGTGTTGCGCTGGCCCTCGAACTGGGCCCAGTCCGCTTGCTCGGTGGCGGACAGCTCGGGGTCCTCGACGCAGGCGGCGGTCATCGGCAGGTGCAGCAGGGCGCCGCCGGCGAGGGCGGCGCCGCTGACCGAGACCGTGCCCTGGCGGAGACGGCGAAGGGCGGACTGAACGAGGGTGGGAGGGAGCTCGTTGTCGTGGTTCACGAGCCCGCGGGTCAGCAACCGACGTGCCAGCGCCCCCGCGCACGAAGGTCGCGGAATCGCGAGCGCAGCGCTGGCGACGCGCGCCGCGCGTCGCGAACGGCAACGCCGCCGGCAACGCGAGTATCCTGGGCGTCATGATCGACGACGGCGATCCCCGGCTGAAGGGCAGCGAGGCGCGGCTGTGGCGGCTGATCGAGGAGCGCGGGCGACCCGACGCCGATCGCGCGGCGATCGACGCCCGGATCTGGGACCTGTTCGGCGAGGACTGGGCGGTGATGTTCACCGACCTCGCCGGGTTCTCGCGCCGCGTCGCCGAGTTCGGCATCCTCCACTTTCTGCAGGTGATCCAGCAGAGCCGGCGGTTGCTGCTGCCGATCGTCGCAGCCCACGACGGCATCCTCATCAAGAGCGAGGCGGACAGCTTCCTGGTGATCTTCCGCCGCACCAGGGGCGCGCTCGCGTGCGCGCGCGAGATGCAGGCGGCGTGCGCCGCGGCGAACGCGGGCCGACGTGACGAGGACCGCATCCTGTTGTGCGTCGGCCTCGGCCGCGGCAAGGTCCTGCGCATCGGCGACCACGACGTGTACGGCGCCGAGGTGAACGCCGCCAGCAAGCTCGGCGAGGACACCGCGCGCGCCGGCGAGATCCTGCTCACGGCCGCGGCCGCGGCCGACGTGCCCGAGGTGGCGGTCGAGCCGCTGGCGGAGGGCGCGGTCTGGGCGGTGGGCGCGGTGCGGGTGGTGGCCGGTTGAGGTGGCAGGCCGCGCTCGCGGCCGCCGCGGCCACGGTCGTGCTCGCCGCGCCCGGCGCGGCGCGGGCGGAGCCGTGGCTCGACCTGGTTCGCGAGATCACCGGCCTGTGGAGCGAGAGCCAGGAGCAGGAGGTCCGCCACCGGTTCGACCAGACGCGGCAGGGGCTCGACGACGTGCGCGCGCTGGTCGGCCTCTACGCCGCGACCACCCGCGTGGTCGAGCAGCGCGTCGACGTCACCGCCTCGCTCGGCGCCGGGGCGGACCGGCGCGACGCGACGCTCGACGCGGTCGTCGGCGTCGCGTACACGGCGCGCGCCGAGCGCTGCGATCTGCTCCACGTCGGCGCGTCGGCGCGCGGGGGCGTGATCACCGCCGACGCGCCGGTCGTCGGCAGCGCGCAGCAGTGGGGCGCGCTGTGCCTCGAGCCCGGGATCTCGGGCGCGATGTTCGGCCCCGAGCTCGCCGGCCTGTCGCTGTTCCCGCTGCGCCTGCGCGAGGCCGCGGTGATCGGCGCGACGCCGCGGCTGACCGCGCCGCGCGCGACGCTCGACGAGCGCTACAGCGAGGCCGGGTTCGGGTTCGACGTCGAGGGCGCGCGGTGGGCGTGGCGGCCCGGGCGCGGCGTCGCGATCGCGGGGTTCACCGCCGACCAGCGGTGGCGGTGGTCGGGGCTGCCCGGCGAGGGCGACGCGCGGGTCGAGCTGCGCGGCGAGATGTGGTTCGTCCGGTTCTACCGGCAGCGCGGGCCGCTCGCCCCGGCCGATCGCCGGATCGACGTGTTCGCGATCGGGTTCCACGGGATCCAGGCCGACAACGGCGCGGCGATCGTCGACGCGGTGCCGCTGCGGCTGACCGGGATCGGGGTGGGGCAGGAGCGGGTGCTGCTCGATCTGTCGCTCGGGTTCGCCGGCACCGGCACGATCACCTCGACGACGTCCGGCCCCGGCGTCGACGACATGACCACGATCGGCACGACCGGGCTGCCCGACGTCGCCCGCACGATCGCGCGCGTCGCGGCCTACGGCGGGACGCCCGCGCGCGCGGCCGCGGTCGCGTACGACCGCACCCTCGACACCAACGTCCTGGCCGACGTGATCGTCGAGGACCGCGGCACCGCGTGGCTGCGCGCGCTGGTCGCCGGTGGCTCCGCCCGCGCGGCGGCGTTCGTGTCGCGCGCGACCTACTTCCTCGACGAGGACGTCGTCGCGCGCGAGCGGCTCGTCGGCGCCAGCCTCGACGCCGCGCTGCCGGTCGGCCGCGGCCTGGCGGTCGCGGTCACGGTCGACGCGTCGATCGGCCTGGGCGCGCTCGACCCCGCGCTCGATGGTCACGCGCCGGCCCGCGGCGTGCGCGCGCTGATCGAGCTGCGCGCGGTGCGGACGCCGTGGCGCCAGGTCGCGCCGGCGCCGGCGCCGCCGACCGCGTCACCGCCGCCGTGACGACTTCTTCTTCGCCGGTGCCTCGGCCGCCTCGGCCTCGGCCTCGGCCGCCGGCTCGGTCGCCGCGGCGATCGCCGGCAGGCGCTCGTCGCCGCCCGCGGCCTTGACGCCCAGGCTCGCCTTCAGCGCCTCCATCAGATCGATGATCTTGCCCTGCGGCGCCTCGGGCGCGGCGGTGATCTCCTGGCCGTCGATCTTCTGCTGGATCAGCTCCAGCATCCGGCCGCGGACCTCGTCCTTGTACTTGCGCGGGTCGAAGGTGTCGCTGGCGATCTGCTGGATGATCTGCTTGGCGAGCTGCAGCTCGGCGTCCTTGACCTCCGGCAGGTCCGGCAGCGGGACCTCCTTCCACTCCTTGATCTCCTCGGCGTAGCGGAGCTGGTGCAGCACCAGGCCGTCCTCGTACGGCCGCACCATCACGACGTACTGCTTGCCGCGCGCCGAGTACGACGCGACGCCGACCAGCCCCGAGTCGAGCATCGCCTCGCGCAGCAGGCGGTAGGCGCGCTCGCCGCCCTTGTCGGGGCCGAGGTAGTACGACTTCTCGATGTACAGCGGGTCGACCGCGGTCGCCGGGACGAACTCGACCAGGTCGACGCTCTGGGTGGCGACCGCGTCGAGCGCCTTGAGCTCCTCGCTCGACAGCACGACGTACTGGCCCTTGGCGAACTCGTAGCCCTTGACCGTGTGCTCGCGGTCGACGACCTCGCCGTCCTTGGTGCAGATGTACTGCTGCTTGAGCCGCGAGCCGCAGGCGTCGTGCAGCATGTTGAAGTGGATCTCGCCGCCCGACTCGGTCGAGGTGAACAGCTTGACCGGGATGGAGACCAGGCCGAACGAGATCGTGGCCGTACCGATGGCGCGGGCGGGCATGGGAAAAAAATGATAACAGCCTGGCCGTGGCGGCCGCGAAAACTCCCCGGGGGAGCCCGACGTCGCGGCGCGGCAAGGCCGCCGCCGAGGCGGACGCCGCCGCCGATCCCCTCGAAACCTATCGGGCGAAGCGCTCGGCCGGCGGCACGCCTGAACCGATGGGCAGCGGCGGCGCCGTGCCCGCGGTCACGCCCGCGCCCGCGCCCGCGTCCGCCCCCGGTCCGGTTCCCGGACGCGCCGGCGTGTTCGTCATCCACGAGCACAAGGCGACCCGGCACCACTGGGACCTGCGCCTGGAGATCGACGGCGTGCTGTGCTCGTGGGCGGTGCCGAAGCCGCCGTCGATGGATCCCGACGACAAGCGGCTCGCGGTCAAGGTCGAGAACCACCCGCTCGAGTACGTCGACTTCGAGGCGGTCATCCCGCCCGGCAACTACGGCGCCGGACCGATGATCGTGTGGGACCGCGGGCTGTTCCTGCCGCTGCTCGACGCCGCGCAGGGGATGCGCGACGGCGAGATCAAGTTCGAGCTGCGCGGCTACAAGCTGCGCGGCGCGTTCACGCTGGTCCACACCGGCAAGAATCGGCGCGGCCGCGGCAGCGGCAAGGGCTCCGACGAGTGGCTGCTGATCAAGAAGCGCGACGCCTGGGCCGAGGGCTGGCTCGCCGCCGGCCAGCCGATCGCCGCGACGTCGATCCTGTCGGGGCTCACCGTCGACGAGCTCGCGGGCGGCGCCGCGCGGATCGCCGCGCTGCGCGCCGAGCTGGCCGGCCGCGGCCTGCCGGCGCGGACGATCGAGCCGCGCGGCTTCCAGCCGATGCTGTGCCACACCGCCGACGCGCCGTTCTCGTCGCCGGCGTGGATCTACGAGCTCAAGTACGACGGCTTCCGCATGATCGCGTTCGGCGGCGCCGGGCGCGCCGAGCTGCGCTACCGCTCCGGCCAGGACGCGACCGCGCGGTTCCCGGAGATCGCCGCCGCGCTGCGCGCGCTGCCGTGCCCCGGCGTGGTGCTCGACGGCGAGGTCGTCGTGCTCGACGGCGAGGGCCGGCCGGTGTTCAACCTGCTGCAGCAGCGCGCCCAGCTGTCCCGCGCCAGCGAGGTCCAGCGCGCGGCCGCCGCGCTGCCGGCGACGCTGTTCGTGTTCGACCTGCTCGGCGTCGACGGCCTCGACCTGCGCGGGCAGCCGCTGGTCGAGCGCAAGGCCTACGCGCGCCGGCTGGTCCCGCCGGTGGGGCCGCTGCGCTACGCCGACCACATCGAGCAGCAGGGCGAGGCGTTCCTCGCCGCGGTCGTGGCCAAGGGGCTCGAGGGCGTCGTCGCCAAGCGCGCCGACTCGACCTACAAGGGCGCGCGGTCGCGCGACTGGCTCAAGCTCAAGGTCGATCCCGAGATCGACGTCGCGATCTGCGGCTACACCCCGCCCAAGGGCACGCGCACGGGGCTCGGCGCGCTGTACCTGTGCCTGCGCGACCACCCGACGTGGGTGTTCGCCGGCAAGGTCGGCACCGGGCTCGACACCGACGCGCTGGTGGCGCTGCGCGCGCGGCTCGACGTGCTGCCGGCGTGGAGCCCGCCGTTCGGTCGCCCCGAGCACGTCGACGGCGCGCGCTGGGTCCACCCCGAGCTGGTGTGCACGATCCGCTACCGCGAGTGGATCGACGGCGAGTCGGGGCGCGTGCCGCGGTTCCCGGTGTTCGTGCGGCTGCGCGACGACAAGACCGCCGAGGAGTGCGGCGTGCCGGCGCCGGCGGTGGCGGGCGGCGCGGCGGCGCCCGGACGCGCGCCCGCGCTGGAGATCGACGACGCGCCGGCGCCGCAGGGCGAGGTCGTCGTCGACGAGGCGCCGCGCGAGCTGCGGCTGACCAACCTCAAGAAGGTGTTCTGGCCCGAGGACGGCTACACCAAGGGCGACCTGATCGCCTACTACCGCGCGATCGCGCCGTGGATCCTGCCGTACCTGAAGGACCGCCCGACGGTGATGACGCGGTTCCCCGACGGCATCCACGGCAAGAGCTTCTACCAGAAGGATCTGCCCGAGTGGGTCCCGCCGTGGCTGCGCACGATCGCGCTGTGGAGCGAGGGCTCGGGGCGCGAGATCCACTACACGCTGATCGACGACGCCGACGGGCTGGCCTACCTCGCCAACCTCGGCACGATCCCGCTGCACGTGTGGTCGAGCCGGGTCCCCGACGTCCAGCGCCCGGACTGGACGATCGTCGACTTCGATCCCAAGGGCGCGCCGCGGGAGAACGTGGTGCCGCTCGCGCTCGCGGTCCACGCGGTGTGCGAGCAGATCGGGCTGCCGAACTACGTCAAGACCTCGGGCCAGACGGGGTTGCACGTGCTGATCCCGCTGGCTCGCCAGCTCACCCACGACCAGGCGCGGATGCTCGCCTACCTGATCGCGATGGTCGTCGAGCACGAGCACCGCGACATCGCGACGACCCACCGCAACCCGGCGCGCCGCGGCGGCCGCGTCTACCTCGACTGGGGCCAGAACGCCCACGGCCAGCTGCTCGTCGCGCCGTTCAGCGTCCGGCCCGTGGTCGGGGCGCGCGTGTCGATGCCGCTGACCTGGGACGAGGTCGTGCCCGGCCTCGACCCGGGCCGGTTCACGATCGAGACCGCGCTGGCGCGGATGGAGTCGCGGGGCGACCCGATGCGGCCGGTGCTGACCGAGCAGGTCGACCTGCTCGCGGCGCTCGACAAGCTGCACGCCCTCGCGCCGAAGTAGAGTGGCCGCGTGCAGCTCCTCACCGGCACCAGCGGCTACCAGTACGCGCAGTGGCGCGGCAGCTTCTACGCCGACGGCCTGCCCGAGGACGAGATGCTCGCGGCCTACGCGGCGCGGCTGCGCGCGGTCGAGATCAACAACACCTTCTACCGGATGCCGAAGCCGGCGGTGCTGGAGAAGTGGCGGGCGCAGGCCGGCCCGGGCTTCACGTTCGTGCTCAAGGCGTCGCAGCGGATCAGCCACAAGGCGAAGCTGCGCGCGCCCGAGGCCCACGAAAGTATGGCCTACCTGTGGAAGGTGGCCGCGGCGCTCGGCGACCAGCTCGGCCCGGTGCTGATCCAGACGCCGCCCTACCTCAAGAAGGACGCCGGGCTGCTGCGCGAGTTCCTCGCCGCGTGCGTCAGTCCGACGCAGCAGGTGGCGATGGAGCTGGCGTCGTCGTCGTGGGACGACGAGGAGATCGACACGATCCTCGCCGACGCGGGCGTCGCGCGGTGCATCGCCGACAAGGACGACGGCACCGCGCGCGCCGTGCGCACCGCGTCATGGCTCTACGTCCGGCTGCGAAAGGCGCAGTATGTTGCCGACGAGCTGGCGGCGTGGTGGGCGCGGCTGACCGCGCTCGGCGGCGATCGGGCGTTCGTGTTCTTCAAGCACGAGGACACGGCGCGCGGCGCGGAGATGGCCATGGAGCTGGCCGCGCTGGTAGGGTCTGCGCCCAGGTCCCAACCATGAAGATCGTCAGCATCGGCGGCGGCCCCGCGGGGCTCTACCTCGGCATCCTGATGAAGCTGTCGTCGCACAAGCATCAGGTGACGGTGATCGAGCGCAACCGCCCCGACGACACGTTCGGGTTCGGCGTCGTGTTCTCGGACGCCACGCTCGGCCACCTCGCCGCGGCGGATCCGGTGAGCCACGCGGCGATCACGCAGGCGTTCGCGCGGTGGGACGACATCGAGGTCCACGTCGGCGGCGAGGTGCTGCGCTCGACCGGCCACGGGTTCTGCGGGATCGAGCGGCGCAAGCTGCTCCAGCTGTTGCAGGCGCGCGCCGCCGAGCTCGGCGTCGAGATCCACTACGAGCGGCCGGTGACGCGGCTCGACGACGAGCTGGTGCGCGGCGCCGACGTCGTCGTCGCCGCCGACGGCATCGCGAGCTGGATCCGGACCGAGCTGGCCGAGCACTTCCGCCCCGACGTCGACGTCCGGCCCAACCGGTTCGCCTGGCTCGGGACGACCGTGCCGTACCGCGCGTTCACGTTCATCTTCAAGGACACGCCGCTGGGGCTGTTCCGCGTCCACGCCTACCCGTACTCGGACACCGGCTCGACGTTCATCGTCGAGTGCACGGACGAGACGTACCGCCGCGCCGGGCTCGACGTCGCCGGCGGCACCGACGAGGACCGCACGATCGCGATCCTGTCCGACGTGTTCGCCGCCGAGCTCGGCGGCCACAAGCTGATCAAGAACCGCTCGATCTGGCGCAACTTCCCGACGGTGCGCACCGCGCGGTGGTGCCACAAGAACATCGTGCTGATCGGCGACGCGGTCCACACCGCGCACTTCTCGATCGGCTCCGGCACCAAGCTGGCGATGGAGGACGGCATCGCGCTGCGCGACGCGCTCGTCGCCGAGCCCGACGTCGAGTCCGCGCTCGCCGCCTACGAGATCCGGCGGCGGCCGGAGGTCGAGGCGCTGCAGGCCGCGGCGCAGGCGAGCCTGGAGTGGTTCGAGGGCACGGAGCGCTACCTGAAGCTGCCGCCCGCGCAGTTCACCTACAGCCTGATGACGCGCAGCCTGCGGGTCAGCCACGCCAGCGTGCAGCGCCGCGACCCGCCGCTGGCCGCGGCGGTCGAGGAGCTGCTGGCGCGCCGCGCCGGGGTCACCGCGTCGTCGCCGCCGCCGCCGATGTTCGTCCCGGCGCAGCTCGGCGGGCTGCGGCTCGCCAACCGGATCGCGCTCGCGCCGTGGGCGCTGGGCGCGGCCGAGCACGGCGTCGTCGGGGACGCGCACCTGGTGTTCCTCGGCGGGCGCGCCTCCGGCGGCGTCGGCCTGGTGATGACGGAGACGATCGCCGCGGGCCCGGCGGGCGCGCCGGCCGGCACGCCCGGGATCGTGACCGACGACCAGACCGTGGCGTGGCGCCGCGTCGTCGACTTCGTCCACGGCCAGGCGCGGATCGGCGCGCAGCTCGGCGCGTTCGCGCCGGCTGGCGCGGCGACCGACGCCGCGCGGGTCGGCGACGAGCTGGCGGAGGCGGTGCGGCGGGCCGCGTTCGTCGGGTTCGACGCCCTGACCCTGCAGCTCGGCGCGGGCGAGCTGGCGCGCTGGCTCGACGCCGGCGATCTCGCGGTGCTCGGCGACGTCGTCGCGCGCGCGCGCGACGCGTGGCCGGCGGGCCGGCCGTTCGGCGTGCGCGTCGTCGATCACGGCACGGTCGCGGCGCGCGACGCGGCCGTCGCGGCGGCCGCGGCGCTGCGCGGGCGCGGCGTCGATCTCGCGTGGGTCGCGGCGTGCAGGGAGGCCGCGGCCGCGGCGCCGGCGACGCGCGTCGGACCGGCGCAGCTCGCCGACCGGCTGCGCAACGAGCTCGGCCTCGCCACCGTGATCGAGGGCGTGGCGGCGGTGCCGGCCGACCTCGACGCGCTGATCGCCGCGGGGCGGTGCGACCTCGTCGCGCTCGATCGCCCGCTCGTCGTCGATCCCGGGTTCGTCCACCGCGCGGCCGAGCTCGTCGGCGTCGCCTCGACCGCGCAGGTGGCGTCGTGACCGCCGCCGCGCCGAGCGCCCCGCGCCGGCCCGCCCGGGCGCTGCGCACGCCGCAGCGCTACCAGCTCAACAAGCACGCGCTCGCGGTGATCGCGGGCGGCCACCCGTGGGTGTTCCGCGACCAGCTGTCGAGCGCCGCCACCGCGCTCGCCGACGGCCAGTGGCTGGCGCTGTACGACGGCGCCAACCAGATCGTCGGCCACGGCATCTACCAGGCCGAGGGCGCGGTCGCGATCCGGATCGTCGCGCGCGGGCCGGCGCGGCCCGACGCGGCGTCGCTCGGCGCGGTGATCGACGCGGCGCTGGCGCGGCGCGAGCCGCTCGCCGCCGAGACCGACGCGATCCGCGCGCTCCACGGCGAGAGCGACGGCGTGCCCGGCGTCGTGGTCGACGTGTTCGGCGACGTCGTCGTGGTCCAGACCTACGTCCCGGGCGCGCGCGCGCTCGGGCGGTGGGCGGCGGCGCGGGTCGCGCGCGCGCTCGGCAAGCCGACGATCGTCGAGAAGCCGCCGCGGCGCGGGCGCGGCGCGGGCGAGCGCGTGCGCCTGCTGCGCGGGGCGGCGCTGCCCGACGTCGTGGCGTTCCGCGAGGGGCCGCTGCGGCTGGCGGCGAGCCCGGTCGCGGGGCAGAAGAGCGGCACGTTCCTCGACCTGCGCGGGCTGCGCCGCGAGCTGGCCGGCCGCGACCTCGCCGGCGCGCGCGTGCTCGACCTGTTCTCGTACACCGGCGGCCTGGGCCGCGCGTGCGTCGCCGGCGGCGCGCGCGAGGTGCTGCACGTCGACGCGTCCGAGGACGCGCTCGCGTTCGGCGCGGCGCACCACGCCGACGCCGGCGCCCACCGGTGGCAGCGCGCGGACATCTTCGAGTGGCTCCCCACGCTCGACCGCGGCGACAAGTTCGAGGTCGTGATCGTCGATCCGCCGTCGATGACGTCGAGCATGGACCAGGTCCCGCGCGTGCTCGCCGCCTACGACAAGCTGTACCGCGCGGCCAAGGGGCACGTCACCGACGGCGGCCTGCTCGTCGCGTGCTGCTGCACCTCGCGGATCGTGCGCGGCGCGTTCCGCCACACCGTCGGCACCGCGCTCGGCAAGGGGTTCGCGCTCGAGCGCGAGCTGACGCCCGAGGTCGACCACCCGGTCGGGTTCCCGCAGGCGGACTACCTCAAGGTCCTGGTGTTCCGCAGCCGGCGGCCGCCGCCCGGCGCGTAGCCGGCGCCGGGCCGGCGCCGCGGGTATCATCGCGGACGCGTGCCCGAGCTGCCCGACATCACGGTCTACGTCGCGCGGCTGGCGGCGATGACGGTGGGCCACACGCTCGACCGGGTGCGCCTGGCCAGCCCGTTCGTGCTGCGCTCGGTCGACCCGCCGATCGCCGCGGCCGCCGGCAAGCGCGTCGTCGCGACGTCGCGGATCGGCAAGCGCCTGGTCCTGTCGCTCGACGACGACCTCCACCTCGTGATCCACCTGATGATCGCGGGGCGGCTGCGGTGGAAGAAGCCGGGCGCGCCGGTGCCCGGCAAGATCGGCCTGGCCGCGTTCGACTTCGCCCACGGCACGCTGGTGTTCACCGAGGCGAGCCCGAAGAAGCGCGCGTCGCTCTACGTGGTGCGCGGGCGCGAGGCGCTCGCCGCGTTCGCGCGCGGCGGCGTCGACCTGATGACCGCGACCACCGCGGAGGTCGCGGCCGCGCTGCGCGCCGAGAACCACACGATCAAGCGCGCGCTGACCGACCCGACCGTGATCGACGGGGTCGGCAACGCCTACTCGGACGAGATCCTCCACCGCGCCCGGATGTCGCCGTTCCGCCAGACCCGGCAGCTCGACGACGCCGAGATCGCGCACCTCCACGCGGTCGCGCGCGACGTGCTGCGCGCGTGGATCGACCGGCTGACGGCCGAGGTCGGCGACGGGTTCCCGGACGAGGTGACCGCGTTCCGCCCGGAGATGGCCGTCCACGGCAAGTACGGCCAGCCGTGCCCGGTGTGCGGCGCGCCCGTCCAGCGCATCCGCTACGCCGACAACGAGGCCAACTACTGCGTCACCTGCCAGACCGGGGGCCGCCTGCTCGCCGACCGCAGCCTCAGCCGGCTGCTCAAGCAGAACTGGCCCAAGACCCTGGAAGAGCTGGAGGAACGCAGGAAGGGATAGTCGCTGGAGCGTGTCGAGACACCCGGTACACGGGCGGGTTGCAGGTTCTTTGGCGGTCGGTAGATCCGGACAGCGGGGCCGCGCGTGTATGGCGGCAACACGACGGACCCGCCCGGTGAGGTGGGGCGGCCAGCCGGGCCTGTGGCCGGGCTCGCGCGGCCGCCCGGACCCGCCCCCGGCCGGGATCCGTCCGGAGGACTCGTTGCCATGAAGAGAGCACTCGCCCGGATCCTGTTCGCCACCGTCGCCACCTTCTCCGCTGCGTCCGCGCTCGGGGGCTGCGGCGGCTCGCTCAAGTCGCACATCCGCGTCGACGACGTCGCGCTCGGCCGCGTCGTCGTCTACCGCAACGGCGTGGCGTTCTACGAGCGCCACGCGTTCGTCAAGGGCGGGCGGCTCACGGTCGTCGTGCCGCGCGATCGCGTCGACGACTTCCTCAAGTCGCTGACCGTGGTCGACGCCAAGACCCGCGAGCCGCTGCCGGTGTCGTTCCCGCGCGATCAGGGCGACTACGGCCAGTACGTCGAGATGAGCCTGTCGGTCGACACCGCGGACGCCGAGGTGCTGCTGACCTACGTCACCGAGTCGCCGGCGTGGAAGCCGAGCTACCGGCTGGTCGTCGGCGACGGCAAGCAGAAGGGCACGGTGATGATCGAGGGCTGGGCGATCGTCGACAACACCTCGGGCGAGGACTGGAACGACGTCATCCTCGGCGTCGGCTCGAGCTCGGCGATGTCGTTCCGCTACGACCTGTGGTCGGTCAAGACGGTCGCGCGCCAGACGCTGGCGAGCCAGGACAGCTTCGCCGTCGCGCCGCCGACCGCGCAGTCGAGCTACACCCAGCAGGAGCAGGGCGCGGCCAACGTCGTCGCCAACCTCGACGACTCCGAGATCCGCCGCCCGGTCGGCCACCCCGAGTACGTCGACCCGTCCGCGGTGCAGCCGGCGCCGGCCGCCGACTACGGCGACGCGTATGGCACGGCCGCCGGCGCGTCGTACGACGGCGACGAGGAGTCCGAGGTCGTGGTCGCCGAGCGGTCGTCGAAGAAGGGCGGCAAGCGCAAGAAGGGCCACAAGGCCAAGGACAAGCGCGTGGCCAAGGCCGAGCCGCGCACCGACGACCGGATCGTCGTCGGCGGGGCGCGGGCAGCGGAGCCGCCGCCCGCGCCGCGCGACACCCGCGCCGGCGAGGGCGACGCCAAGGTCCGCCAGCTCGCCGACAACCTGCGCGCCACCGGCCAGAACATCGTCGTCGAGGGCTACGCCGATCCGAACGAGCCCGACGCCGACCAGCGCTCGCTCGACCGCGCCAACATGGTGCGCAACCAGCTGATCGACAACGGCGTGCCGCCGGCGCAGGTGCGCGTGGTCAACCGCGGCGTCGTCGCCGGCCAGGCCGCCGGCGCCCGGATCGTCGCGGAGGAGGCCGAGGTCGCGGCCGCGGGCGCCCCGACGCCGGTCGACGACGACGCGCCGCCGGTCGGCGAGAGCCACTTCGTGGCGGAGAAGCCGATGACCGTGGGCGCCGGCACCAGCGTGATGGCCTCGATGCTGCGCGAGCAGGCGACCGGCGAGGTCGCCTACCTCTACGACGCCGAGAGCGAGCGCGGCAACGACCGGTTCGCGTTCCTCGCGGTGCGGATCAAGAACCCGACCGCCTACACGCTCGAGCCCGGCCCGGTGGTCGTCTACGGCGACGGCCGCGTGATCGGCGAGGGCCTGACCGAGCCGATCCCGCCGCACGCCAACGTCGTCATCCCGTTCGCGCTCGATCGCCAGATCGTCGTCGAGCGGCTCGACGAGCAGGAGCACCGCGTGTCGCAGCTCGTCACGCTGCAGCGCGGGATCCTCACCGCCGAGGTCCAGCAGATCAAGAAGACGCGCCTCACCGTGACCAGCCGGCTGCGCGAGGACACGACGGTCTACATCCGTCACACCGTCGGGAAGGGCTGGACGCTGCTCGACGCGCCAGAGACGTTCGAGCGGATCGCCGACGCCCACCTGTTCGCGATCCCGGTCGAGGCCGGCAAGACCGCGATGGTCGAGATCTCCGAGGCGACGCCGCTCACCCGCACGCTCGATCTCAACCACGACGCGACGCTCGACATGATGAAGGTGTTCGTCGAGACCGCCGAGTCCAGCCCCGAGCTCGAGGCGCAGCTGCGCGAGCTGCTCGGCGTCCACCGCGAGATGGTCGACGGCAAGGAGAAGATGGACAGCCTGCGCCGGCGCGCCGCGGAGTACCGCGTCCGCATGGACGAGCTGACCGCGCAGATCCTCACGCTCAAGGCGGTCAAGCACGGCGGCGACCTGGTCAAGCACCTCGACGCCAAGCTCAAGGACATCTCCAACCGCGTGCAGAAGACGACGATCGAGATCGTCGACACCGAGGAGAAGCTGATGCTCGCCAAGGTCCGGTTCCAGGACATGCTGGCCGAGCTGCGGCTGCCCGACGCGATGGCCGCCGGCGGGTCGACCGCGGCGAACCACGCGCCGGCGCCGTGACGGTGCCGTGATCGCGCCGTGGTCGCTATGATGCGCCGGTGAGCCGCCCGCCCGCCGTGATCGCCCCCGCCGCGCTGGCGCTGGCGCTGGCGCTGGCCGCCGCGTGCGGCGGCGGCGGGGAGCCCGGCGCGGACCCCGCGGCGCGCGGCGACGCCGCGGTGACCGATGACGACGGCGGCGTCGTCCTCGGCGACGCCGCGGTGACCGAGGACGACGGCACGCCGGCCGACGCGGGCGCCTCGGCCGCGGTCGATCCGGCGGAGCGCCTGCGGTTCGCCCGCGCGCGCGCCGGCAAGCTCGCCTGGGACGAGTCGATCCCGGCGCTCGAGCAGGCCGCCGCCGCCGGCGACGTCGCGGCGCTCGAGGAGCTGGCGTTCCAGGCGGTGCTCGTCGGCGACGTCGCGCGCGCCGAGGCCGCGGCGCGGCAGGTGATCGACCACCCCGACGTCCCTGACGTCCGCCGGGCCACCGCGCACTACCACCTCGGCCGCGCCGCCGAGCTGCGCGGCGACGTCGACGCCGCGCGCGACGCCTACACCCGCGCCGTCGCGCTCGACCCGCGCGCGACGTTCACCGACCGGCTCGCGAAGCTCGCGCCGCGCCCGCCGCTGCCCGCGCCCGCCGCGCCGCCGTGCGCGCGGCCGGTCCCGGCGGCGGAGCTGTGCGGCTGCCTCCACGCGGCGACCGCGCCGCCGCCGGCGGATCCCGCGGCGCCGCCCCCGCCCGGGGCCGCAGGGACCACCCCCCCCCCCCGGGGCGGGGGGGACGCGATAACCCTGGTGGGGGGCCGGGGGGGGGCCACGGTAAAAGGGGCGGCGAAGGGGACTACCGCGCG
>WYBA01000389.1 GCA_011526095.1 Myxococcales bacterium | reverse complement strand
CTGTCCCCGGCTCCGCGCCTCCGCTGCTCCCCCGCCGCGCGGCGCCTCGCCCGCGAGCGCGGCGTCGACCTCGCGACGCTCACCGGCACGGGCCCCCACGGCGCGATCGTCTGGCGCGACGTCGAGCACGCGACGCCCGCGCCCACGCCCCCGCCCGCGCCCGCCGCCCCGCCTCCCACGCCTCCCACGCGCCGCCCGCCGCCGCCGGCGACCGGCCCGGTGCGCGACGCGATCGCCGCGGCGATGGCCCGCTCCAAGCGCGAGATCCCGCACTACTACCTCGCCCACACGATCAGCCTGCGCCGCGCGCTCGACTGGCTCGCCACCACCAACGCCGGCCGCCCGATCACCGAGCGCGTGCTCCCCGGCGCGCTGCTGCTCCACGCCGTCGCCCGCGCGCTGTGGGACGTCCCCGAGCTCAACGGCACCTTCGTCGACGGCGCGTTCGTCCCGTCCGAGGAGGTCCACCTCGGCACCGCGATCGCGCTGCGCACCGGCGGCGTGATCGCGCCGGCGATCCTCGACGCCGACCAGCTGTCCGTCGAGCAGACGATGGCCGCGCTCCACGACCTGGTCGCGCGCGCCCGCGCCGGGCGGCTGCGCTCGTCCGAGCTCACCGCCGCCACGATCACCGTGACCAGCCTCGGCGACCGCGGGTGCGACGCGGTGTGGGGCGTGATCAACCCGCCGCAGGTCGCGATCGTCGGGTTCGGCGCGGTCGTCGACCGCCCGTGGGTCGACGCCGGCCAGCTCGCCGTCCACCCCGTCGTCACCGTCACCCTGGCCGCCGACCATCGCGTCAGCGATGGCCACCGCGGCGGCCTGTTCCTCCACGCCATCGATCGCGTCCTGCAGGAGGTGCCGCCGCCATGACCGCCCCCACGCCCACGCCCGCGCCCACGCCCACCGCCGACGACGTCGTCCCCACGATCCTCGCCTCGCTGCGCGCGATCGCGCCCGAGGTCGACCCCGCCGCGATCGCGCCGCGGACGCCGCTGCGCGATCAGCTCGACCTCGACTCGATGGACTACCTCCGCCTGTTCGAGGCGCTCGCCGCGCGCTACCGCCTCGACTTCCCCGAGGCCGACCTCGCGAACCTCCACACGCTCGACGACATCGCGGTGTACATCCGGTCGCGCGCGCCCGCGTGCTAAGACCGAGGCGTGGCCGACGCCGACCTGACCGAGACCGCGACCTCCGTGGCGCCGGCGCGCCGCGTCGAGCGGTGGCGCGTCACGGTCACCCGCGGGCCGGCGGCCGGGGCGTCGATGACGGTCGAGGGCGCCGGGATCGTCGTCGGCAGCGCGCGCGACGCCGACCTGGTGATCCGCGACCCCAAGGTGTCGCGCCACCACCTCCAGCTCGCGGTCGAGGGCGGCGTGCTCGTCGCCCGCGACCTCGAGTCGAAGAACGGCACGTACTTCGCCGGCTCGCGCGTCGACACGCTCGCGCTGCCGATCGACGGCGGCTCGCTCGACCTCGGCGACAGCGCGATCGCGTTCGCCGCCGACGCCGACGTCGACCCGCTGCGGCCGTCGCCGCGCGACCGGTGCGGCCGGCTGATCGGCGGCAGCGCCGCGATGCGCCTGCTCTACGCCCAGATCGAACGGATCGCCCAGCGCGCCACGACCGTGCTGATCGCGGGCGAGACCGGCAGCGGCAAGGAGCTCGTCGCCGAGGCGATCCACGAGCTGGGGCCGCGGCGGGAGCGGCCGTTCGTCGTGCTCGACTGCGGCGCGGTCGCGCCGTCGCTGATCGAGAGCGAGCTGTTCGGCCACGTCAAGGGCGCGTTCACCGGCGCCACCTCCGATCACAAGGGCGCGTTCGCCCAGGCCGACGGCGGGACGCTGCTGCTCGACGAGATCGGCGAGCTCGACCTCGCGCTGCAGCCGAAGCTCTTGCGCGTGCTCGAGACCCAGACGGTGCGGCCGCTCGGCGCCGAACAGCCCGCGACCCACGACGTCCGCGTGATCGCCGCCTCGCACCGCGACCTCGACGAGGCCGTGCGCGCCGGCCGGTTCCGCCAGGATCTCTACTACCGGCTCGCGGTCGTCCGGCTCGAGGTCCCGCCGCTGCGCGCCCGGCTCGACGACCTGCCCGCGCTCGTCGCCCACTTCCTCGCCCGCATGGGCGCGCCGCCGCTCGACGCGGCGAGCATGGCGGTGCTCGCGGGCCACGCCTGGCCCGGCAACGTCCGCCAGCTGCGCAACGTGCTCGAGCACGCGGTCGCGCTCGCCGGCGCCGGCGCCCCGACGATCCGCGCCGCGGACCTCGCGACCCCCGCCGCGCTCGCGACGCCGTCGGACCTGCTCACGCTCCCGTACAAGGAGGCGAAGGGCAAGATGGTCGATCACTTCACCCGCGACTACCTCGAGGCGCTGCTCGCGCGCCACGGCGGCAACGTCAGCGCCGCGGCGCGCGAGGCGCGGCTCGACCGCAACTGGCTCGTCGCGCTGGCGCGGCGCAACGGCCTGCGCGTCCGGGACTGAGCGCGATGGCGGCGCCCGGCCACCGCCTCGCCGAGCTGCTCGGCGCGCTGTCGCTGGCGACCGATCTCGGCATCGGCGCGCCGCTCGAGACGTCGCTGCGCACCTGCGTCGTCGCGACCCACCTCGGCGCCCGGGTCGGCCTCGCCGGCGCCGCCCTGCGCACGTGCTTCGACGCCGGCCTGCTCCGCCACCTGGGGTGCACGGCGTGGGCGCACGAGGCGGCGGCGATCACCGGCGACGATCACGACCTGATCCGCACGTTCGAGGGCGTCGATCCGTCGCGCAAGGCCGCGGTGCTCGGACGCGCGGTGCGCGGCCTCGCCCGCGGCGCGCCCGCCGGGCAGCGCGCCCGCGCCGTCGCGCGCGTGCTGGCGCGGCCAGGCGCCGGCGCCGCGCTCCAGGCGGCGCAGTGCGCCCAGGCCCAGGCGTTCGCCGACGATCTCGGACTCGACGCGGCGGTCGGCGCGGCGCTGGCGCAGATGTACGCGCACCACGACGGCCGCGGCGTCCCCGCCGGCGTGCGAGGCGCGCAGATCGCGCCGGCCGCGCGCGCGGTCCACGCGGCGCAGGTGATCGAGGCGCTCCACCGCCGCCACGGCCGCGACGCCGCGCTCGCCGCGCTGCGCGACCGCCGCGGCGGCCAGCTCGCGCCCGACGTCGTCGACGCCGCGCTCGACGATCCCGGCGCGCTGTGGGCGCGGCTCGAGGCCCCGTCGGCGTGGGCGCTCGCGCTCGCCGCCGAGCCGGCGCCGCACCGCACCGTCGGGCTCGCCCAGCTCGACGCGATCGCGCTGGCGTTCGCGCGGTTCGCCGACCTCAAGGTCCCGCACACGATCGGCCACGCGCCCGCGGTCGCCGCGCTGGTCGACGCCGCCGCGGCCCACGCCGGCTGGCCGGACGACGAGCGCGCGCTCGCCCGGCGCGCCGCGCTGCTGCACGACCTCGGCGCGGTCAGCGTCGGCAACGCGGTGTGGGAGCGCCCGGGGCCGCTCGGCGTCGCCGCGTGGGAGGCGGTGCGGCTGCACGCCTACCACACCGAGCGGATCCTCGCGCGCACCGCGGTGACCGCCCCGCTGGCGGCGATCGCCGGCGCCCACCACGAGCGCCTCGACGGCTCGGGCTACCACCGCGGCGACGGCGCCGCCGCCCTGCCCCGCGCCGCGCGCCTGCTCGCCGTCGCCGACGTCTACGTCGCGCTCGGCGAGCGCCGCCCCCACCGCGCCGCGCTGGACGACGCCGCGCGCGCCCGCCACGTCGCCGACGAGGTCGCGGCCGGACGGCTGTGCCGCGACGCCGCCGCGGCGGTGCTCGCCGCCGCCGGGCACGCGCCGCCGCGGGTGATGATCCCCGCCGGGCTGACCGAGCGCGAGGCCGACGTGCTCGGCCTGCTCGCCCGCGGCCTGGCGACCAAGGAGATCGCCGCAGCGCTCGGCATCGCGCCGCGCACGGTCAAGCACCACATCGAGCACGTCTACGCCAAGACCGGCGTGTCGAGCCGCGCCGCCGCCGCGTTGTTCGCCGCGCGCCACGATCTCGTCGCGCCCCCGCCGCCCCCGCCGCCGGCCCCGCCGAACGGCGATCGGCCACCTGGCCGATAGGCGCGGCCCGCCCGCCACGGCACCGTCCGCGCGTGCTCCGCGCCAGCCTGTTCACCTCGCTCCTGGGCGCCGCGGCCGCGGCGCTCGCCCTCGTCATCGCCGGCCCCGGCGAGGACGGCCTCCGCCTCGGCCTGCGCCTCACCGCCGCCGTCGTCTACGTCGCGTTCCTGGCGGTGTTCGCCGCCACGCCGCTGCTCGCCGTGTGGCCGTCGGCGCCGACCCGGTGGCTGCGCCGCCACCGCCGCGCCCACGGCGTCGCGGTCGCCGCCGCGGCCGCCGTCCACGCCGCGCTGATCGTCGCGCTCGCGCTCGCCGCGCCGACCTCGTTCACCGCGCGGCTCGCCGCGTCGACGGCGATCGGCGGCGGGCTCGGGTTCGCGCTGCTCGCCGCGATGGCCGCGACGTCGTGGCCGCGGCCCGCGGCGGCGCTCGGCCGCGCCGCGTGGCGCGCGGTCCACACCACCGGCGTGTGGTGGCTGGCCGTGATCTTCGCGTCGTCGTACGCGGGCCGCGCGACCCAGCACCCCGCCTACGCGACGGCGCTCGCGCCCGTGCTCGCGATCGCCGTGCTGCGCGCCGGCCTCGCGCTCGCCCGGCTCACTCGCCGCGGCGCGCCCGCTCGATCAGCGCGATCGCCTCGCCGCGCGACTTGACGCCGAGCGTGTCGAACAGGTGGCTGAGGTACGACTTGACCGTGCTGCACGTCAGGCCCAGGTTCGTCGCGATCTCCTGGTTGCGGAACCCCTGGCGGAGCTGGTGGACGAGGTCGAGCTGGCGGCGGGTCAGCCGGTAGCGCTTGCGCAGGGTCGAGTCGAGCTCGCTGGTGTCGCCCTCGACCGCGAGCCACACGACGATCGAGGTCCACGCCACCTCGGACGCGCGCGCCCGGATCACGACGTCCTGATCGCCGGCGCGCACCCGCACCGGCCACCGGTCCCACGCGCGCAGCGCGCTGGCGATCGCCTCGGGGAGCTGGTCGCCCGCGCCCGGCTCGATCCGGCCGAGCAGCGCGCGCGCCAGCGGCGACGCGGCGAGCACGCGCAGCGATCGATCGCACAGGAGGACGCCGACGCCCATCGCGTCGAGCGCCTCGGCCTGGGCGGCGGCGAGCAGCTGCTCGCCGCGTCGCGGCTCGGCCGCCAGCGACAGCTCGGGGATGGGGGGAACGGGGGTGGGGACCGGGGACAGCGACCACGTCATGGGGAGCTGCCTCAGCACGCGGCGTGCCGCCGCGCCAACCTTTGCGGATGGCGGACATAGCGGTTCTCCACCGCTTGGCGTGCAGAGTCGGCTCCGGAGCTGCTGCGGAGTCGACTCCGCACCCGCCTCCTCGGCGCCGGTGACGCGCGCCACGCCGCGGCGTCGATCGGCTTGCTCGCCCGCAGACGGGCTCGCGGCGCCTGTACGGGCTCGGGCGGACCCTCGCCCTAACGGAACCGCGGCAGCAGCACGTGGTTCTCGACGTGGTGGTGGCGCAGCACCAGCGACTCGAGATCGCGCAGCGCACGGTAGAGCGCGCGGACGTTGTCGTCGAGGTCCTCGCCCGGCGCGTAGTCGCCGGTCGCCTCGCGCAGCCGGCGCAAGAGCAGCGAGAACTCGCGATGCTCGTCGAACATCTTGCCCATCGCGCGCCGCGTCTCGTCGGACGGGCCGGCGAGCAGCGCGGGGAACAGCACGTCCTCCTCCTCGTCGAGGTGGGCGTTGAGCCGGTCGGACAGCTCGCCGAGCATCGCCTTGACCTGGCGCAGCACCGGCAGCCGCTTGCCGCGGGTGGCGACGAGGTTGCTCGCCTCGAGCTGGAGCAGCGCGAGGTTGGCGCGCAGGTGCCGGTGCTGGTAGGCGAGCACGCGGTTGATCAGCACCGACGTCGGCGTGGTCCGCGGGTCGACGTCGGCGTCGGCCGACGCGATCACCGCCGCCAGCTCCTCGAGCAGCCGCGCGATGTCGTGGCCGCCGTCGGCGCACACGCGCGACAGCGGGACGTGGCCCTGGCAGCAGTAGTCGATGTGCCGCCGGTCGAACACCGACGCGGCGCACGGATGCTCCAGCACGATCGTCGCGACGGTCATCTCCGGATCGAGCACTGCCGCGAGCGTATCACCCCGCAGCGGCGTGCCGCGCGGGCCAACCCGCCGCAGTCGTCATCGAGGCGTTGGCACGACGCTTGAGCGGAGCGTCCACGCGGCGCCCCGGCGCCGAAAACACCGACGCGCCCGGGTGGGCGCGTCGTGTTCGGTGGCTGGTGACCCCAACGCGGCTCGATCCAATGTGGTAGATCTTTGCTTTGTTATTTCAACCAGATACACCACCGACGAACGGGACAACTCCGGTGCTCCGCGGCGTGGGATCGTCGGCCGATGATCCTAAGGAACGATCCACGAGGATCCGTCGCAGATCGATTGCCCATGTACGCTCGGCGTGACTGCCCCGGCAGGCGGCTCACGCGGCCGTCAGTGTCGCCCCTGTCGCCGCAGACCAGGCCGTGTACGATGGCGGAGTGCGGTTGATGCAGACGGCGCTGGCGGGATCCGTGATCGGCCTCCTCGGCTGCGGGAGTTCATCCGGGGATGGTGAAAGGCAAGAGGTCCGATCGGTGCCCGAGCCGAGCAACACCGCGACTCGCAACGCGCCGCCTGACGCAGCCATCGTCCTGGCGGACGCGCGCCCCCTGCCGAAGGACACGGCGGAAGCCGCGAGCCTCGCGGTTGCTCGCTTCAAAGGTGACAACCTCAAGGAGTGTGTCGCCGTCCAGGTGAGTCTCGTGCGCCCGGGCCAGCGAGGCCTCACGCAGACCGATGCTGCGCTGCCGCTGGTTGAGGCAAAGCACCTGGCCGTCGTCCTCGCCGACGACGCGCTCTCCTTGGGTGGAGCGACCGTGCTGGAGCGTGGAGGGAAGGAAACGATATCGCGCTTCTCCGCCGCGGTCGCGGAGGCGAGCTGGCCCAACCTGGCGGGAAAGGTAAAAGGCGAATCCGATCCCACGATGGTCCGAGAAGTGGCTGCGGTCAGCTGGCCCCCACCGCATCGCGCCAAGGATGCGCAGCGAGGCGAACTTGCGGCAGTCGACACGTGCGCCCTCCCCAACCGCATCGCCCTTGGGACGTGCGAGGTCCAGGACTCCACCACCACGGAGACCGGTGTGCACCTCGAGTGGTCGCTGACCCGCTACCACTTCGACATCCGCAGCACGACGGAAACGGATTCCGGCTTGAAGACATGCCTACGGATCGGCGGCAAGTGGTCCACCCCCGCCAAGGATGACGCTGACGCCACGATGGAGCGGCTTCGGCAGCGCAGCGAGGGTCTTCGAGGAAGAACGGGACACTAGTGGGCGTGCGGGTCAAGTCGTGAGGGTCGACGCTGCGAGTGGGACGTCAGCCCAGTCGGGGCAGGTCACTTCAAGCGGCGCCTGCAACTAGTTCATCGGCGCAAGCGCGACGATGAACCCGTCGGTGCCCCCAGCGCTGGTGTAGCCCTCGCCGCCGAACTCCGCGAAACCGGAAAACTGGCCGACACTCACGATCCGCCCATCGGCAGCACGTGCGACGCCCAGCCCCACCTCCGACCCAGTGCCACCGTGACGCACTGAGCCGAGGTGCTCACCGCCGGCCCCCCCGAATGTCGCGACGAAGACGTCATACGCCGCGCAGGCGCTTGCAGACGAGAGGTCGGTTCCGCCGAGATTCAGCGTTCCGCAGAACGAACCCACGAGGGTCACGTTGTTGGATGGGTCGATCGCCAGGTCGTTGCCATCTTCGCTACCAGTCCCGCCAAACGACTTGGACCAAACGTGCGCGCCGGCCAGGGAGTACTTCGCGAGCAGGATGTCGGTGCCCGACACCGCGGTGAGCGACGTTGCCCCGCCGAAGTTGACCGTGCCGGCGAACTTCCCGACGACGACGATCTGATCGCTCCCGTCGATCGCAACACCACCGATCGAGTCGATCCCAGTCGAACCGTAGCGCTGAGAGAAGAGATGATTGCCGTTGGCCGCCGCGTACTTCGCGAGGAACATGTCGTCGGATCCGGCGCTCGTCAGATTAGTCCCACCGAGATTGACCGTGGCGGACATCGTGCCGGCGACGACCACGTTGCCGTCGCCATCGGCGACGATGGCACGTCCGTAGTCGGATCCCGTGCCGCCCATTCCGCGCGACCACACGTGTGCGCCGGCCGCACCCGTCAGCTTGGCCACGAAGATGTCGCTGCTGCCGGCGTTGCTGAACGTCGACCCACCGAAGCTGATCGTCGGAGACGCCCACGAACCCGTGATCAGCACATCGCCCGCAGCATCACGAGCCAACACGTTGGGGTAGTCACTGCCCGTGCCACCGAAGCGCTGAGACCAGACGTGGGCGCCGCTGGTCCCCGAGAGCTTCGCCACGAAGATGTCTGACATGCCGGCGCTCGTGAGCGAAGCGCCCCCGAGATTCACGGTGCCCTCGAAGCGACCAGTGACGAGGACATCGCCGTTGCCATCGACAGCGACACCACCTCCCAAGTCAGTTCCGGTCGCTCCCATACGCACCGCCCACACAGTGGCACCGTTATCGACGTCGAGCTTGGCAAGGAACACGTCGCGGTCGCCAGCGCTCGTGAGGGCCACCCCTCCGACCGAGACGGTTCCACTGAAGCTGCCGATGACAAGCACGTTGTCGTCCCCATCGACGACCACCGCGAACGCGGTGTCTGTGCCCGCCGAGCCGACCTGATCGAACCAGAGAGACTCGCCGGGGACTCCGAACAGCGCTCCGACAGCACGGTCCGAGTTGATCAGGACCGTGCACGAACCGGTACCCGAACACGCGTCGGACCAGCCCAAGAACACGCCAGCCGTGGGGGATGCGCTCAGCTCGACAGATGTGCCAGCGTCGAACGACCCAACGCAGGTCCCCGACGAGCACGCAATGCCAGGGGGATCGGACGTCACCGAGCCGGAACCGTTCCCCCCAACGCTGACCGTGAGCGTGAACGATGTACCGCCGTCGCCTGCGTCGATTGGCGCGGCGTCAACGCCAGCGTCCGGCTGGATGCCGTCGACGCAGGTTCCACTGATCGCCGGCTCGACATCCAGATCCGACCACTGCATCCCCGACGGGCAGTCCTCGTCTGGGTAGGCGCAGAACTGGTTCCCTGTGGCGGGATTCACGATGCAGCGCCCCTCGGCGAAACGATCACAGCTGAGGTCGTCGCGGCACTCGATGAAGTCTGGTCCCTCCGACCCGCAGGCTACGAGGACAAGCAGGGCAGCGACGAGTGACGTGCGTAAGGGGAGATGCATAGGGGCTCGCAGGGGGCTGTACGATAGCTCGTGCTAGCGCGATTGGGGTTGTCCTAGCGTACGCCGCCGGTCGATGTTCCACCGCGGTGATCGGCGTCACGAGCCCTCATGATTCGTTAGGGCGTTGGGCGTCGAGCCGTCGAGCATCGATGCCCCGACGCCGGTGTTGGATCGCTGCGACGAGTTCGTCAAACGCGCGCTGCCCCATCCACGCGTTCGTCAACCAGTGCATGCGCCCATCGACGTCGATCGAGACGTGTGCGCCGTCGGCGTTCTCGCTCAACCGGTCGACGCGAACAGACATGAGGTCGACCGTCACGTGGTCGCTCGAGAACCCATGGGGAGGGAAGGTCAGTTGCGTTTCGGTCAAAACGACCCGGTGACCGAGAACGAACGCCGCGACGCCCCGTGCCGCCAGCGCGAGCAGGACGAACCCGGACGAGAGCAACACAAGGACGAACCACGCACCGTCGACTCCAAGCGCGGCGCTCCCACCGGCAAGCAGCATCATCAGGACGAACGCCGCGAACACCTGCGGCCCCGGGCGCACGCGATACGTCCGCGTGCCCTTCGGCGGCGGGGAGTGCTGGTCCGCCGGCGCGCGTTCGACGAGCCGATGGAGCAGGAGGAAGCTGAGCCAGATCGCGGCCGCCACACCAGCGACGACGGCCACGGCGAGATAGCGGGCGGACGCGACCAGGAGCCCCACGAGCGCCGCCGCAACGAGGACGGCCCGCAGCAGCCCCGGCCCACGCGTCGCCCCCACCCGTGCGGGCGGCAGCCGCTCCGACGGGCCGATGCTCGATTCGCGATCGACTGGCTGCATCTAACCGAGGTCCTCCTCCACGCCGAAGATCTGCCACACGTCGTCGGTGGTCAACGTGCCATCACGGATTGCGCCCAGGATAGCCTCGAACGTGCCGCGTCGATCGAGCAGCGTGAGGCGGAGCCGCTGAAGGGTCTGCAACCCGTCCGTGTCCCTGGCCTCCGTGATCTTGCCGGCGACCTCGTCGAGCGTGGTGTCCAGCTCGTAGATCTCCCCTTCCAGGATGGAAGCGATGCCCATCTCGGGCGACTCGGGACGCCGCAACAGTCCGCCATACGCACCAGCCTGGGCGGCCCCGGGGCCGAAGTAGTTCGTCATCGCGTAGTTCGTCACCTGGGCGACGCCGTCCAACCCCGTGAGGCCCACGTCAGTCCCCGTGATCCCGCCGACGACGCCGCCGATCACCGAGACCACGACCACGGCGCCGTTTGGCAGACGCAGCAACGATGCGATCCACGCCCCCATGCCCGCGCCGAGATCGGCTCCGATCGCGCCGCCCGCGAATCCAGCCAGCTCCTTCGCGGCAACGTGAAGCCGCTGGCCTTCCTCGGCCGTGGCGACGCGGACGATCGAGGCGAGCGCCCCGATGCCCGCACCTGCGGTGTTCGCGTGGCGCATGAACTTCGCCACGGCCGTGATGGTCGGGTTGGTCTTGCCCGCGCTGTGGACGATGGCCTTCGCCACGACCGGGCTCTCGCCCAGCTTCGTGAGCGCCGCCCGGAGCTCGGGGCTGCCGCGCGGCCCCATCCTCCGGACCTGCTCCCACAACTCGTCGTCGGCAGCGAGCACCCGCCGGAGCTCGATGCCGTCGCCGTCCACACCGAGCTGTCCACGCATCGCGTCGGGCGCAGCGCCGTCGCTCGCGGCGAGCAGGCTCCCGGCCTTGTGCACGCGCATCTCGGCCAGCGTCTTCCCCTCCTCTTTCAGCGCCTCGGAGAACATGCGGGCGCCCGGCGACATCCGATCACGGGCGTCATTCAGCGCGCGGTTGCGGCCGTCGACTGCCTGGCGGCTGGCGGTCGCCGGGTCGATCACCCCATCCGCCATCTCGGCCTTGATCTGCTTTGCGATCCGCTCCGCCTCGACGGTGTACTCGTTGATCCGGATGCCCGCGTTGCGACGATTCACCGCCGCAGGGCCGGCGCCGGACGCACCGTCGCGCCACTCACCGGGCGCGTCGCCCGGCTCGCCGGTGATGCCGTCAAGCTGCGGCTCCGCCGATGCCCCGCTGGCCTCCATTTCCAGGACCGACGGCTGCCGCGCGACAGTGTCCGCGCCATCGGCCTGCGTCGCCGGGAGGTTCTTGCTGCCGGGGAGCAGCGTGCGTGCCGCGCCGACGTAGAGGTCGACCATCGCCGCGAAGGTGTTGACCTCGTCGACGCCGACGATCCACTCCTCCTGCTGACGCTCGACGTGCCACGCGACGTAGTAGGCGACGCGGCGGTTGAGCGCATACGGGACGAGCCGGTATGGCCCGACCGTGCCGGGTCCAACGCTGTCGCTGGGCAGGACCTCGTTCGTCGCCGGCCGCCGTCCGGTGAACGTCAGCGCGAGGTGGATCCCGGCGAGCGTGACCAGCGCGGCGCTGTCGGCGGGCGCGCACTCCGTGTCGGCAGCGACCGGCGCGGCGCGCGTCTGCGCAGCCGCGACCGATCGCTGCTCGGCCTCGTGCGCGTCGAGCTGCGCGAACCACTGCTCCTGCTTCGCCGCCTCCTGCGCATCGAAGTCCAGCCAGCGCGGGTCATCTGGGGGCACCATCCCGAAGAGCATGTGGTCGTCGCTGAGGTCGGTGTAGCCAGGCGGCCGCAGCTCCAACGCCGCGTCGACCTCGTTCCGGAGCGCGCGTACGCGCGCCTCGACCTGCCGTAGCGCAAGCTCGTGCTCCATGCTCGGCGACAAGAGAGCCTGGTCCTCCGCCTCCAGTCGCCCCTCGGCGTTCGCTGCCTCGGTGTGTCGAGCACGCTCGGCTGCCTCTTGCTCCTTCTCCTGCGCGACCGCGCGCCTCGCGTCCGTCAGGCGCCGCTCCAGCTCCGCCATGTGCGTCGTCAGCTGAAACGCGGTGCTGCGCGCCTCGTTCATGTCGCGGCCCGAGACCGCGATGCGAAACTGTGTGATGGCGTCGCGCTCGACCGCGTCGACGCTACCGACGACGACCTCGACAGCGGCGCCAGCGTCGCGCTGCGCCGCCCCCCGGAGTCCTTCGGTCAGGGTCCGTTTCCCGGGCGCCGACAGCGTCCCGCGCGAACCCCCGCCAGCACGGCCATCGCCGCCGCGATCCCGTCCGACACCGGGGCCCTCCAGGTCGTAGCTCACGCCAACCCCGTGAATGCGGGCAGCGGCATCGTCGGTGATGCCTTCGCCGACAACTGGCACATCATGCCCCGTGTACGAGCCCTCCCCGAGGAGAGATGCCCACCGTGGACACCGTGTCCGGAGATCCGGATTTCGGGTTGCCAAGCGATGGAGCAGGCTTGCCGGATTTCGACCGGTTGCGGGCAGCCCTGGACGGACATGGAACTGCGCGCCCGCGAACACGGTTGCCGGGCCGTCACTCGAGCCAGCGCTGAACCGGTCCCGGCGACGTTGCGGCCACGTCGCCGGAGTTGAACGCGGACGGCCGGCTCCAACCGCGGGCCCCGTGCCCGCGAGCCGACGCCTGCCTGTAGTCAACGTCAGATCGCAGACGAGATCGTTTCCTGCCCCGCTCGTACGCTCGGCGGCCACTACACCTTCCAGCGCGAGAGATCATCGACTGGGCGTGGGAGCCGGCCCTCCAGGTACTGGGCGACAACGTCGGGATCGGCGTCGCCGGACTGAGCCCGGATAACCCACGAGAGGTACTCCTCAGGGCCTCCGTTCATGTACGGCGGAGGCGACACTGGGAAGAAGATGGTCGGCAACGTCTCCGTCATCGACAGGCCGTTGAGCACGCAGGCCAGTTCCTGCACGACGTGCCATGCAAGTCGGTGCGTGATGTCGATCTCGAGCCCTATCGACCACCGAGCGTCACCAGCAGGGCTGACCGAACTAATGCTGGTCGCGGGGATGCGCGAGAGGTAGGCGACGAGTCGTGTGAGGTCGGCTGCCACGGTAGCTCCATTCGCTGTGCGGTCATCAACCACCGAAGGACTGGGCGCGATGCTCCCAATAGCTCTTGCGCCAAGCCTTGAATGCGTCCCGGTCGATCCCGGATCCCATCTTGTTGCCGTTGATGTGAATCGCAGCCTTGTTCTGCGTGTGGAACGTCTTCGTCACCTCAACGACGGGGCCCTCATCGGCTTGGTTGAGATGGTGCAACTCGACCGGAGCGCCATCGGGCCCGATGGGCGGTTCGCCCTTCCTCATACGCTCCAGACTTGTCCGCCCGTGTTTGTCGAGCCGCGCGGGGTCGATGATGTCGTCGCGTTGGTAGACCTTCATGCCTCCGACGACCTCCTCCTGGGTCCAGTACTCGCGCGTCTTCCTGAACTGCTCGGCCGCGTCGGCTTCGGCCTTCGTCGCGCCGCCCGCGAGATCGTCCGTCTTCTGGTAGCTCCCGCTGCCGCGCGCAGCCGCCTCGGCCTTCTGCTGCTTGCGGAGGCGGGCCGCGACTTCAACCGCCTCGTCCGCCTCGTGGCGCAGAGTCTCGGCCATCTCGATCCAGTGCGCCTTCTCGTCGCCGGTCGCCAGCGCAGCCGCTTCTTCCGCGGTCTTCGCATGGTCTCGCGACTCCTTCGCGATCTTGTCGAGGTGGTACGCCATCCGGCGCTGCACGTGATCGCGGACGCTCTCGCGCGCCTGCCTAAGCTTGCTCGCCTTGACATTGTCGTCGAGGTACTTCCAGTCTGGGATCTTCTCCAGCTCGGCGCGCGCCTTCTTCATTCCCTTCTCGGTCAGCTCGTCGACTTCCTTGGCGATGTCACGCTCCAATTCCTTGGCGAGCTTCCTGGCCCCCTTACCGGTGCGCTTCCCGAGCACCTTCCCGGCCTTCTTCATCAAACCGTCGAGTGAGCCCGCGATGTCAGCGTCGCTGAGGACGCCGAGGACACCGATCGCAGCGCCGAGCCCGGCGGGGTCGTCGATGATCGCCCACCAACCGGTCGCCCCCGGGGCGCCGTGGTCCTTGCTCCCCTGCTCGCCGCCAGCCAGGCCACCGGACCGCCCGCCGTCCTCGGGGATCGGGTCACCCTTGCCGTCGTAGCCCCGTTCGGCGTTCGGGTTGTCGACCCACTTGTTGGACTTGGTCGTGCCGCCCTGGTCCTTCGTGCCGCCGCCCTCGATGATCCCGTCGGATCCCTGCTCCGGCACCCGCTCGGTCTCCGGGTTCTTCCCGCGAGCGTCACGCTCCTTGCCGCGGCCCGCGTGCAGGTCCTCGCTCGCCTCACCCTCGGCGCCCTGCCCTCCGCCACCTTCGGCGTCGGCAGCCGTCGTCGTCGAGCCGCTGGCATCTTCGTCCTCGCCGTAAGAGCGTCGCTCATCGGTGCCAGAGCCAACGCCCTCGGCCGTGCGACTCCGCCGCGCACCGCTCCCGCCGCCTGCGTCCTGCTCGGCCGTCGCGTCCTCGTCGCGGTCGGTGCTCTTGCCAGCCTGTTCGCGATCGAGCAACTCCTGCTCGCTGGCGCCGATCTCGATGATCACCATGCTCGCGCCCTTCGCCCATCGCGCGACTGGCTCCGACTTCACCGGCTTGTGCTTCTTGTCGAGCTTCCAGATCTTGATGTCGTTGGGACCGCCTCCGTAGTCCCAGCCCTTGCCCTTCCGGATCCATGTGTACGTCGCGGGGCCAGCAACGTCAGTGGCGCCGACCCACGTCTTGCGGGACTTCTTGCCGTAGTACGCGACAACTCGCATCGTGCGATGCGAAGCCGGCCCCCCATGGGCGCTGGTCGCCGTGGCCTCACCGGCGCCGCGATCGAAGTGCACGGCTGCCGTGGGCGTCTGCGAGACTGTGACGCGGGCCGCCGAACCATCCGCTACGATGTGCGCGACCTCATCGGCCTCGCGCTCCGCGGGATCATCGACAGACGGTCCCACACGACTGAACGCGACGGCCGAACCACCGGCGTGCCGGCTCTGAACAACGTGCGTCAGCTCGTGCGCGACGAGAGACCGATCGGGTGACTCCGATCGGAAGCCGATCGAGTTGCCCGCCGTGGCGGCTCGCGCGTCGCTCGCCCCAAGATCGCCGGCACCGACGTAGGCACTCACGTCGGAGAAGTCCTCGCCGAACACCGACTCCATTTCGGGCTGGAACGGCACCGCCGTCGGGGCCGCGGCACGCTCCCAGGGCAGATCGGCCGCCTGCCCAGCGGCTTCGCCCAGCGGTGCAGGATCTGCATCCTGGCCGGCTGAAGCGGGCCCATTGGACGGCGCCGCGGGTGCACCATCGCCACTCAGCTGCCCCCCTCCCCCGTGTGCCGCGCACCAGGTCTCACGCACCGCGGCGCCCTCGTCGGTGAGCGGCAACGACAGCATCACCGCGGACCTGTCCTCGGGCGACAGTTCTGGAACGCGATCGATCAGCGCATCGCACCGAGCCAGCAGCGGCTCGGCGAGCGCGCGATGCTCCGCGACCTTGCTCGCGTGCGCTGGGTTCGATGCGGCGTGCTCCTGGCCGTCCCGCACGCTGCTCGCGAGGCGCTGTCGCCAATCGACGAGGAAGTCACGCGTGAGGATGGCCTTCGCGAAGTCGCCGCTGCCGATAATCCGTTCGAGGTCGTCCGCGCACGCGGCGGCGTACGGCAACCCACCCGTGATGCGCGCCAACTCCCCAACCGACGACGCCGGTGCGCCCGAGCCACGTAGACCGCTGGTCAGCGTCTGCTTCCCCGGGTCGACCTGGGCGGCCCCGCGGCGATCGCCACCGCGCCCTTCGTGGCGGCCGCCAGACCTATCGCGGCGATCCCCGGCGCTCACTGGCACCTCGCGGATCGGCGTCCGACACCCGGCACGTCAAGCCGGTGGTGCAAGCCGCGCTCCTCGGGCCTCATCAACTCCATCTGGGACGACGAGCGCATCATGCCCCGTCCATGGCCTGCCCCAAAGCACGCATCCCCGGCGCGGACATCGGGTCGCAGGATCCGCGTTTCGGGTTGCTGGCTGACGTGACGGTCAGGCCCAGCCTCCGGACGGTTACGCGCACCGCTGCGGACGCCGAGCGGCGCGCCGCCCGGCGTGGTCGCCACGCGCTCACCCGGGCCAGGTGATGGCTCAGTCGCCGCCGACATCGTCGGGGTTGAACCGCGGGCTGCCTGTCCCGCTCGCGGTGCCCGTCGCGGACCCCGTGGCGTTGCCCTGGGGGCGGGGCCTGGGTCGCGGGCGGCCCGAAGGGCGCTCGGCCGGACGCTCGGGCGCTGCGTCAGGCGCGACCACACCCGCGTCAGGCGCGAACGGGACCGGCACGAGCGCGAGGCGAAGCGGCCCGGGCGTGGGCTCCACGCGGAGCGTCTTCTCGGTCGCGTCGTGGCCGGCCAGCTCGGCGCGCACGTGCACCGTTGTGCCGACCTGCACGCTGGCCTTCACGGGCGAGGGGCCGAACGACACGCCGTCGATGGAGACGATCGCGCCGGCCGGGTCGGTGACCACGGGCAGCACCGTCATCGTCGGGCCCGCGTCCACGGCGACGACGCGCGGGGTCGTCGGCGGCGACGGCGCACCCTCGCCGCCCGAGCCAGCGAGGACCGCGATGCCACCACCGACGGCGAGCCCGGCCGCCGCGATCGCGATCCACGCACGACTGCGCCGCGCGGGCGGCGCCGGCGCGACCGACTGCGCGGCGCCCGAGGTCAGCGTGGTCACGGCCACCGGCATCGACGCCAGCGGCGCCGTCGACGGCCCGGCCGGCGCGAAGCCCGGCGCGTCGGTCGCGCGCGGCACGCCGTCGGAGAGCGTGGCCGGCGTGTGCGCCGCGGCGGCCTCGGGGGGCGTCGACTGCGGCGCCGCGAGCGCGCTCGGGAGCTTGTGGCCGACTGTGCGCCCGTCGTCGGTCGTCGTGATCAGCTCCGGCGCGAACTGGCGCAGCAGGTCGACGCCGGTGTGCCACTCCGTGGCCGGTGTCGCCTGCGCGAGCGCTTGAAGGAAGTCGCGCACGCTCGCCCAGCGCTGGCGCGCGTCGGCGACGAGCCCGTGGCGCACCACGTTCACCCACGGCTGCGGCAGGTCCGACCGGTGCAGCAGCGGATCCGGCGGAGGCTGCGTCATCTGCAGGTTGTAGATCGCGTTGGGCCGCGTCTCGTCGCCCCACGGCCGGCGCAGCGTCGCCAGCTCGAACGCGATCGCGGCGAGCGCGTAGACGTCCGAGCGCGGATCGACCGTGCTGCTGTCGAGCAGCTGCTCCGGCGCCATGTACGGCGGCGTCCCCATGACCGCGCTGCTGCGCGTCTTCACGCCGGAGGCGTGCTCGCCGAGCTTCGCGATGCCGAAGTCGAGGACGCGGACGAGCACGTGGCCCGCCGCCGGGTCGTCGACCCGCTCGAGGAACAGGTTGTCCGGCTTGACGTCGCGATGGACGATGCCGTGCTCGTGCGCGACGGCCAGCCCGGCGCCCGCCTCGGCGAGCAGCCGCAGGATCATCGGTAGCGGCAGCGGCCCCGCCTGGCGCTGCATGAAGTCGGCGAGCGACTCACCGTCGAGGTACTCCAGCGCGATCCAGTACGCGCCGCCGGGGAGCTGCCCGACGTCGTGGACGCCGACGACGTGTCGGCTCTTGAGCTTCGCGGCGGCGCGCGCCTCGTTGAGGAAGCGCTGGACGATCTCGCCGTGCTGCGCGATGTGCGGGTGCAGCACCTTGAACGCCACGAGCCGGCCGAGCAGCGTGTGCTCGGCGGCGAAGACCGCACCCATCCCGCCCTCTCCGAGCTTGCGGACGATGCGGTACTTGTCGACCAGGCTGCCGGGCTCGAACATGCCAGCTCACTCTCGCCCGCCGACGACGGCGGCGCCGCTGAGGATGCGCTGGCTCAGAAGGTCCAGGCAAGACCGATCGAGCGCGGACCGGCGATCACGGTGACGCGCTCGTCGCTCGGCGCGTCGGGTGTGAGCGCGAGCTTGACGACGCCGACGCCGAGCCCGACGAGCCCGAACGCGGCGAGGCCCGTGCCCCACAGCCGGCGCGAGTCGGCGCGGTCGCGCAGCTCGGTCCGGACGTCCTCGCGGTCCTCGCGCGCGGCCTGATCGTCCAGGCCGGACGCGTTGAGGTGCAACCCCAGCCCCGCGAGCCCCAGTGCGGCGCCGGAGCCGGCGAGGCCCCAGCCGAGCCCGTCGGCGTACCAGGCAGGAACGCCGGCAGCGTCATCGCCAGGCGCCAGCGACGCGTTGGCCGGCAGGTCCACGGTGGGCTCGGCCGTTCCGGCCTCCGGCGCCGGCCCGGTCGGCTGCTCCTTGGAGGCGGCCTGATCGAGCTCGCGCGTCATCGCGCCGATGTGGCACTCGATCAGCGCGCGCAGCTCGGGGCCCGGCGCGCCGCGATCGAGGAACAGCTTGTACTGCCGGATCGCCTTCTCGTACTGCCCGCCGAGCCGGTACGCCTGGCCGAGGTTGTAGAGGAAGACCGGCGCGCCGTCGATCAACGCGCCGGACTTGTACGCCTCCACGGCCTGGTCGTAGTCCTGGACGCGGTGCCGCTTGTTGCCTTCGCTGAGGTGGCGCGTGGCGTCCTCGTTCGTCGGCGGGGCCAGTGAGGAATCCGGACGCCCCAGCGCCTGGACCGCGGCGGTCTCGGCCTCGCAGCCCTCGGCGCGCGCGTACCGCGGCGCCGTGGCGAACGAGAGCGCCGCGAATGCGGCTGTCGCGCCGATCTTGTCGAACCTGCTCATGACTCGCTACTCCTCGCCGGCATCGTGGCCGCGCGCAGCGGCGCCGTCAACGGCTCGTCGAGCGTCTCCAGCCTCGTGAGCTGCCGCTCGGTCTGTTGCAGGAGCTGCTCGACGCCGGTCGACACGGCGCGGAGCCAGTGCATCGCCCGCCGCAGCACCTTGAGCCGCTCGGCCAGCAACACCTCGGCCTCGATCGGGGGCGCGCTCGCGAGCAGGACGTTCGCGTGGCGCAGGTACCGTCGCAGCTCGTCCTCGAACATCACGACGTCCACAGGCGGCCGCGTCTTGGAGGGGGGCATCGGGGCGTCTTACGCAACCGCCGGCCGCACCTGCCGGTCGCGGACACCGGCCCGCGGGATCACCCGCGCGGGTTGCGCGCTCACCGGCCTCGGCCATGACCTCCCGGGTACTTGGGCGGTGCACGCGGCACCCCGTGCGGCGCCTCGGCGGATCGAGGTTGCACCGTGGGGGCGGAGCCGCAGTGGCTGGCGTACCGTCCTCATGACCGTGACCAAGTCCCCCACCGGACCGAGCCACCCGAGCGTGGCCACCGATCCGCTCGCCGATGGCGGGCTCGACCTGCTGCCGCCCGGGGCCGTGACCTCCCTGCTCGTCGTGGGCCGTGGCGAGGTGATCCCGCTGCTGCCGACCCAGCGCAACTTCAAGGTCGGATCGTCGCCGCGAGGCGTGGTCGACGTCAGCGTTTCGTCGCGCCGCGGCCCGGACGACCGAACCCGCGAGGCTGTGTCGCGGCTGCACGTCGTGTTGCAGCGTCGCGGACGCGGGCTGTGGGTCGTCGATCAGACTTCGCTCAACGGCACGTTCGTCGACGACAGCCGCGCGTCCGAGTTCCAGATCGAGGCGGGCCAGTCATTTCGCGTCGCCAACGTCACGCTGTTCGCGCTCGACGACCACGTGGTGGCGCTGCGCCCGCCACTGACGCGCGGGATCGGACTCGCCGCCCACGCGAAGGTCGACGAGGCGATGGTCACCGCGACCGCCCCCGCCCCGCTGTTGCTGCTCGGCCCGCGGGGCTGTGAGCAAGCGGTCATCGCCGAGGCGATCCACCTCGCCTCACCTCGGCGTCCGCACGCGTTCGTCGCGATCCAGCCGCCACTCGCCACGCTCGCCGAGCAAGCCGCCGTCCTCCGCCACGCTTCGCACGGGACCGCCTTCCTCGACCTCGCAGCCATCGAGGCGCCCTCCGCCCCGTTCGTCGCGGAGCTGTTCGGCCGGACCTACGCAACCCGCCCGATCGTCGCGGCCCCGGACATCACCACCGCCGCGCGCCGCCTCGGCGAGACCCGCCTCCCCGCGATGCGCGTGATCCAACTGCGCCCGCTCAGCGAGCGGCCCGCGGACATCGAGCTGCTCTTGGACGCCCACTTCCGGGTCAAGTCTCTTTTCTTGTGTGAATGCCTGACGAGAGAGCATCGGGTTCAGGTGGGTCACGCCGCTGCCGCGGCGTGATGGTCGGCGAGCAGGGACATGTCGAGGTAGACGCGGTCGCTCCAGAT